>NZ_JCANOT010000026.1:0-300000 GCF_059552495.1 Methyloversatilis sp. S146-33
CTACCAGCACATGCTCCAGCGCGGATTCAGCCGCACCCAGGCGCTTGTTGCGCTGGCCCGAAAACTCGCGCGCGTTGCCTTCTCACTGATGAAGAACGCCGCAGACTATGTCCCGAAACAACACGAAAACGCTTGCGGCGGAACATAGAATCTCCCACGGGAAGCACGCCCGGGCCGTCGGCTGAGCCCGGCTCTTGTGGGAGCCAGCGTGCTCGCGATGCGGCCGCTGCAATCCGCAGGCTTCGATGCAGGCCGCTGTCGGGGTCAGAAGACCCCTCCCACAGAACCCTCGCCCGCGCACAGGTCGTGGGGCCGCCACACCGCCCCTGTGGGAGCGGCCTTGGCCGCGACGCGGCCGCTGCCGTCCGCCGGCTTCGATTCAGGCCGCCGCTGTCGGGGTCAGAAGACCCCTCCCACAGAACCTTGGCCCTGGCTCCGGCTGCGGTTCAGCGCATCGCCGCAGCCGACAGGATCAGCCCGCCGCTTCGATCTGTTCCGACACCTCTAGCCAGCGCATTTCCTGCGCTTCGAGTTCTTCGTCCACCTTCTGCAGTTCGACGCCGACTTCGCCGATTTCCTTCGGCGGCAGCGCGCTGGCGAGCTTGGCGGTCAGTGCGTGCTTCTTCGTCTGCAGTTCGAGGATGCGCTGTTCGAGCTTGCCCAGTTCGTTCTTCAGCGCCTTGAGGTTCACCGGCACCTTCTTCACCGGCGCGGCAATGGGCGCTGCCTGCACGACCGGCGCGACTTCGGCTGGAGCGGACTTCATCGAATCCTTCAGCACTTCGCGCGCGCGCTTGGCTTCGTCCAGCAGGTAGCGCTGGTAGTCGTCGAGGTCGCCGTCGAAAGGCTCGATGCCGCCGCGCGACACCAGCCAGAATTCGTCGCACACCGAGCGCAGCAGCGAGCGGTCGTGGCTCACCAGCATCACCGTGCCTTCGAATTCGTTCAGCGCCACCGCCAGCGCCTCGCGCGTGGCGAGGTCGAGGTGGTTGGTCGGTTCATCCATCAGCAGCAGATTCGGGCGCTGCCACACCAGCATGCACAGCACCAGACGCGCCTTCTCGCCGCCGCTCATGGTGCCGACCGCCTGCTTCACCATGTCGCCGCTGAAGTTGAAGGTGCCGAGGAAGTTGCGCAGATCCTGTTCGCGGCCGCTCTGCCCTGCCGGCAGGCCTTCGCGCGCCATGCGCGTCATGTGTTCGAGCGGATTGTCCTGCGGGCGCAGCACGTCCAGTTCCTGCTGCGCGAAGTAGCCGATGGTCAGACCCTTGCCTTCGGTCACGCGACCGGCGATCGGCGCCAGCGCGCGGGCGATGGTTTTGACCGCGGTCGACTTGCCCTGGCCGTTGGCGCCGAGTATGCCGATGCGCTGGCCGGCCATGACCGACTTGTTCACATTGCGCACGATCACCGTCGGCGGCGTGCCGGCAGGCGCATCGGCCGGCGGCGGGTAGCCGAAGCTGGCGTCTTCCATCACCAGCATGGGGTTGGGCAGGTTGGCCGGCTCCTTGAACTCGAAGTTGAAGTCGGCCGTGGCCAGCATGGGCGCCAGCTTTTCCATGCGGTCGAGCGCCTTGACCCGGCTCTGCGCCTGCTTGGCCTTGCTCGCCTTGGCCTTGAAGCGGGCGATGAATTTCTGCAGGTGGGCGATCTTGTCCTGCTGCTTCGCGTAGGCGTTCTGCTGCAGCTCCATCTGCTGCGCGCGCATGTCCTCGAAGGTGCTGTAGTTGCCGCCGTAGCGCGTGAGCTTGCCGGCGTCGATGTGCAGCGTCACGTTGGTGATGGCGTCGAGGAATTCGCGGTCGTGGCTGATCACCACCAGCGTGCCTTCGTAGCGCTTGAGCCACGATTCCAGCCACACCAGCGCGTCCAGATCCAGGTGGTTGGTCGGTTCGTCGAGCAGCAGCAGGTCGGACGGACACATCAGCGCGCGCGCCAGCTGCAGGCGCATGCGCCAGCCGCCGGAAAAGCTGTTCACCGGATTGCACATCTGGTCGGCGGTGAAGCCCAGACCGAGGATGAGCGCCTGCGCCCGCGACTGCGCGTCGTGCGCGCCGGCGTCGTGCAACGCCATGTAGGCGTAGGCCATGCGCTCGCCGTCGTCGGTCGCTTCGGCAGCGTGCACTTCCTTCTGCGCGGCGAGCAGCGCGGTGTCGCCCTCGATCACGAAATCGGTGGCCGGCTGGTCGGTTTCCGGCATGTCCTGCGCCACCTGCGCCATGCGCCACTGCGTCGGCATGCTGAACTCACCGCCGTCCTCGTGCAGCGTGCCGTTGAGCAGCGCGAACAGCGTGGATTTGCCGGCGCCGTTGCGGCCGACCAGGCCGACCTTCTCGCCGGGGTTGATGGTGGCGGTGGCGCCATCGAGCAGCACCTTGGCGCTGCGGCGAAGGACGACGTTTCTGAGCGTGATCATGCGGGTGAAACTCCAGCGGGTTCTCCCGCGGGACAAACGGCGGCAGGACGTGGGGATGAGCGGATGCGCGGGCGGCCCGGCGCGGATCGCCTGCTGCCGGAGCAGAGGCGCAGCGACGCGCATATATAAGGCGCCGCCGGGGGCGGAGTATCGGGCGCGCCGGGGGTGGCCGTCAATCGAGCGGCCATCCGCTTCAGGCCAGCGACACCCCGATCAGCGCGCCGGTGCCGTAGGTCACCCCTGCCGCCACGGCACCGATCAGTACCTGACGCACCATCGAAAACACTGGCCCGCGTCCGCTGAACAGTGAGGTCGCCAGCCCGATCGCGGCCAGCGCGGCCGCCGACAGGCCACCGCTCCAGGCCATGCCGACAGCGCCCCCGGTGAAGAAGAAGGGCAGCACCGGGAACAGCGCACCCACTGCGAACAGCACGAAGGAGAAGCCGGCCGCGCTCCACGGATTGCCGCCCAGCTCGGCCGGATCGATACCCAGTTCCTCGCGCATCAGCGTGTCCAGCGCGGCCTTCTTGTCGCGCATCAGTTCGGTCGCCACGCGCTGGGCATCCTCCCGCGCCAGCCCCTTGGCCTGGAAGATGAGCGCCAGTTCCTTGCGCTCGGCCTCCGGCGTCTCTTCCAGCTCGGCCGCTTCGGCCGCCATCTGCGTCTGCGCGAACTCGCGCGAATTGGTGACCGACAGCCACTCGCCCAGCGCCATCGACACCGCACCGGCAATCAGCCCGGCCAGCCCGGTCAGCAGGATGGTCTGCGCTGGCGCACCGGCGCCGGCCACGCCCATCACCAGGCAGAGGTTGGACACCAGACCGTCATTGGCACCCAGCACCGACGCCCGCAGCTCGTTGCCAGAACCGCCGCGATGCCAGCGCTCGCCCTTGGCGATGGCGGCGCCGCTCATGCCGCGCGACTTGCCTGCGGCCGCCTCCAATACCGCCGCGTGCGAACGCTCTTCCGCCGACAGCGTCGCGGCGTCGGCCTGACCGGCGTACTTGTCACGGTCGGCGAACTCGGCGGTCGCCACCGAAGGCAGCACGAAGGACGGACCGAAGCGCTTTGCCAGCGCCGCCAGCACGCGCGTGCGAAAGCTGGGCCGGAAGGCTTCGGGTCTGACACCGGCGGCCTCCAGCTTGCTGCGCCACAGCTGCGCGTGCGCCGCCTCGGCTTCCGCCAGCTGGCGGAACAGGTCGCGCCGCACGGGATCTTGCTCGGCCTCGGCCAGCGCGGCGTACAGCGCGGCGCCGTCGAGTTCGTCGCGCAGATTGGACTGGTAGCGGTCAGCGGCAGCGGTCATGGCATGCGAAGCGGAAGCGAAGCCGCGATGGTGCCCGATCCGCGCACCGGTGTGCGGCGCAGCGGTCGACCCGGTGCCGGGAACCCGGACAGGCGCGCGCCCGTCAATGCCGCGTAACGCGTGGCGCCGGCGGCAGACGACCTTCGCCGCCTCCGCGCCCCATCACCCGGAGGAACCGCCTTGAACGCGCCAGAACAGCCGGACACGCTGACCGTGCTCTACGACGGCGGATGCCCCTTGTGCCGGCGCGAGATCGCGCACGTGAAAGGACTGGCAGACCAGCGGCCGGACAGCGCGCTGTGCTTCGTCGACATCAGCACCGACGCACCCGCCAGCGCCGCTTTCGGGGCCGACCGGACCGCCCTGCTCACTCGCTTCCACGTGCAGCGCGCCGACGGCTCGCGGCTGGACGGCGCTGCCGCCTTCGTGGCGATGTGGGCCCGTCTGCCCGGCTGGCGCTGGCTGGCCCGACTGGCGCGGCTGCCGGGCATGCTGCCGCTGCTGGAATGGGCCTATCGCGGCTTCCTGCGGGTCCGCCCGTGGCTGCAGGCGCGCGCCCGCCGTTTCGATCCGGCCGCAGCGCAGACCTGCTCATCGGAATGTCTGCCGCCCACCGCTGCCACGCCACCGGGTCCTGCGTCGCCCGGGAAAGCGGACGAGGCACACCGCCGTGCTTGAAACGGTCAGTCTGCTCACGGTGGCGCTGCTGTTCGGCGGCATGACGCTGTACGCCTTCGGCTTCGCCGCGGTGCTGTTCGCCGCCCTGCCGATCGACATGGTCCGGCTCACCCTGCGCCGCGCCTTCCCGCACTTCTACCTGTTCGTGATCGCGACCGCCGCCGCCGGCGCGGCACTGCTGTGGTCGCAGAACCGCGGCTCGGCGCTGCTGCTGGCGCTGATCGCCCTCAGCACGGTGCCGACCCGGCAGTACCTGATGCCGGCCATCAACGCGGCCACCGATGAGGGCCGGCACACGCGCTTCAAGGCATTGCACGGACTGTCGGTGCTGGTGACGCTGGCGCACATCGCGCTGTCCGCCGTCGTGCTTGCGCGCTTCATCTGAGCAGCGCTGAAACGTCGACCCCGTCGATCAGGTCGGCCTGATGGCGGCCGTGCGTGGAACTCATGCTATGTTCATCGCGGAAGGCGTCCGACGGCAGGGCGCTGCAGGCGGCCGAGCATGAATGCGCCGCGCCGCTCACCACCATCGGCCGCGAAGCCCGGAGCGCGCGACCGAACCGTCACGGCCATCCGCAGTCGACCTGCATGCAGACGGCGTGCCCCGTGGCCGCAATGCCCGGCATCCATCCCCTTCAATGCATGCGTGCATTGACTCACCCGACCGGAGAACTTCATGGCCCACACCCTGGCAGCACCTTCAGAGCACGATGTCTGGTCGCCGCGCTTGCGGCACTGACGTCGGCAGTCGCCCTCGCCGCCGAGCCGCACAGTGCGGAAGCGCCCGCGCAGCGCACCGGCGCCGCGCTGAAGGAGATCACCGGCCTCACCATGCCGGAATCGGCGGTCGCCCACCCGGACGGCCGCATCTTCGTGACCGAGATCGGCGAATTCAACAAGGCGGGTGACGGCAAGGTCACCGTCGTGCATCCGGACGGACGCACCGAAACGCTGGTCGGCGGGCTGAACGATCCCAAGGGCATGGCCCTGTCCAGCGAACACCTCTACGTCGCCGACATGGATCGTGTCCTGCGCATGGGCCTCGACGGCACGGTGACCGAACTGGCAAAGCCCGGCGACTTCCCGCACAAGCCGGTGTTCCTGAACGACGTCGAGATCGGCGGTGACGGCGTGGTCTATGTGTCGGACAGCGGCGACGACAAGGGCCAGGGCGCCGGCATCTACGCCATCGCGCCGGACGGCGGCATCCGCACCGTGCTCGGCGCGAATGCAGGCATCGTGCGCCCGAACGGGCTGCTCATCGACGGCGCCGGCGCGCTGCTGGTCGCCGACTTCGGCACCGGCAAGCTGTACCGTCTGGTGATGAAGAAGGCCGGCGGCAAGCCGGCGCTCAAGCTGCTCTACAGCGGCTTCGGCGCCGCGGACGGACTGGCGCGCGATCGCGACGGCGCGCTCTACGTGAGCGACTGGAAGGGCGGCAAGGTGTGGCGCCTGAGCACGCCGCGGTCAGCGCCGCAGCTCATCGCCGAAGGCCACAAATCGTCGGCGGACATCGCGCTGTCGGCGGACGGTCGCTACCTGCTGATGCCGGACATGATGGCCGGCAAGCTGGTGTTCCTGCCGCTGAAGTGAGCGCGCCGCAGGCCGCTCAACGGCCGCGGTATGGCTCGCAGCCGATGCCGTCACCGTCGCGGTCGAGGTGCGGGCCGTAACCGGGCTCGCCTGCGCGCAGCGGACAGCCAGCGGACGGAACAGGGGCGGCAAGGCATCACTGCGCCACGAGAAGGAATGGACCGCCACAGTCTTGCCGCCTGTGCGGTGCCTGATGTCCTGGCGCTGCGGCTCAGTGCGCCCGCCGCGCCAGCACCTCGTCGCGCGGGCAGGCTGGGCCAGTGCACCGACGCAACGATGCAGGCATCCGGAAACGCCGCCACCGACGACGGACGGAAGGCCCGCTTCAAGTGGCTGCACGGCCTGTCGGTGCTGGTGTCGCTGGCACATCTCGCGGTATCAGGCGTGGTGCTCGCGCGCTTCGTCTGAGATCGCACGGAGCGCTATCCGCTGTGCATGCGGGCTGCTTTAATGGATGCACTTTGCGTGCTGCGCGAAGCAGGCCGTCCGGCGTCCGCCCCGATGGCCGTCACCCACTCGACAGGGAGATTTCCATGCGCGTTCCGACACCGTTCCGCCCCGTACTGATGGCCGCCTCCATCGCGCTTGCGCTGTGCACAGGTCAGGCGCAGGCGGGTTTCGACTACTTCCTGAAGCTGGACGACATCAAGGGCTCAAGCACCGACGAAAAGCACGAGAACTGGAACGAGATCGACACCTTCACCTGGGGCTTCGGCATCGAAACGATCAGCACCAGCCCGACCAGCGACATCACCATCCGCCGCCCGGTGTTCCGCGACTTCGAATGGACGCAGGCGCTCGACACCAGCGTGGCCAAACTATTCGAGCGGGCCAGCCGCGGTGAGGCGCTGGACACCGTGACGCTGCACGCGACGACGGACATCGAAGGCCAGCGCGCAACCTTCTTCGAGATCGTGTTCACCGACGCCTTCGTCACCACGCTCGACCTGACCGGCAGCAGCGGCAGCGCGCCGGCCCTGTCGGCTGCCCTCGAATACCGCACCGTAACGCTGAAGTACATCACCCTGAAATCGTCCGGCGCCGTCGGCGAAGAATTCGTCAGCAGCTACGACCTGTCGACGCGCACCGGCTCGGCCGACGCGCTGGCCGCGGTCTATGCGATGGGGCTGTCCGGACCGACCGTGCTCATGGTGCCCGAGCCGGAAAGCTGGGCGCTGCTGCTCGCCGGACTGGGGCTGACAGGCTTCGCCGCGCGGCGGCGAGGCGCTGGCGGCGCGGCGACTCAACGCCCGCGGTAAGGCTCGCAGCCGATGCCGTCACCGTCGCGGTCGAGGTGCGGGCCGTAACCCGGCTCGCCCGCACGCACCGGCGCGGCGCCCGCGGCACGCGCTTCGGCACAGTTGCGGAAGGCGCGTCCGGCCGGCACCGCGGCCGCCCCTTCCGTCGCTGACGATGACGTGCGCGCCGGCGCGCCGCGGTGGCAGTGGTAGTCCCCGGTCTTGCGGTTGTTGTGGCAGCCCTCCGCATTCAAGCCGCCCGGATGCGCGGCCGCCGTGGCAGCCGTCGCCAGCAGCAGCGCGCTGGACAGCCATCGTACGGAACAGGGGCGGAAGGGCATCACTGCGGCACTAGACGGAACGGACCGCCACAGTCTAGCCGCCTGTGCGGCGCATGATGTCCGGGCGCTGCGGCTCAGTGCGCCCGCCGCGCCAGCACTTCGTCGCGCGGGCCGGCGTCGACCACGCGGCCGGCCTCGACCACCACCACGGTGTCGAAGCGCGCGAGCAGGCTGGGCCGGTGTACCGACGCAACGATGCAGGCCTCCGGAAACGCGGCCACCATGCGGTCGAACACCCGGCCTTCGGCCTGCGGGTCGAGCGCGCTGGTGGGTTCGTCGAGCAGCAGCAGCGAACTGCCATGCGCCGCCAGCGCACCGCGAGCCAGCGCCAGCCGCTGCCGCTGACCGCCGGACAGATTGCCGCCGCGCTCGCTGAGCGTGCTCTGCAAACCGTCGGGCAGGCACTCGAGCACTTCGTCGAATACGCCGGCGTGCATCGCCGACTGCAGCGCGGCCGGGTCGGCCGGCTGGCCGAAGGTGAGGTTCTCTTCGACACTGGCTTCGAACACCTCGGCTTCCTGCGGAATCAGTGTGGCCAGCCGGCGCAACTCCGCCCACGACACCGGCACACCGTCGCGCAGCAGCTCGCCCTGCTGCGGCATATAGAGGCCGGCCAGCGTGCGCAGCAGCGTGCTCTTGCCGCCGCCGCTCGGGCCGATCAGCGCGACACGCGAGCCGCGTCGCAATTCCAGATCCACGCCCCGAAGTCCACCCCGCTCGCCGCCGCGCGCGTCGTCGCCATAGCGCAAGGTCGCGCCGCGCAGTGTCAGGGTCTGCCACGGCGCGTCCGCCTGCACCGCGGGCACTGCCGCATCCGGCTCGCCAGGCGCGGCCCAGACCGGCTCCGCGCTGCAGTAGTCGGTGTGCATGCGCGCGAAGCCCTGAAAATTCGACGCCAGCGAAGCCACCACGCCGGCCGCCTGCTGCGCGTACTGGTAGATCATGAACACCGTGCCCAGCGCCACCGCCTGCCCCGGCGTGCGCACCTGCATGACATACACCACCACCAGCACCCAGGTGAGCCCCATGCCGAGCAGATCCACCGCGAACCACTTGCCCTCGTTCACCATCACCGCGCGCCGCAGCGGCGCCATCACCGCCTCCATGCGCCGGCCGAGCAGCACGCGCGACGCCGCCTGCAGCCGCAGCCCGATCACCGTGCCCGCGTTGCCGACGAAATCGAGCAGCGCTGCGGCATAACGGCGGTCGGCGTCGTTCTCTGCGCGCGCGAGCTGCATCAGCGTGCGGTCGAAGCGCAGGATGATGAGCGCGATCACCACATAGCCGCTCACCGCGATCGCGCCACTGGTGCGCGACAGCAGCGCCAGTGCGACCAACGGCCCGACGAAGTTGAACGCACTCTGCAGATAGTCGAACTGGTTCTGCGCGAAGTCCGACAGCGCCCGGCTCGCCTGCATCACGCGGTGCTGCAGCTCACCCGAATGCCGCCCGTCCCGCCACGCCAGCGGCGCCGCTGCGATGCGCGCATACAGCGCATCCGCCAGCCGCACGCGCACCCGCACGCCGACATTGCGCTCCAGCACCCGCCCCGGCCCGTGCAGCAACCAGGACAGCAGATAGATGCCCACCAGATAAAGAATCCACTGCCCCGCCGTCGCCATGTCGCCCTGCTGCAAGGCATTGATCGCCTGCGCCGCCAGCCAGGGCATGGTGAGCCGCAGCAGCTGCGCGCCGGACAGCAGCCCGGCGGCGCCGAGCATCTGCACGCGTGCGCCCTGGGCGTGGAGCCAGAGGGCGCGGTAGAGGTCGCGGGCGGCGGTGGGGAGGGTGGTGGCTGGCCGGAAAAGACTAGCTGCCGTCATTCATGCGAGTGTTGCATCACTGATCGGGAGTCGCGGAACGTACGGGGTCGTCATCAGGCCTATCACGGAAATCAGTCTCATAATCTTGAGGAGCTCCGAAAACCCGGCGGTCACCCGATATGGCCAACCGAGCTTCTGGGGGTACGCTCAAAATATCTTTAGAAAAATGGTCTTTGAAGGCCGCAAAAGGGATCTTGGTGCAGTCCCACAGACCCATGCCTTGATCGTAAGGCAAGTGATCCAGAAAGTTTTGGTTGCTCACGATCGCCAGCTTTGGAGTAGACGGGTCTTTCAGGTTCCACAGATGGAACACATGGGCATCGGACTCCATCGCCATCTCCCACTCGTTTCGAGTGAGCATCGCAAAACCAAAATTTCCTTGTGTTGATGTCTTCACCTCGATGGTGAGCTGCTTGTGGTCGGCGGCACCAACCACGGAGAGAACATCGTAGCCATCAGCGTTGTTATCGATGGCAATCCACTTGGGGGCCCTTCCGGTTCGCGCCGTCTCAAAGTTAATAGTCAAACGTTCCCCGATCCGCCCGATCTGGCCCAGCCTGTCATCGCGCTGTCCTCTGGCCCTTGCCGCAAGAGCATCCCAGAAGGCCACTACCGCATCATCTGTGCCATCTGCAAGCCCTGCCTCAGAGAAGACTTGTGCAATCTGGCTTCCAGCAAACCCCAGGACACGACTGCGGCCAAAGCTTGCGTTTTGAATCCAGCTGGGCCGCTCGATGTCGATGTAATCTAGGAGTGCTTGCCGCAGTTGTGCCTCATACCCATTGATCGCAAAGAGGCGGCTTCCTGTGGGAGAGAGCTCTGCTCCGCCAAGGCGATCGGCTTGCAACCAGTTTAGAGCCTGGGCCGTTTCTAGGACCTTTGCAGTTGGGATGCAACCCAGGTAGGCAAAGGCTGAATGGATTTCCGTGAAGGTGAGTTTCTGTCTACTGACGATGCTCAGTAGATCAAAGCACCCTTGTGCAAGTCCTGGGGAGAACGCAATCATGACTGCGCCTTGCTGAGGTCCCTTAGCAGTGCCTCAATGTCTTCGGAGGAAAGGCCGGTGCTGTACTCGTCATAGTCTTCGATGTCAGTGGGATCGAGAGCAATGGGGTCGGGCTTCAACGAAGAGTCTTCGAGAGCCTCGGCCATCGCTCCGATCTTCAAGTTAAGCCGCATCCGGACGGTCTCATCCACCGAGTCAAAGCATTCCACAATTTCGATTGTGGTCTTCTGATCAGGCGGCAGGCCGAAGCGATGGATGCGATCTTCGGACTGCAAGTAGTGAGCAGCGTTGAACGTTCGATCCAGGTAGAGGGCGTGATGGCACACGCGGTGCAGGCTAACCCCCTCACTGGCAGCAGCAGGGTTTGCCACCATCACCCGCACATTGGGATCATCGTGAAAGAGCTTGATCTTCCCCTCACGCGTCTCATCGTCGTCCTCTTCCCCAGCATCTACACCCCCGTGGATGTAGACGGCCCCAAGGTCTGCAAGACGCTGTGCGATGTACTCCACATTCCGAACGAACGATGACCAGATCAGAACCTTGTGCCCTTCACGTGCAAGCTGTCTCGCTCGCTTCAAAACATATTTGAGTTTTGGGCCATCGCCTTCTGCCAGCACTGCAGCCAAGATATCTGGGTGAGCAAATCCGATCTCGGAGGAGAGGAGAGCTGGGTTTGATACGAACTGCAATAGTCGGGCCACGGAGCGGCCCAAGCTTCTGAAGGCCTGCTTGCTACGAATGTTTAGAGCACTAGCTGCATCCCGGGCCACCTCGAACTTCATGAGCATGTAGAGCTCACTTTGCATAGGGGCCATAGGAAGCTGGACCATCACGCGCTCAATGGGTGGTAGCCCCAACTCCGCCTTGTTGGTGCGCACGTAGATGGGCTTCATCAACTCCACTACCGTGTCTGCATTAGCGGGAATCTCGGGATAGAGGAAAGCAAACTGCGGAATCAGATCCTCAGTGGACTGAGGCATGGGTGTACCGGACATGATCAGCTTGCCGACGGGCAAGTGAGCCAGGCCCAATGCTGCGCGGGCCGTTTGCTTTCCAACACCGCTCTTGATCCTGTGGCTCTCATCCAGGAACACATGCGCTTTGAACTGAGCCAAGTGTGCGGAAATTAGGTCGGGCACACGTGCTAGTTGCTGATAGGTGATCAACATCCATCGGGGGTCGTCCGATATTAGCTTGGCGATCTTCTCTTTGCCTCCACGCAGACGAGTGAACTGGACATGCAGATTGGGCATGCAGTCCGCCATCTGTTCATCCCAAGCAGCAAAGGCGTTCTTGGGAGCGATGACTAGCAAGCGCTCATCCTCGGTCGCTCGGTAGAAGAAGGTGGCTAGTGCCTCTGTGGTCTTACCGGCGCCGGGCACAGAGAAGGTTGCTCCAGCAGGAAGGGCCGCAATACGGCGCACGTTTCGAGCTTGCTTTTCTGTGAGCGTTCGACCAAAGCCCAGCAATTGAAGCTTTGCCCGCAGAGCCTGCTCATCAACCGTTTGGGCCTGCATCGCACGCTGATAGCCGTCAGTGGCCCTCCTTGACTGCCTCAGTAGGGCGGTAGCTTTATCACTGACGGCCAGGGTGCTACCCGGCACCAGGCCGTAGCCCTTGCAAATTTCACCGAAGCGATTTCGCAGCGCGATGAAGTTCCACCAGGGAAGGGTTAGCAGGTTGGCCGCTTCCTGTTTGGCGTCATCCGTTGAGTCCAAAATCAGCCGCTTGATGACATCAAACCAAGGGGAAAGCTCATCAGAGCCGTCCCACGCAAGGAGGGCTCGACGATCCTTCTCTCGGTAATCAATGCTTAGCATGCTGCTCTACGAAAGCACGGATTTTTTCCGACTGTACTTGGATGGCCTCAAGCTGCTTGACGACGCCCTCGATCTTGGATTCCGGCCGTAGCCCTTCCTTCACCGCCGCAGCCAAGGCGGCCTGGGCCTTGGCACAGCAGTCCAGAAGGTAGTTAGCGCTCTTGGCGTCTTTTTGCAGTTGCTTCTGGCTCTCAATCACCTCAACGATGATCTTGCGCGCGGCGTCAACGTTCTCAGGCTTCTGTATCTCTTGAGCCAGTGGCAAGTCCCTAGGGTCTTCACCGGCAGCAGCAGGCCCCCCCCCGAAGAGATCATCGATGCCACCGGGCACTGCCTTTGCTGGCTCTACCTTGAAGGTTTCAAGGAGCTTGATTCGAACCTCATCGATGCTCTCCAAGACGGCAGGAATAGCCTCGTACAAACGGCTACCTGCTTCCTCGGGCTTATCAATCAGAATGAAGGCGGCCTCTTTAAAAACTTGCTGCTTACCGACGCTAGAAATTTTCCCACGTGCAGCAACAATCTTTTTAAAAGCAAACTCGGAGTCACTCACCAAAGACCAGTGATTGGGCTTTCCACGGGACTTTAAAAACTCTTCCGCATAGGCTCTCATGTCAAAGAGCAGCTGAACCTCCGACTCCTTCATGTCGTAAAGCTCAGCAAGCTCCTTAGTGGAAAAGTTATCCCGCTTTTGCTTGGCGAGCATCATATTAGCTTGGGCATCCCAGCTGTAATCAGCTCGGATGTCCTTGGTGATTTGAAGCCTAGCTTCAAGTCGATCAATTTCCTTTTCTTCGCAGTGGGGCAACACTGCGATATCAATATGCTGAAAGTGGGTGTATTTTCCCGGGTCTTTATGCAACAGATCTCGCCAGGAGGCAAGACGACGGTTTCCGTTAACAACAAAGCCGTTTTCATCCAGAAGAATGGGATCGACCTGCTGATTGGCCGGATCATCAAAAAAGCCAGCCAGATCAGCTTGCTTGGTGAGCTGAACCAACAGGTTGTGCTGTGCTTCCTGAGCATCCCAAAGTTCCGGATCTCCTGAGAAAAGATCGCTACGGGCCTTGATATTTTTCGCCAGATATTCGGCTTGAAGAGAGGCCGTTCGGCCGTTCACCATCCGATATTTCGGTAGATCAATCGGTACACGAATGATCGGGATGTCGATGGTCTTGCCCTGAAAGACGACACGCTCAGTGGCTCCACTGGGCTTGGCAAGAAGCTTTGTAAACTCTTCCGTTCTTTTTGGCTTGGGCCAGCCAAAACGCGAGGTAGCAACTGCTTGCGGGTTCTGTGTATCGGGCATTATCACTCCAATGCGTAAACGAGAGTCGGAACGTGGTAGGCCTTTTTAAAGATATCTAACTCGCGTTCGAGTCGTTTTGCCTGGGCAATGTTTTTGCCGATAGCCTTAGCCACCTCCTGGGAAGGCACCACGATAACAGCAGAACTGATCGCGTTATCGAAGTACAGCACTTGCAGCTTGATGATATCAGCGTAGATTCGGGCTACGTTTCCCGTCTGCAAGCAGAGCCCAACACTGTCCTTGCTGGACGTGATCGTCATATCCGAGTCTTTGGAGACAGGAATTTCTCCCGACCATCCAGCCGCTTTGATGCTGGATAAAAAGTGATCTCGGATTTTTGTGGCTGAGCCCTCAGCCGGCTTGATGTCGATAGCCGTGATGGCGGCTTCAACATCCTTCTGATGACTCCTGGGAACTGACTTATCCCCGGCACAGTGAATATATTTATAAAACTTCACTCATCCCCCTGTGACCGATAGCCCTCTGGCGCGCGAGACAAGTTGCTTCGGGTGTGATCAAAAACGGGCTTATCATGTGGCCGATATTTAATAATCCCGTTTAGCGTGTCTTGAAGTCGCTTATGCCCAATCTTTGCGTAGACAGCACTTAGCTCGCATCCAAGAAACCGTCTTCCATGCAAAGCAGCGGCAACTCCAGCTGACGCAACACCCGCAAACGGATCGAAGACAGTATCCCCAGGATTGGTAAGAGAGAGCACCAATCTTTCAATGAGCCCTACCGGAAACTGACAAGGGTGTTCTGTTTTTTCAACGTGATTGCCTTTTACGTTGGGAATATTCCAAACATCCTCTGGGTTCTTCCCAAGTGGATTTCCTGAAAGCTCGCCTTGATTGGGTCCTTTAAAGTGCCGTTTGCCAGGATATTTGGCTGGCACTCTCACCGTATCCAGGTTAAAGGTGTATTTGTCTTTGCTATTCTTTGTTTTGGTGTACCACAGCACTACTTCATAGCGGCCGGAAAATCTCTTTTGGGCGTGTAGTCCGTGTCCAAAGTGCCAGACGATGCGGTTTCTGAGTTGCAAGCCGTGCCGCTTAAAAATGGGGGCAAACTCAATATCCAGAGGCCATATTTGGTTCTCATCTACATAGGTCCCCACCTGCCAGCAAAGCGACCCGCCATCCTTTAGTCTGGGCACCAGGTCATCAATGATCTTCTCTTGCCATTGAAGATAGTCGTCTAGTGCCTGCCGCGTTTCGTACTCTTTGCCGATGTTGTAGGGAGGGGAGGAGACGATCAGATCGAACAAGGGTTCTCGGGGGAGAACTTGCATCAGGCCCTCCGTCTTCCCTTGCCAAAGCGCGTAGTCATGGCCCAAAAGCTCGGTGGCATCGCTGCACTTGCTGGCCTTGAAGAGGTGGGCTGTTGAACCGAGGTCCAGCAGGTCTAGATCATTTAGCTTCACTTGAGTGGGGCTAAGCATGGTTGTTCTTGTAGCGATTCATTGGCTCACTTGATGAGCTTGCCTCTGGCAGTTGCTCTGCGCCCCTTGTGCCCATGAGTAGCGGTGGCCACACGGAGGCCCGTGCTCTGCCCGTAATAGTTCGCCGGGAGCACTTCGAGCTTGTTGATCATGCTTCGGTGCTCTGCATCAGCGACAGCCCTTAGAGTGAATTTGAAGGTGGGCGAGACACGCAGGTTAAGCGCGTCCGTATTTGTGTCATCAAACGTCATGAGCTACCCCCCCAAATGTACCAGAGCTCTATGCTCAATTTCCCGCAGGCCATAGCCCAGCGAAATCGAACGACAACTGCCGATGATGGCGGATAGTGAGCAGGTAAACCGTCGCCAGGTCATCGGTCACGGTATAGAGCATCAGGTAGTCGCCGTGCAGATACCCGCGAAGGGAATCGGCAGCGCCTGTGGGCATGGCGGCAAGTTGGCTGAGAGCCTCTGCGGATTGGGGCGGGTGGTCGAGGTAGCGTCGACCGATGCGAGGAAAGGGGGCCAGATTGGGGATGACCGTGCTGCGCAACTGATCGAGAAGATAGTCGAAGGCCGCGCCTGCATCAGCTTCGATCGGAAAGGCTTCGATGCCTTCGAGGCGCGCCAGGAAACTGTCGGTCAGCTCAACCCGGCGAAGGTCTTCAGCCACGTGTCTTCGCGCGACGCTTCTGGAGACCGGCGATTGCGGCATCGGCCGGCTGGGTCCGGCACGCTGCAATGTCGTCCAGACCGCGACGGGCGTCTTCAAGCAGAAGCAGATGGATGCGTTCGCGTTCCAGCCGGTGGTAGTCGTCCAGCCGGTCGGCGTCGATCAGCGCGACATGGCTTTCGCCGTTCTTGGTGATGATCCTTTCTGCGTCGGCTCTGGCCTGCTCGGCCAGTTCCGAGAGATTGGCGCGTGCCTGGGTGAAGGGCACCACGTCGCGCGCTGAAAAACCCATGACTGGCTCCCGGTGGGAAGGTGACGGAATTCTGTGCAGCCTATCGACGCACGTGCGATGTCGCTACAAGGGGGTCTGGTCATCTGCTGCGAGTGCGCGCTCCGCGTCTCTGGAAGGACGCGCCACACGATCGCTCATCGAGCCTTCGCATACTCGGCCGCCAGCCTTGCACTCACTGCATCGGCCGTCAAGGCGCGCGACGGATCTGCCCTCAAGGCGTCATAAGCCGGCCCGATCTGCCGGACGAGCCAGTTCTCCACAGCGCGCCGGCCATCACGGATGACTTCGCCTTCTCTCGCGCATTCGCCCGAGCGGACCGTCTCGTTTGCTTCGCCAGCCTTGCCTCCGGACGGGACCACGCCGCTTTGCTTCGTTGTGCGCATTGCTCGCTCCATCGCTGAACAGGCTGATGGTGTTCCAGCGCTGCGCCGGCGTCCAGACCTTGAGGTGGATTGCTTCGCCGTCGGCCTTGGCCGGGGGAAAGTCTGTGCCTGCGCGACAGTCGGGTTTGACGCCGGAAGCTGGTCAGCAGGCAAACTTCGCCGCGTCGTCCATGGTAAGGACGGAGGCCGTGAGGCAAATCCATGGGCTAGCGAGAGTAAAAGGCGTTGGTCCATCCGCGTACTCTGAAGCAGCACCACGTCAGGCACACGTGTTCAAGATACGCATGGGAGAAATTGCAGAAAAAGTGCCGAAATTTTCAAGATATTTTTCCTTGATCCATATTTCAGGCATTTGTTCTGACTGAATTTTTCTCGCCCTATTGAAGATACCAAGATCGTCGATTACAGATAATCTACGACTTTGCCCTTACTTCGGCACAGGGGCCGCTCATGCCTGCCTTCCGCCATCATGATCTGAGTCTGCTGAACACCACCTTCGCCTCACCCCTGGTCGATGTGGTGACCGAGCTCGAACATCTGCGCCGTCTCCGGCTGGAGGGCAGCACGCCCGCACCGGTGTTCTTCCAGCTCAAGCAGATCTTCCACATGCTGGAAAGCCTGGGGTCGGCCCGTATCGAAGGCAACCACACCACGCTGGCCGACTATGTCGAGAGCCGGCTGGAAGACGTTGCGGCAAGCGTGAGTGACACGCTGCGTGAAATGGCCAATATCGAAGAGGCGATGGCCTTCATCGAGGCGCATTTCGCTCCCGGCGACGACATCACCGAACATCTTGTGCGCGAGCTGCATGCGCTGACGGTGCGCGACCTGCAGCGGGAGGGCGACGCCACCCCCGGCGCCTACCGCCAGGGGTCGGTGCGGATTTCGCAGTCCGACCACCTTCCACCCGAGGCGCTGCAGGTGCCGCAGTACATGAGCGAGCTGGTGGCGTTCATCAATCAGCCTGACCCGCCCAAGTACGATCTGATCAAGGTCGCGCTCGCCCACCACCGCTTCGCGTGGATACACCCCTTCGGCAACGGCAACGGGCGTGTGGTACGGCTGCTGACCTATACCTTGATGATCAAGTACGGCTTCGACGTCAGGGCAGGCGGGCGGGTGCTGAATCCGACCGCGGTGTTCTGCAACGACCGCGACCGCTATTACGCCACGCTCAGTCAGGCGGACACCGGCACGCAGGAAGGACGCGAGGCGTGGTGCATCTACGTGCTGTCCGGCGTGCGCGACGAACTGGACAAGGTGGCCCGGCTGACCGATCAGGGCTATCTCATCGACCGCATCCTGACACCAGCGTTGCATCATGCGCGCGAGCGCGAATCATTGACGCAGATGGAAGAGCGGGTGCTTATGGCAACGGCCCACAGAGGGATCGCCAAGGCGGGCGACCTGAAAGCGGCGATGCCCGGGATGACGGAAGCCCAACGCACCTACCAGATCCGCAAGCTTGTGGAGCGCCGGATGCTCGTACCGATCCACGAGGGCGCACGTCAGTACACCGTGGGTTTCAGCAACAGCGTGTTGCTGCGTGGCGTGATCCGCGCACTGACGGCGGAAGGGTTCATCCCCGAGGCGTTGAACCGCCCGGGTTGATCGACATTCAAGCGCGCGTGGTGCGCGCCTCACTCCACCGTCACGCTCTTCGCCAGATTCCGCGGCTTGTCCACGTCGGTGCCCTTCACCAGCGCCGCGTGATACGCCAGCAGTTGCAGCGGCACGACGTGCAGCACCGGTGACAGCAGGCCGTAGTTCTCCGGCATGTTCAGGATGTGAACGCCCTCGCCTTCGACCATTTCGGTGCCGGCGTCGGCGATGACGTAGAGCTCGCCGCCGCGGGCGCGGACTTCCTGGATGTTGCTCTTGAGCTTTTCGATCAGCGCGTCGTTCGGGGCGATGGCGATGACCGGCATGTCGCGGTCGACCAGTGCCAGCGGGCCGTGCTTCAGTTCGCCGGCCGGGTAGGCTTCGGCGTGGATGTAGGAAATTTCCTTGAGCTTGAGCGCGCCTTCGAGCGCGATCGGGTAGTGCTGGCCGCGGCCGAGGAAAAGGGCGTGGTGCTTCATCGCGAAGCGTTCGGCCCAAGCCTGGATCTGCGGCTCAAGCTCCAGAACGCGGGTGACGGCGCCCGGCAGGTGACGCAGTGCGCCGAGGTATTTCTCTTCCTGCGCGACGCTGAGCGTGCCGCGGGTCTTGGCCATGGCCAGCGTGAGCAGCGCGAGCGCGGCGAGCTGGGTGGTGTAGGCCTTGGTCGAAGCAACACCGATTTCCGGGCCGGCGCGGGTGATGAAACGCAGGCTCGATTCGCGCACGATGGCCGATTCCGGCACGTTGCAGATGGCCAGCGTGCGGGTCATGCCGAGCGTCTTGGCGTACTTCAGCGCGGCCAGCGTGTCGGCGGTTTCGCCGGACTGCGAAATGGTGACGACCAGGGTATCCGGGTCGGCCACCGGCTTGCGGTAGCGGTATTCGCTGGCGATCTCGACCGAGCATTCGATGCCGGCGATGTCTTCCAGCCAGTAGCGGGCGACCAGGCCGGCGTGGAAGCTGGTGCCGCAGGCGAGCACGAGCACGCGGCGCACCGAGCGGAACACGTTGTCGGCTTCGACGCCGAACAGGTTGGGCGTGATCGAGCGCGCCTGGGCCAGCATTTCGAGCGTGTTCGACAGCGCGGCCGGCTGCTCGAAAATCTCTTTCTGCATGTAGTGGCGGTAGCTGCCCAGCTCGACCGCGTCGGCCGACAGCTGACTCACCTGCACCGGGCGGTCGACCGGCGTGCCGTCGAGCCGCATGATGCGCATCGAGTCGCGGGTGAGTTCGGCCATGTCGCCGTCTTCAAGGTAGATCATGTTGCGCGTGACCTGCAGCAGCGCCGAGGTGTCGGAGGCGGCGTAGTTGCCGTTGTCCGACTGGCCCAGCACCAGCGGCGAGCCGTGACGGGCGACGACGATGCGCGAGTCTTCGCCTTCGGTGACGATGGCGATGGCGTAGGCGCCGATCAGTTCGCCGCAGGTGGCGCGCACGGCGTCGAGCAGGTCGGGCGTGGTCTTCAGATGGTGGCGCACCAGGTGGGCGATCACTTCGGTGTCGGTTTCCGACGTGAAGGTGTAGCCGAGGCTCGTCAGGCGGGCGCGCAGCGGCTCGAAGTTTTCGATGATGCCGTTGTGCACGACGGCCAGACCGTCGCTGATGTGCGGGTGCGCGTTGCGCTCCGACGGCACGCCGTGCGTGGCCCAGCGGGTGTGGGCGATGCCGATCGACGCGTCGAGATTCTGTTCGCTGGCCTGGGTGGCCAGTTCCGCCACGCGGCCCACCGAGCGCAGGCGGCGCAGTTCGGTGCCGTTGGCGCCATTGAGCACGGCGAGGCCGGCCGAGTCATAGCCGCGGTATTCGAGCTTGCGCAGCCCTTCGAGCAGTACGGGAACGATGTTCTGGCCGGCGATGGCCGCGACGATGCCACACATGGGAAATCCTTTGCCGTTGCGATGCGTTGTGTGTCGGTTACTGCCCGGTCATTTCTTTTTCTTCACCGGCCGGGTCCAGCCGGTGATGGTGGTCTGGCGCACGCGCGAGATGGTGAGCTCGCCCGGCGGTGCGTCCTGCGTCAGCGTGGTGCCGGCGCCCAGCGTGGCGCCGCGGCCGACGGTGACCGGCGCAACCAGCTGGGTGTCGGAGCCGATGAACACGTCGTCTTCGATGATGGTGCGGAATTTGTTGGCGCCGTCGTAGTTGCAGCAGATGGTGCCGGCGCCGATGTTCACGCGGCTGCCCACGGTGGCGTCGCCGACGTAGGCCAGGTGGTTGGCCTTGCTGTGGGCGGCGATGTCGCTGTTCTTCACTTCGACGAAGTTGCCGATGTGCACGTCTTCCGCCAGGTTCGCGCCGGGGCGCAGACGCGCGTAGGGGCCGAGCTGGCAGCCGGCGCCGACCACGGCGTCGTCGAAATGGCAGAAGGGCGCGATGACGGTGCCGGCGGCGACGGTGACGTTGCGCAACACCGAGTGCGCGCCCACCTTGACGCCGTCGCCCAGTTCGACGCGACCTTCGAAGATGCAGCCGATGTCGATCTCGACGTCGCGGCCACAGACCAGCTCGCCGCGCACGTCGATGCGTGCCGGGTCGCGCAGCGTGACGCCTTCGGCCAGCAGGCGTTCGGCGTTTTCGCGCTGGTGGATGCGTTCGAGTTCGGCCAGTTGCGCCTTGTCGTTCACGCCCAGCGTTTCCGAAACGCGTGCCGGCTGCGTGCTCACCACTGGCACGCCGTCGCGCACGGCAGCGGCGACCACGTCGGTCAGGTAGTACTCGCGCTGGGCGTTGTCGTTGGACAGCTGGTCGAGCCAGCCGGCGAGCTTGCCGCCGGGCACGACCATGATGCCGGTGTTCACTTCGCGGATGGCGCGCTCGGCCTCGGAGGCATCCTTCTGCTCGACGATACGCACGATGCGGCCTTCGCCGTCGCGCACGATGCGGCCATAGCCGGTCGGGTCGTCGAAGCTGACGGTGAGGATGGCGAGCTTGTCGTTGCCGGCCGCTTCGGCCAGCTTGACCAGCGTGTCGGCGCGCAGCAGCGGCACGTCGCCGTAGAGGATGAGTACCGGCTCGTCGCGCGACAGATGCGGCAGCGCCTGGCGGACGGCGTGACCGGTGCCGAGCTGTTCGGCCTGCAGCGCCCAGTTGACCGCGACATCGGGGAAGGCTGCACGCACTGCGTCGCCACCGTGGCCGTACACCACGCAGGTATGCGACGGGTTCAGGGACGCTGCGGTGCGCAGCACATGCCCGAGCAGCGGGCGGTCAGACAGGGGTTGCAGCACCTTGGGCAGGGCGGAGCGCATGCGCTTGCCTTGCCCGGCTGCCAGAATGACGATCTGCATCGGACACCATATGGCGGAAAACCGCGTGGATTCTAGCATTCGGGGTACGACGGCCTGCTGCGCAGCAGTTCTCGCCCACCGCGTGTTTGCAACCTGCCGACGTGTGCGTTGCCATAGATTTAACAATTCAACCGGGAGGTCTACGACATGAAAGCCGTCGCCCTTTACGCCGCTCTCTGCATGCTGCCCGTGACGCTGTTCGCGGGCGACACCGTGCACCGCTGGGTCGATGAACGCGGCGTGGTGAATTACGGCGACGCGCCGCCCGAGGGGCGCAAATCGACGCCGATACGCACGGTCGATCCGCTCACCGTGACCGGCTCACCGCCCCCTGCCCGTGCCGCGACGCCGCCAGCCCCGGCAGGTGGAGTGGCAGACCGCGACGCGGTACAGCGCGAAGTCGAATCGGCATTGCAGCGGGAACGTGCGTCGGCCGCGCGAGAGAGCGCCGCGCGGCAGGAGGCGGCAATGGCGGAAGCGCGCCGACGCTGCCTGGAACAGAGACGTGTGGATTGCGACGATCCTGTACTGCTGGAGGAGCCCCTGTACGGCGTGCCGCCGCGCATCATCCGTCGCCACCCTCCCCTCTACCCGCCGATAGCCCGTCCGCCCGCACCGCCCCCGGAGCCGCCGGTGCTGATGCGCAAATTGCCGTAGGCGGATTGCTCAGACGGGGCGCGACCGGAGCCCGGTGCGGGGTTTTGTGGGAGGGGTCATCTGACCCCGACAGCGGCTTGGATCGAAGCCCGCGGACCGCAACGGCCGCGTCGCGGCCAAGGCCGCTCCCACAAGAGAGGCGCCTGACCCGCGGCCCGAGCCAGAGCGCGGGTTTTGTGGGAGGGGTCTTCTGACCCCGACTGCGGCTTGGAGGACCGCAAAGGTTGCGTCGCGGTCAGAAGACCGCTCCTACAGGGGTGGTGCGCCGGATCCACGACCGGAGCCTGGGCGAGGATTCTGTGGGAGGGGTCTTCTGACCCCGCCAGTAGCCTGGATCGAAGTCCGAGGAAGGCGGCGACCGCATCGCGGCCCAGGCCGCCCCCACAGCGGCGGAGCGCCCGATCCACGACCTGAGCCTGGGCCGGGATCCTGTGGGAGGGGTCTTCTGACCCCGACAGCAGCCTGTATCGAAGTCTGAGGATGGCTGCCACCGCATCGCGGCCAAGGCCGCTCCCACACAAGCACTTCCGGATCGCGTCGCTGGACCGTCCCTAGCCCGACAGAGGCGGAAGGTCCGCCCCGGGCCCGGCCGCGCACACCTGCATCGCCAGCCCCGGCGCGCGGGAGAGCTGGTCCTGCACGTGCTGCTGGCCGTGGTCGATCAGGAAGCGCTCGAATTCCTGGCCGATGCGGGTGAGCTGGCGTGACGCCAGCCGGATCACATACCACTCGCGCTCGATCGGATTGCCGGCCACCGGCAGCAGCGCCAGTTCGCCCGACTCCAGTTCGTGCCGGCAGATGTGCTGCGACATGAAGGCGAGGCCGAAGCCGGCGGCGCACATCTGCTTGATCGCCTCGTTGCTCGACAGCTCGGAACCGATGCGCAGGCTCAGGTCCGCCTCGCGGAACAGCTGTTCCAGCGTCGTCCGCGTGCCGGAGCCGCGTTCGCGCACCAGCAGATCCTCTTTCGCCAGATCGCGCAGCACCAGCCGCTTGCGCGCCATCAGCGGGTGGGTCGGTGCGGCGACGAAAGCCATGGTGTGGCGGGCGAAGGGCGTGGCCACCGTTTTCAGGTCCTTCGGCGGCCGACCCATGATGACCAGATCGACCTCGTGCGTGGTGAGCAGGCGCACGATCTCATCGCGATTGCCCACCTTCAGCTTCACCTCGACATTCGGCTGTTCGCGCGCGAACACCACCAGCATGCGCGGCACCAGGTACTCGGCGGTGGTGACCACGCCGATGCGCAGCCGCCGCGACACGACGCCGCGATAGGCCGCCATTTCGTCGCCCACCTCGCGCCACAGGTCGAGGATGCGCGCCGCGTAGGCAGCCATCAGCTCGCCGGCGCCGGTCAGGCGGATGCCGCGGCCCTCGCGTTCCAGCAGCGGCGTGCCGGCAGACTCTTCGAGCAGCTTGAGCTGTATCGACACCGCAGGCTGGGTCAGGTGGATTTCGCTGGCCGCGCGCGACACGCTGCCCAGACGGGCGACCGCGTGCAGCGCTGAGAGCTGGCGTAGCGTGGCGTTCTTGAGCATGGGCAATCTCCTGCGGGCCGGAAAGGGATATCCGGACCATTACAAGTTGCGCGCCAGCCTGGTCACGGGCGCACAAAACCGCGCCTCATGAGTGCCAAGTCATTGATAAACAAAAGCTGATACATCCAGTGTCGCACCGCCGCAGCGGGCCGGCCCGGCAACATGCATTGCAGCCGCAGCCCCGCACCGCAAGCGGCGCTTGCAGTGAACGCGACCGATGCGGCAGCGCAGCATCCACTTTCCGACCCCCACCTGGCATAAGCCTAACTTAATCGAACGAGGAAAAAAACAAACTTTTCTTATCCATGCCCCTTCCCCAGACTGGATTCAAAGCCGGGCTCCCACCGGCCAACGACCGCATCCAACAGGAGGAAGACATGGGCGACATGAACACGCCGCAGCAGATCACCGACGCCAAGAAGCGCTACTCGGCCGGCGTCCTGAAATACGCGCAGATGGGTTACTGGGACGGCGACTACCAGCCGAAGGACACGGACATCCTGGCGCTGTTCCGGATCACGCCGCAGGAGGGTGTGGACCCGATCGAAGCCGCCGCCGCCGTGGCTGGCGAGTCGAGCACCGCCACCTGGACGGTGGTGTGGACCGATCGCCTGACCGCCTGCGACATGTACCGCGCCAAGGCCTACCGTGTCGATCCGGTGCCCAACACGCCGGGCCAGTACTTCTGTTACGTCGCCTACGACCTGTCGCTGTTCGAGGAAGGGTCGATCGCCAACGTGACCGCCTCCATCATCGGCAACGTGTTCTCGTTCAAGCCGCTGAAGGCCGCCCGGCTGGAGGACATGAAGTTCCCGGTCTCGTACGTGAAGACCTTCTCCGGCCCGCCGACCGGCATCGTGGTCGAGCGCGAGCGCCTGGACAAGTTTGGTCGCCCGCTGCTGGGCGCCACCACCAAGCCCAAGCTGGGTCTGTCCGGCCGCAATTACGGTCGCGTGGTGTACGAAGGCCTGAAGGGCGGTCTTGATTTCATGAAGGACGACGAGAACATCAACTCGCAGCCCTTCATGCACTGGCGCGACCGCTTCCTGTTCGTGATGGACGCGGTGAACAAGGCCTCGGCCGCGACCGGCGAGGTGAAGGGCAGCTACCTCAACGTCACCGCCGGCACGATGGAAGAGATGTACCGGCGCGCCGAATTCGCCAAGGAACTGGGCTCGGTCATCATCATGGTTGACCTGGTGGTGGGCTGGACCGCCATCCAGTCGATGTCGCACTGGTGCCGCCAGAACGACATGGTGCTGCACATGCACCGCGCTGGTCACGGCACCTACACGCGGCAGAAGAATCACGGCGTCAGCTTCCGCGTCATCGCCAAATGGCTACGTCTGGCCGGCGTCGACCACCTGCACACCGGCACCGCCGTCGGCAAGCTGGAAGGCGACCCGCTCACCGTGCAGGGTTACTACAACGTGTGCCGCGACACGCACACCAAGGTCGACCTGCCGCGCGGCATCTTCTTCGACCAGGACTGGGGCGCGCTGCGCAAGGTGATGCCGGTCGCATCGGGCGGCATTCACGCCGGCCAGATGCACCAGCTGCTGGACCTGTTCGGCGATGACGTCGTGCTGCAGTTCGGCGGCGGCACCATCGGCCATCCGCAGGGCATCCAGGCCGGTGCGACCGCCAACCGCGTGGCGCTGGAAGCGATGGTACTGGCACGCAACGAGGGCCGCGACATCAAGGCCGAAGGCCCGCAGATCCTGCGCGACGCCGCCAAGTGGTGCACGCCGCTCGCGGCCGCCCTCGATACCTGGGGCGACATCACCTTCAACTACACCTCGACCGACACCTCGGACTTCGTGCCGACACCGTCCGTCGTCTGACCCGCTTCACTCCTGTGGGAGCGAGCTTGCTCGCGATTCCGGCCTCGAATCGCTGCCGGAAGATGGATGCCGACCGCATCGCGAGCAGCGCTCGCTCCCACAGAACCGCTACGTCACCGAATTCAGGAGAAATACCATGCGCATCACCCAAGGCACCTTTTCCTTCCTGCCCGACCTGACCGACGCGCAGATCCGCGCCCAGGTCGAGTACTGCCTGGCCAACGGCTGGGCGATCGGCATCGAGTACACCGACGATCCGCACCCGCGCAACACCTTCTGGGACATGTTCGGCAATCCCATGTTCGACGTGCATGACGCGGCGGCGATCATGATGGAGGTGAAGGCCTGCCGCGACACCTTCCCGCAGCGCTACATCCGCGTCACCGCCTTCGACTCGACGCACGGCACCGAGTCGGTCGTGCTGTCCTTCATCGTCAATCGCCCGGACGCCGAGCCGGGCTTCCGCCTCATCCGCACCGAAGAACCCGGCCGCACCGTGCGCTACTCGATCGAGAGCTACGCCGTGCAGGCACACCCGGAAGGCGCGCGCTACTGAGTCCCGACCGCGCCCGGTGCGGCCCTGCGCCCGCCCGGGCCGGTTCTTCCTTCTGATCCGTTGAGAGGCAGACACCATGGACACCGCCACCCTCGCCACCGCCGCGGAAGGACTCGAAACGGCCAGCTCGCCGCGTTCGATGTTCGCCTCGTCCGGCGTGCAGGCGCTGCTCGAACAGCTCGACGCCGAGCTGGTCGGGCTGGCGCCGGTCAAGGGCCGCATCCGCGACATCGCGGCGCTGCTGCTGATCGACCGCCTGCGCGCGCAGCAGGGCCTGCAGTCGCAGCCGCCCTCGCTGCACATGTGCTTCACCGGCAACCCCGGCACCGGCAAGACCACGGTCGCGCTGCGCATGGCCGAAGTGCTGCGCCAGCTCGGCTACGTGCGCAAGGGTCATCTGGTGGCGGTGACGCGCGACGACCTGGTGGGCCAGTTCATCGGCCACACCGCGCCCAAGACCAAGGAAGTGATCAAGAAGGCGATGGGCGGCGTGCTGTTCATCGACGAGGCCTATTACCTCTACCGGCCGGAGAACGAGCGCGACTACGGACAGGAGGCGATCGAAATCCTGCTGCAGGTGATGGAGAACCACCGCGACGACCTGGTGGTGATCCTCGCCGGCTACCGCGACCGCATGGACACCTTCTTCTCCAGCAACCCCGGCATGGCCTCGCGCATCGCGCACCACATCGACTTCCCCGACTACAGCGAGGACGAGCTGATGCGCATCGCCGAGCTGATGCTGTCCGGCCTGAACTACCGCTTCGACGGCGACGCGCACGAGGCCTTCGCGCGCTACGTGCGGCTGCGCCGCCAGCAACCCCACTTCGCGAATGCGCGCTCGGTGCGCAACGCGCTCGACCGCATCCGCCTGCGCCACGCCACCCGGCTGTTCGACCTCGACGCGGCGCCGACGCGCGACGCGCTGTGCACGCTTGAAGCCGGCGACGTGCTGGCCAGCCGCGTGTTCGCCGCCAACGGAAAGGACGACCTCCATGCGTCTTGATGCCCTCATCTTCGACGTCGACGGCACGCTGGCCGACACCGAAGAAGCCCACCGCACCGCCTTCAACCTCGCCTTCGAACAGCTCGGCACCGGCTGGAAGTGGTCGCGCACCGAGTACCGCCGCCTGCTGTCGACCACCGGCGGCAAGGAACGCATCGCGCGCCACATCGCCTCGCTCGACCTCGCCGACGGCGACCGCGCTGAGCTCATCGCGCGCATTCCGCAGATGCACGCGGCCAAGACCCGCTTCTACAGTTCGGTGGTGCGCGACGGCGCGGTGCCGCTGCGCCCCGGCATCGCACGGCTGCTCGACGAAGCGGCCGCCGCCGGCTGCCGCCTGGCCATCGCCAGCACCACCACCGCGGTGAATATCGACGCGTTGCTGCACGCCACGCTGGGCGGGCGCGCGCTCGACCTGTTCGGCGTCATCGCCTGCGGCGACCAGGTGGCCGCCAAGAAACCGGCGCCCGACATCTACCTGCTGGCACTGCAGCACCTGGGCGTGCGCGCCGACCACGCCATCGCCTTCGAGGACTCCGCCAACGGCCTGCGCGCCGCGACGGCGGCCGGGCTGTGGACCGTGGTCACGCCCACCTTCTGGACCGAGGACCACAACTTCGACGAAGCCGGCCTGGTGCTGCCGCAGCTGGGCGACCCGCAGGCGCCGCTGGCCGGCGAACCCGGCACGCGCCTGCGCGAACGCGCTTGGCTCACCTTCGGCGAACTGAACGGCCTGCGAGAAGGCGCGCTGTCATGAATGGACTGCGCATCGCCCCCAGCCTGCTGTCGGCCGATTTCGCGCGGCTGGGTGAAGAGGTCACGGCCGTCATCGAAGCCGGCGCCGACCTCATCCACTTCGACGTGATGGACAACCACTACGTGCCCAACCTGACGGTCGGGCCGCTGGTGTGTCAGGCCATCAAACCCTACGCGACAGTGCCGATCGACGTGCACCTGATGGTGAAGCCGGTCGATGCGCTGATCCCGATGTTCGCCAACGCCGGCGCCTCCATCATTTCCTTCCACCCGGAAGCGAGCGAGCACATCGACCGCACCGTACAACTCATCCGCAGCCACGGCGTGAAGGCCGGGCTGGTGCTGAACCCGGCGACGCCGCTCAACGTGCTCGACCACGTGCTGGAGCAGCTCGATCTGGTGCTGCTGATGTCGGTGAATCCGGGCTTCGGCGGCCAGCGCTTCATCGAATCGGCACTGCCGAAGATCGAGGCGGTGCGCCGCCGCATCGACGCCTGCGGCCGCGACATCTGGCTCGAAGTCGATGGCGGCGTCAATGCCGACAACGCGGCCCGCGTCGCCGCGGCCGGCGCCGACACGCTGGTCGCCGGCTCCGCCGTATTCACCGGCGGCCGCTATGCCGATTCCATCCGCACGCTGCGCGAACGCGCCCTCGCCGGCCGCGCGCAGATCTCCGCCCACGAGTCCTCCCATGCCTGACAAGAACATCCCCGACCTGAGCCGCATCCACGCCATCGCCTTCGACCTCGACGGCACGCTGGTCGACAGTGCCGCCGACATCTGGCACGCGCTGAACTTCGGCCTGTCGCAGGCCGGCCTGCCCAATGTCGACCTCGTCACCGTGCGCGGCTGGATAGGCGGCGGGCCCGACAAGCTGATTTCGCGCGCGATCGACCACCTCGGCCTCGCGCACAGCGACGGCACGCTGCATGCCCGGCTGCGCGCCGACTTCGACCGCGCCACGCTGGAAGCGCCGCTCGATCACGGCATGGTCTATGACGGCATCGAGGAAATGGTCGAAGGCCTGTACGCCATCTGCCCGCTGGTGGTGGTGACCAACAAGCCGACGCCGCTGGCACGCGCGGTACTCGCCGCTGCCGGCCTGCTGCCCTTCATGTCCGCGGTGTACGGCGGCGACCGCGCCGATCTGCTCAAGCCTTCCCCAGCCATGCTCGACGCCGCCGCCGCGCGCCTCGCCGTGAAGCCGGCGCAGCTGCTGATGGTCGGTGACAGCTCGGCCGACCTGCTGGCCGCGCAGGCCGCCGGCTGCCCGGTCGCGCTGGTCGGCTGGGGCTACGGCACGGCGGGCGGTCACCACGCCAGCGCACCCGGCGTCACCCCATGGCCTGTCGGCTCACCGTCGCAGCTGCTCGCGCAGATGAGCGCGCGCTTCGAGGAAGAGACCGAATAGCGCCCGACACGCACCCGGCATACCGGCGCAGCGCCGCACAGACGGCGCGCGCATCCACGCATTCACATCAAGGGAGGAGAGTCTCATGCCCACAGGCGGACGCACCACGCTGGTCCAGTACCTGATCGAAGAACGCCGCCGTCACCCGGAGGCGACCGGCGACCTCAACGCGCTCATCACCGACGTCGCGCTCGCCTGCAAGGCGATCTCGCGCAAGGTGGCCTTCGGCGGCCTGGCCGGCGTTCTTGGCTCGGCAGGCAGCGGCAACGTGCAGGGCGAGGAACAGAAGACGCTGGACGTGCTCAGCAACCAGATCTTCCTGCGCGCCAACGAGTGGGGCGGCCACGTCGCCGCGATGGCGTCGGAAGAGCTGGACGACATCTCATTGCCGCCGGGCCAGTACCCGCGCGGCAAGTACCTGCTCGCCTTCGATCCGCTGGACGGCTCGTCCAACATCGACGTGAACGTGTCGGTCGGCAGCATCTTCTCGATCACCCGCGCGCCCGACCCGGCGCGCGAGGCGACCGCCGCCGACTTCCTGCAGCCGGGCCGCGAACAGGTGTGCGCCGGCTACGCGATCTACGGCCCGTCCACCATGCTGGTGCTGACGCTGGGCAGCGGCACGCACGCCTTCACGCTGGACCCGGTGCTCGGCGAATGGGTGCTCAGCCACCCGAACCTGTCGGTGCCGCGCAGCACCCGTGAGTTCGCGATCAACGCGTCGAACAGCCGCTTCTGGGAGCCGGCGGTGCGCCGCTATGTCGACGAGTGCCTGGCCGGCCGCACCGGCCCGCGCGAAGCCGATTTCAACATGCGCTGGATCGCCTCACTGGTGGCCGAGACGCACCGCATCCTGATGCGCGGCGGCGTCTTCCTGTACCCGAAAGACAACAAGGATCCGGCCAAGCCCGGCCGCCTGCGCCTGCTCTACGAAGCCAGCCCGATCGCCTTCCTGATCGAACAGGCCGGCGGCATGGCCAGCACCGGCCGCAGCCGGCTGATGGACGTGCAGCCGGACGCGCTGCACCAGCGCATCGGCTTCGTGTTCGGCTCGGCCGACGAGGTCGAGCGCATCGAGGCCTACCACCGCGAACCGCCGGCCGACACCTTCCAGTCGCCGCTGTTCGGCAAGCGCGGCCTGTTCGCCGACATCGTCTGAACGCACACCCGATTCCGCACCCTTCCGCGAGGTTTTCCATGTCCGCGAAACACCCCATCGTCGCCATCACCGGTTCGTCCGGTGCCGGCACCTCGTCGGTCACCCGTACCTTCGAGAACATCTTCCGCCGCGAGAACGTGTCGGCCGCCATCATCGAAGGCGACAGCTACCACCGCTACGACCGCGCCGAAATGAAGAAGGCCATGGCCGAGGCAGAGGCTGGCGGCCGTCCGCACTTCAGCCATTTCGGCGAGGACGCCAACCTGTTCACCGAGCTGGAGCAGCTGTTCCGCGACTACTCGGAAAGCGGCAGCGGCCGCAGCCGCAAATACCTGCACAACGACGAGGAAGCCGCGCCCTACCAGCAGCCGGCCGGCACCTTCACGCCGTGGGAGCCGCTGCCCGACAGCGAACTGCTGTTCTACGAGGGCCTGCACGGCGGCGTGAAGACAGAACATGTTGATGTATCCCGGTACGCCGATCTGCTGATCGGCGTGGTGCCTGTCATCAACCTCGAGTGGATCCAGAAGATCCACCGGGACCGCAGCACCCGCGGCTATTCCACCGAAGCCGTGACCGACGTCATCCTGCGCCGCATGCACGACTACGTGCATTACATCTGTCCGCAGTTCACGCGCACCCACATCAACTTCCAGCGCGTGCCGGTGGTGGATACCAGCGACCCCTTCATCGCGCGGACGATTCCGACCGCCGACGAAAGCCTGGTGGTGATCCGCTTCGCCAATCCGCGCGGCTTCGACTTCCCCTACCTGCTGAGCATGCTGCACGACTCCTTCATGTCGCGTGCCAACACGCTGGTGGTGCCGGGCGGAAAGATGGAACTGGCGATGCAGCTCATCTTCACGCCGATGATCCTGCGCCTGATCGAACGCCGCCGTCAGCTGCGCGCCGCCTGACAGATTCCGAGGACTTCCCATGAACGACGCGAACCTCTTTCTCCGCACGCAGTGCGCCAACGCGATCCGGGCGCTGGCGATGGACGCCGTGCAGGCCGCCAACTCCGGTCACCCGGGCATGCCGATGGGCATGGCCGACATCGCCGAGGCGCTGTGGCGCCACCACCTGAAGCACGATCCGGCCGACCCGCAGTGGCCGGACCGCGACCGCTTCGTGCTGTCCAACGGCCACGGCTCGATGCTGCTGTACGCGCTGCTGCACCTCACCGGCTATGACCTGCCGATGGACGAACTGCGCCGCTTCCGCCAGCTGCATTCGCGCACGCCGGGCCACCCGGAGGTCGACATCACGCCGGGTGTGGAAACCACCACCGGCCCGCTCGGCCAGGGCATCGCCAACGCGGTCGGCATGGCACTCGCAGAGAAGCTGCTCGCCGCCGAATTCAACCGGCCGGGCCACGCGGTGATCGATCACCGCACCTGGGCCTTCGTCGGCGACGGCTGCCTGATGGAAGGCATCAGCCACGAAGTGTGTTCGCTGGCCGGCACCTGGAAGCTGAACAAGCTGGTCGTGTTCTATGACGACAACGGCATTTCCATCGACGGCGACGTGACTGGCTGGTTCACCGACGACACGCCGGCGCGCTTCGAGTCCTACGGCTGGACGGTCATCCGCAACGTCGATGGCCACAGCCCGGTGGCGCTCGACGCGGCGATCGAAACCGCGCTCGGCAGCGACAGGCCGGTGCTCGTGTGCTGCGAAACGCGCATCGGCCAGGGCTCGCCCAACCGAGCCGGCACCGCCAAGGCGCACGGCGAGGCGCTCGGTGATGCGGAGATCGCGCTCACCCGCGAAGCGCTGGGCTGGACCGCCGCGCCATTCGAGATTCCTGCCGCGCTGCAGGCCGCCTGGTCGGCGCGCGAACGCGGCGCCGCGGCGCACCGCAGCTGGCAGCAGCGCGTCGACAATTACGCCAGGGCCTTCCCCGAACCGGCGGCCGAACTGCGCCGCCGGCTGAAGAGCGACGCCACGCTGTCGTCCGACGCGCTGCGCGCGCTCGAAGCCGCCTGCGACGCCGCCGAAGCACGCGCCGCCTCGGTCGCGACGCGCAAGGCCTCGCAGGACACGCTGCACATCATCGCGCCGGCGATGCCGGAACTGCTCGGCGGCTCGGCCGACCTGACCGGCTCCAACCTGACCGACTGGAAGGGCAACCGGCCCTTGAAGGGTGACGGTATCGGCAACCACGTGCATTACGGCGTGCGTGAATTCGGCATGGCGGCGGTGATGAACGGTGTCGCGCTGCACGGCGGCTACCGGCCCTACGGCGGCACCTTCCTCACCTTCTCCGACTACGCGCGCAACGCGATACGCATGTCGGCGCTGATGCATCTGCCGGTCACCTATGTGTTCACGCACGACTCGATCGGCCTCGGCGAGGACGGCCCCACCCACCAGCCGGTCGAGCACGCGGCCAGCCTGCGGCTGATTCCGAACGTCGACGTCTGGCGGCCGTGCGACGCCACCGAAACGGCGGTCGCCTGGCGCGAAGCATTGCGCCGTGGTGCCAGCACCCAGCCCGGCCCGGCCTGCCTGCTGCTGTCGCGCCAGGCGCTGCCGCATGCCGGTGACGGCACGGTGCGCATCGACGACATCGCGCGCGGCGGCTATGTGCTGCGCCAGCCGCGCGACGAGCAGTTGTGCCTGATCGCCACCGGCTCCGAGGTCGGCATCGCGCTGCTGGCCGCAGAACTGCTGGCGGCAGACGGCATCGCGGCGCGCGTGGTATCCATGCCCTGCGTCGAGGCCTTCGAGCGGCAGGACGCGCGCTGGCGCGACGAGGTCATCCCGCGCCGGCTCCCGCGGCTGGCCATCGAAGCGGGCTGCACCGCGCACTGGTGGAAGTATGTCGGCGAAGCCGGCGTCAGCGGCGACGTCGTCGGCCTCGACCGCTTCGGCGAGTCGGCGCCGGCCGGTCTGCTGTTCAAGCACTTCGGCATCACGCCCGAGGCGGTGGCCACCCGCGCCCGCGCACTGCTGGCAGCGCACGCTGCAGCACACGCCGAACGCGAAGCGCTGACGGCCGGCTGACCGTGAGAACCACCCGCATCGCCATCGATGGCGGCGGCCGCCTTGCCGCCAGCGTGCTGCGCGCGCTGGCCGGCCGCGATGATTTCGAACTGGTCGCGCTGAACGCACCGCCCGGCAGCAACGACGCCGATGCCCACGTCGGGGGTGCCGACGCGGGGTGTGCTGACTTCGTGCGGCTGCGCGAGCGTGACACCCGCCGCCTGCCGTGGAAGCGGCACGCGGTGGACGTCGTGCTCGACTGTGCTGGCGGCGACGCGAAGGCGCACCTGCAGGCCGGCGCGCGCAAGGTGCTGAGCTGCGCGCCGGCCGGGGCGGCCGTCGATGCCACCGTGGTGTATGGCGTCAACCACGGCGCGCTGCGCGACAGCCACCGGCGCGTGCACAGTGCCTGCCGCGCGACGCACTGCATCGCACCGGTGGCGCGCGTGCTGCACGACGCGCTCGGCATTTCGAACGCGATGCTGACGGCCGTGCACAGCCGGCCGCACGACATCGACACCGGCGCCCTGCCGCAACGCACCGGCGCGCCCGAACACCTGCACCGCGTGTTGCCGGAACTGGAGCACTGCTTCGACGAAACCGAACCGATGCGCATCCCCGGCGTGCATGCGTCGCTGATCGGCATGGTGTTCGTCGCCGAACGCGCCACCTCGGTGGAAGAGGTGAACACGCTGATGCAGGCCGCCGCCTTCGGCGACTGGGCCGACATCGTGCGCTACGGCGACACGCCCTTCACCACCGCACTGTCGGGGCGCGACACCCGCTCCTGCGTTTTCGAATCCGGCTGGACCCAGGTATCCGGCCGCGTCGTCAAGGTCTGCGCCGGCTACCGCGGCGACCTCGGCTACGCCCACCGCGTGGTCGACACCGCGCGCGCCATGCACCGCCTCTGACCCCCAGCCCCTCATCCCCAATCCCTAGCCCCTAAGGAAAAAACCATGCCCATGATTTCCCTGCGCCAGCTGCTCGACCACGCCGCCGAACACGGCTATGGCGTGCCCGCTTTCAACATCAACAACCTGGAACAGATCCAGGCCATCATGCAGGCGGCGCAGAAGGTCAATGCGCCGGTCATCCTGCAGGCCTCGGCCGGCGCCCGGAAGTACGCCGGCGAGCCCTTCCTGCGCAAGATGGTCGAAGCGGCGGCTGAAATGTATCCGGACATTCCGGTCGTCATGCACCAGGACCACGGCGCCAGCGCCGCCGTGTGCGTGCAGGCGATCCGCTCCGGTTTCACCAGCGTCATGATGGACGGCTCGCTGATGGAAGACGCCAAGACGCCCGCCAGCTACGAATACAACGTGGACGTGACCCGCCGCGTGGTCGACATCGCGCACGCGGTCGGCGTGTCGGTCGAGGGCGAGCTGGGCTGCCTCGGCTCGCTGGAATCCGGCACCGCCGGCGAGGAAGACGGCGTCGGTGCGGCCGGCGTGCTCACCCACGAACAGATGCTGACCGACCCGGAACAGGCGGCCGACTTCGTCGCCGCCACCGGCGTCGACGCGCTGGCCATCGCCATCGGCACCAGTCACGGCGCCTACAAGTTCAGCCGCAAGCCGACCGGCGACATCCTCGCCATCGACCGCATCAAGGCCATCCATGCGCGCATCCCGAACACCCACTTGGTCATGCACGGCTCGAGCAGCGTGCCGCAGGACTGGCTGGGCATCATCCGCGAGCACGGCGGCGACATCCGCGAAACCTATGGCGTGCCGGTCGAGGAAATCCAGGAGGGCATCCGCCACGGCGTGCGCAAGGTGAATATCGACACCGACATCCGCCTCGCGATGACCGGCGCCATGCGCCGCGCGATGGCCAAGGACCCGTCCGAATTCGATCCGCGCAAGTTCATGAAGGACGCCATGACCGCCGCCCGCGACCTGTGCATCGAGCGCTTCGAAGCCTTCGGCTGCGCCGGCATGGCCGGTCGCATCGTGCTGCGCAAGGCGGCCTGATCATCGCGAAAACACACCCTCGTAGGAGCGGTCTTCTGACCGCGACCGCGGCGCATCAGTGGGAAGCGGTGCTTGATCGCTGGCCCTGTCGGGGTCAGAAGACCCCTCCCACAGAACCGCGGTCCAGGCTCGGGCCGCGGGTCAAGAGCACGCCCCCTGTAGGAGCGGTCTTCTGAACCGCGACCGCGGCGCATGAGCGGGAGGGGGAGCTTGATCACAGGTCGCGTCGGGGTCAGAGGACTCCTCCCACAGAACCCCGGTCGCGGGTCGGGCGCACTTTCTGTGGGAGCGGCCTTGGCCGCGACAGGGCCGTCGCAGTCCGCCGGCGTCGATCCAGGCTGCCGTCAGGGTCGGAAAACCCCTTCCGATATCGATGCACGCGCGATCAGGTGAGCGAGGCAGCCGCCGGCAGTTCGAGCACGAATTCGGCGCCGCCGTCCGGGTGGTTGCGGGCGACCAGTGTGCCGCCGTGCTGTTCGACGATGCCGTAGCTGATCGACAGGCCCAGCCCGGTGCCCTTGCCGACCGGCTTGGTGGTGAAGAAGGGTTCGAAGATGCGCGACAGGTATTCGTCCGGAATGCCGGGTCCGTTGTCGCGCAGGGTCATGCGGACGCGGTCGTCGGTCGTGCTGCAATCGATGGCCAGTTCGGCGACCCGGCCGTCGGCGCCGGCGGCGTCGCAGGCGTTCTGCAGCAGGTTCATCACCACCTGCTGCAGTTGGCCGGCGCTGCCCATGACGACGCAGGGCGCACCGGCTTCCCAGTGCATGTCGACCGCCGCGGTGGTGCCTTTGCGTATCCAGTGGATGGCGCGCTCGATCACGGTATTCAGGTCGACCGCGGTGCGCCCTTCCGGGTCTACCGCGGAAAAACGCTTCAGGCCGTTCACGATGTCGGCCGTGCGCTGCGCGCCTTCCATCGTGCCTTCGATCAGCGAGGGCAGATCCTTCAGCAGGTGCTCGATGCGCAGCCTGGTGCGCAGCTCGCCCAGTTCCTCGTCAGAGGCGCCGGCGTGCACGGCGTCGATGTAGCGGCCCATGCGTTCGCTGTATTTCTTCAGCGCATGCACGTTGCCGAGCACGAAGCTGATCGGGTTGTTCAGTTCGTGCGCGACGCCAGCGACCAAGCGGCCGAGCGAGGCCATCTTTTCCGAGTGCAGCAGCTGTTGCTGCGCCAGTTTCAGCGCTTCGTGCGCCTCGCGCAGCTCGTGGTAGGCGCGCTTCAGTTCGGCGGTCGGCCGGCCGACGAACACGGTGCCCGCGCGCCGTCCGTTGCGCGTGAAGCGAGGCGTCAGATTGGTGTCGACCGGTACCGGACTGCCTTCGGCGTCACGCAGATTCAGCTCGACCGCCTGACCGCGACGCGACGGATTGGCGTCGTCGAGCACGCCGCGCATGCGGGCGCGACTGTCGTCGTCGGCCAGCAGCGCGAACACCGGCGTGCCGCGCAGTTCGTCGTCGCTGAGGCCGACCAGTTCGCACAGCGCGGCGTTGGTTTCCTCGATCTCGCCGCGCTCATTGCACACCAGCAGCACGTCCGACATCGCGGACATGACGCTGAAGATGAACTGCTGCGACTGCTCCAGCTCGACGTTCTTCTGCTCCAGCGCGATTTCGTCGCTGACCAGCTGCGAATACACCTCGTCCATGCGCTGGATCACGTCCAGCCAGGTCGCCTCGTCCACGCCCTCGATGTGGGCACGGGCGAGCAGGGCGTCGGTATCGGCGGGCTTGGGCAGGTCGGTCATCGCGGCAGCGGGCAGGTGTCGTCAGCGACGCATCGTAGCGCCGGCGGCGCGCCGCCAGTGCCCGGGCGGCAGGCCGAAACGCTGCGTGAAGCGGCGGGTGAAGGCGCTCTGGTCGGCGAAACCGGTATCGAGCGCGATGTCCCCGAGCGAGCGCGTGTCGTCGTCCAGCAGTGCGAGCGCGGCGTCCAGACGCAGGCGGATCAGGTAGCGGTGCGGCGGTTCGCCGAAGGCGTCGACGAAGAGGTCGTGGAAGCGGCGCGGACCATAGCCGAAGCGGGCCGCCAGTTCCTTTAGCGGCGGTGCGTCGCCGGCGTGGCGGCGCAGCCAGCCGTCGATGCGGGCAACCGGGAAACGGCGCGCGTCGTCGTCGGTCGGTGCGGCGTGCAGACGCTGCGCCAGATCGTCGGCAAAGCGGGTGGCCAGCAGCCAGTGACGCGGCCGCGACACGCGCTCACCGGCCACGCCGAGCAGCGGCTGCACGCGTCGGCGCAGCGCAGCGTCGATGGCGAAGGCGCGCGGACGGCGGAACAGCGACGCCGGCAAGGCGACGGAGGCGGACGGCAGGTCGACCACCAGCTGGCGGTTGGTGGCGTCGAGACCACGGTAGTCGTGACGGGTGCCGGCCGGAATCAGCAGCCCGGCACCGGCGTCGACCCGGTGCAGATGGCCGTCCAGTTCCAGTTCGGTACCGCCGTCGCCACCCAGCACGACCTGGTGGAAGTCGTGTGCGTGCCCGGCCGGTTCGGCCGCGTAGCAGCGGGTGTCGACGTTGGGATCGGCGGCGTACATGACATGACTTTCAGCGACGCCGGCACAGTAGCACGCCGCCCAACGCCAGCGCGAAGCCGGCCATCTGCAGCGGCGCCAGCCGCTCGCCGAACAGCAGCGCCGCCTGCGCGGCGGCCAGCGGCGGCGCCAGCAGCACCAGCACGCTCACCTTCGCCGCCGAGCCGCGCCGCACCATCCACACCAGCAGCGTGCTGCCGATGGCCGACAGACCAAGCACCGCCCAGGCGAGTGCCGCCCACAGCGCCGGGCCGGGCACCCATAAGGATTCGCCGAGCGCCAGCGCGATGAGCAGGCAGACCAGTGCACCGCCGGCATTCTGGATGGCGCTCGAACTGAACAGGTCGGCGGCGGCGATCGAGCTTTTCTGCACCAGCGTGCCGGCGGTGATGCCGGCCACCGCCACCAGAGCGACGCCGACGACCAGCGGCGACAGCGCCTCGGGGCCGACGCTGGCCAGTCGCGGCGCCAGCACCAGCACGACGCCGAGCGCACCGGCCAGCAGACCGCCCCAGAAATGGCGGCCCAGCGGCTCGGCGAACAGGCGCTGCGCGATCAGCGCCGTGAACATCGGCTGCAGCGTGGCGAGCAACGCCATCACTGCCGGCGACAGCCCGTGTGCCACCGCCCAGTAGCCGCCACCCATATACACGCCCTGCAGCAGCGCGCCGGCCAGCAGATGCTTGGGCCACTGTTCGCGCGCCGGCCAGGCCGCGCGCAGTGCGACGGCGATGGCCGTGTACAGCAGCGTGGTCAGCGTGAAGCGGGCGAGCAGGAATAGGGCCGGATCGGCCACGCCGTCGATGGCCCGCGCAACGATGAAACCGGTGGACCAGACGAGGACGAAGAGGGCAGGGGCGAACAGCGCTGACACGGGCGTACGGACGGGGCAAAGACCGCAGTCTGCCGCCGCCAGTGCCATCCTGTCTTGTCGAAAACTGCAGCGATATGCGCCGACGGACCGGCACAGCACGTACAGATTGTGCGGTACAGATGCGCGCACCGACGAGCTGTGACGATTTCCCGCTATCGCTTTGCATATATGTAATCGGCAATTTCAGCACGGCGAAGCCCGTGCATTCGATGAAACAATTTCCATTCACTGTGATCGCAACCCCTACGGCGCCCTGACCGGGTTGTCCATGTCGCAACCCCATCCCCTTTGCATCGCGTGTTCGTCATGCCCTGCGGGCCCGGTCCATTGCAGGAGGTCTCGATGAAATGCCCCTCGATTTTTCCGACCGAGCCCGAGCGGCTCGACGCGCTCGCTGCCTACGGCCTGGACAGCGATCGCCAGCTGCCCAGCCTCGATCCGGTGGTGCGCATCGCCGCACGCATGTTCGGCATGCCGGTCGCCGCGGTGAACCTGATCGGCAGCGATCACGTGTTCTTCGCCGCCAGCACCGGCATCGACGAGGCGGTCGATATGCGGCGCGACGTGTCCTTCTGCGCGCACGCGATCAACCAGCACGACGTGATGGTGGTGCCCGATGCGCTTCTGGACGAACGCTTCCATGACAATCCGCTGGTCACCGGCAGTGCCCAACTGCGCTTCTATGCCGGCGTGCCGCTGCTGTCGCCGGACGGGCATGCGCTCGGCGCGCTGTGCGTGATCGACAACCGGCCGCACGACGATTTCAGCGAAGAAGACTGCGAGCGGCTGCGCGAACTGGCGAAGATGGCGGCCGACCGCATGGAGCTGCGCCGCATCGAGGTATCGCCCGAACACAGCCGCCCTGCTTTCGACGACTTCGCGAAAAACGCACCCAATCCGCTGATCGCCTTCGACGCGGCAGCGAAGCTCATCGGCTGCAACAGCGCCGCTGCCGCGCTGCTCGGCCGCACGCCGACGCAGGGTCTGGGCGAACCGGTGGACGCGCTGCTGCCCGAACGCGACCGGGCCGCCTTCCGCGACCTGCTCGCCCGTGCCGTCGCGCAGGGCTCGCTCGAAGGGCTGGACGTGCCGAAGGACATCATCGGACTGCGCAGCGACGGCGTCGAACTGCTGCTCGGGCTGACGCTGTTCATGCACCGCGAGGCCGGCGGCGTCACTTTCAGCGCCCACCTGCAGGACTGCACCGAACGGCGCGAGCGGGAGAACGCGCTGCGCCGCATGGCCAGCACCGACGGCCTGACCGGCCTGGCCAACCGGGCTGGCTTCTTCCGCCGTGTCGAAGACACGCTGGCACGACCTCTGCCCGCCGCCGTCATCATGATCGACCTCGACGGCTTCAAGGACGTGAACGACACGCTGGGCCACGCCATCGGCGACAACATCCTGCAGGAAGTCGGCCGCCGGCTTGAGGCGGTCGCCGGCATGCAGGGCTTCGCGGCGCGTATCGGCGGCGACGAATTCGCGCTGCTGCTGGCCGGCACCGGCGACCCGGAAAGCGCCGCGATGGTGGCCCACGTCGTGTTGCAGGCGATCGAAATGCCCATCGTCGCCGACGGCCACGAGGTGCGCGTCGCCGCCAGCTGTGGCATTTCGGTGGCGCCGCAGCAGGCCGACGAGGCGCTGGAACTGATCGGCAATGCCGATCTCGCGCTGTTCAAGGCCAAGAGCATAGGCCGCGCGCAGTGCTTCACCTACCAGCCGGCACTGCGCATGGAGGCAGTCGCGCGTCGGCTGTACAGCATGGAACTGCACCGTGCAGCGCACGCCGGCGAGTTTCTGCTGTTCTATCAGCCGCAGGTGAAGTTGTACGACGGCGCGCTGGCCGGCGCCGAAGCATTGATACGCTGGCTGCATCCGGAACGCGGGCTGCTATCGCCGGCCGCCTTCCTGCCGGCGCTCGAAGGTGGGCCCCTCGCGGCGACGGTCGGCGCCTGGGTGCTGGAGGAGGCCTGCGCGCAGGCCGCGTACTGGCGCCGCAACGGCGCGCCGGACTTCCGCATGGGCGTGAACCTGTTCGGCGCCCAGTTCCGCGTCGGCGATCTGGCCGCGCAGGTGCAGGCGGCGCTCGACAAGCATGGCCTGCCGCCGGAAGCGCTCGAACTGGAAGTGACCGAGAACATCGTGCTCGACCACGACGACCTGGTGCTGGACACACTGCAGCGCGTGCGCGCGCTCGGCGTCGGCGTGTCCTTCGATGACTTCGGCACCGGCTACGCGTCGCTGAGCCTGCTCAAGCGCTACCCGCTCACGCGGATCAAGATCGACCGTTCCTTCGTCGAGGGCATGCTGGAATCGGAGCGCGACGCCTCGGTCGTGCGCGCCATACTCGACATCACGCGCAGTTTCGAACTGGACAGCATCGCCGAAGGCATTGAGCGCGACGTGCAACGCATACGCCTGTTCCGTGAGGGCTGCGTGCACGGGCAGGGCTATCTGTTCGGGCAGGCGCTGTCGGCCGAACAGTTCTCACGCGCCTTCGGGCTGGGCGGCGGCAGCCGGACCTCGAACGGTTGAGCGCGCGCGGCGGGCTCAGTCCGCGGCCAGTGCGCGCAACGGGGTGAGCAGGTCAGGCTGATCGGCGACCGGCAGACCGAACAGGTCCTGCACCGTCGCGATCAGCGCGTCGCCGTCGGCCAGCGTGCGGCGCGATACGCTGCCGTCGGCGCGGTATTCGGCGAGATCGCGGTTGAACAGTGTCCACCGCCGGTCGACACCGGCGCGCGCCAGCATCAGGTTGCCGGTGAAGATGGATTGCGGGTGGGTGGACAGGAAGTAGCTCGACGCCTCGTAATCGCAACCGTGCATGTCGATGCGGCGCACGCGGTACAGATTCTTCCATTCGCCCACGATCTGCGACTGCAGCCACCAGTAATCGTCGCGCAGCAGCAGGCGATAGGCACCGTGCGGCGTGCGCTGCTCCAGCCCGTCTTCCCAGCGCAGGCCGGCGGTGACCGTGAGGCCACCGAAGCCGACGTCGACCAGTCGCGCGCCGTCCGGCGTGTCGACATCGAGCAGCATGTGCGATTGCGGCGTCAGCGCGTCGTCGGGCTGCATCCACATGACGCGCGCCGCCAGTTCGCGCACCGGGTAGCCGAGCGCGCGCAGCGCATCGGCGAACAGCCGGCCGTGCTCGAAACAGAAGCCACCGCGGCGGGCGTCGATCAGCTTCGCAGTGACCGTTGCCGCGTCCACGGCCACCGGCTTGCGCCGCAGCGGGTCGAGGTTCTCGAAGGGGATGGCGATGGTGTGCGCAAGGATGAGCGCATCGAGCGTCGCAGCGTCACAGGACGCCGGCGCAGCGGTGGTCCAGTCGATGCGTGCGAGGTAGGTGTCGAGCGGGAAAGGGGTGGACATGGAGCGAGGCAGTTGTCGGCAGCCGCGCATGATGAAGCGGGCAGGGCGCGATGACATGCGCAGCGCATCACGAGTGCCCGACCGTGCCGGGTGACTTAGGGTTATGCGGGAGCACGCTTGCTTCCGACTGCTGCCCATAGCGAAGGCCGCGGCCCCAGTGGGAGCGAGCTTGCTCGCGATGGCGACGGGTATCGAAGCCGGCGGACTGCATCCGCCGCGTCGCGGTCAGAAGACCGCTCCCACAGGGGTGGTGCGCCCGATCCACGATCCGAGCCCGGGTCGGGGTTCTGTGGGAGGGGTACTCTGACCCCGACAGCGGCCTGCATCGAAGCCGGCGGACTGCGGCGGCCGTGTCGCGGCCAAGGCCGCTCCCACAGGAAATGCGCCCGATCGGTGGCCGGAGCCGGGGTTCTGTGGGAGGGGTCTTCTGACCCCGACAGCGGCCTGGATCGAAGCTGGCGGCCTGCAGCCGCCCTGTCGCGGCCAAGGCCGCTCCCACAGGGATTGCGCCCGAACCGTGGCCAGAGCCGGGGTTCTGTGGGAGGGATCTTCTGACCCCGACAGCGGCCTGGATCGAAGCCGGCGGACTGCATCCGCCCTGTCGCGGCCAACGCCGCTCCCACAGGGATCGCGCCCGGCCCACGCTCTGTCGGCAGCTCTCGCTGCCTCCCACAACAGGCCCGGGCGCCGAAATCCCTACAGGCTGCCGCCGGAGAACAGGGCCTTCCTGATCACCGCATGCACACCCCAGTTGCCGTCGACGACCTGGGTGACGGCGAAGTCGACGCCGACCGACAGCAGCGATATCGCTTCGTCCTCGGTCAGGCCCTGGGTGTCCATCAGGAAGGCGCGGCTCTTGCGGAAGGCGTCGCGCAGTGCCAGATCCACCGACGACTTGGCGTAGATGTCGCTCTGCGCCTTGTCGCCCAGCTCGGCCAGATAGTTGGCGAAGCTGAAGCCGTGGATCACCCACTCGTCCTGCGTTTCGAGCAGCGGGTATTCGAGCTTGGCGAGCGAGGTGCCGGCGAGGTCGGCCTTCTTGTGCAGGATGAACTGGAAGGTGCCGGTCAGCGAGCATTCGATCGCGGTGCCGCACAGTTCGGAATCGCCCTGGCCGGCGTGCGGGTCGCCGACCGAGAACAGCGCGCCCTTGACCGCCACCGGGTAGTACATCGTGGCGCCCTTGCCGATGCGCCAGTTGTCGATGTTGCCGCCGGTGTAGCTGGGCGGGATGGAATCGACCATGTCGGCTTCCTTCGGCGCGACGCCGGCGACACCGAAGTGCGGCCGCACCGGTACGCGGATGTTCTTCAGCACGCCGTGGTTTTCCTTCACCGTCGAGTGGTCGACGATGACGCCCGGGTAGTCGATGGTCTTGTGCACGACGCCGAAGGGGTCGGTCTGCGGCGTCCACTGGAAGTTGTACACCGCCTGCGCCCAGTTGCGGTCCAGCCCGGCGTCGATTTCGTAGATGGTGATCACTTCGCGGTTCTTCGGCTCGGTGATCAGATCCTTGTAGTGGAAGCCCCACCAGGCCGCCGCATTGACGCCGAAGCTCTTGCCCTTGTAGCTCGGGTTGGCGCTCGGCCGCGGTGCGACGTCAACGATACGCACTTCGAGCACGTCGCCCTCTTCGGCGCCCTTCACGTACACCGGGCCGGTGCATATATGTACACCGAGGCCTTCGCCGGCACCGCGCCCGAACAGGCTGGCGTCCATCGGACCGGCACCGCGGCGGATGACACCCTTCTTTTTCTTGTCCCAGTAGAAGACGCTTTCGGCGCCGGGGTCGCCCTTGATCATGCGTTCGTAATCGTCGCCGGCGTGGTGGGTGAGCGTTTCGATGGTGACGAAGTCACCCGGGTTGATTTCGACCTGCGGCTTCAGCGATTTCGAGAAATAGCCCCAGTGCACGGTGTCGGCGCTGGCGGCAATGTAATAGTGGTTGCGCGTCTTCATCGAGCCGTCGGCCTCGCGCGCCATCGACTGACCCACCCAGCCGGCACTCAGCGTACCGAACCCCGCCACCAGCGAACCCTTGAGCAGACCGCGCCGCGCCGGATCGGGTGGCGCTGGTGTGCGCAGCTCTGGCTCGCCGTTGCCGTCCACCTTCACCGTCAGACGGCCGTTCGGATCGCAGAAGCTGCAGTGCTGGTGCGCGGGATGGGTGCAGGCAGACATGGGGCGTTCTCCTTCTGGTCAGTGGGGATGTGAAACACCGCGTGCGGCGGTGCATCAATCGTGCCGGAAGGAAAAGCCTTGAAAATCAATGGCTCCATGTCAGGGAAGCGCACGGAAGGGGTGCGTTGCGCACTGCAACAGGGCCGTGACGCGGCCTGACCGAAGTTTGCGCAAACAGGCCGGGGCGCGAATGTGACGTGTAATAAACTTCGCGCTCCCCGGAATCCGCCCTCGCCGGCAATCGCCGCGAGCGCCTCCGGATCTGGCGGTCAGACCGCCCCAAAAGCGCATGGAACTCGAAAACTATTCCGATATTGAGAAGGCTGCGCTGCGCGGCCGCCGTGAAATCCTCCGTCTGGGCATCGGCCTGCTGTTCGTCGTCGGCACCATGATCTACGCCGCGCTCGGCGTGGGCCTGCAGGGCCCTGGCGGCATCATGCTGGTGGTGGCGGCCATGATAGGCGGCTACATGGCGATGAACATCGGCGCCAACGACGTGGCCAACAACGTCGGCCCGGCGGTCGGCTCGCGCGCGCTGAGCATGACCGGCGCCATCGTCATCGCCGCCATCTTCGAAGTGGCCGGCGCACTGATCGCCGGCGGCGACGTCACCTCGACCATACGCGGCGGCATCATCGACCCGTCCGCGATCGCCGACAGCGACCGCTTCGTCTGGGTGATGACGGCCGCGCTGCTCGCCGGCGCGCTGTGGCTCAACATCGCCACCGCGGTCGGTGCGCCGGTGTCGACCACGCACTCCATCGTCGGCGCGGTGCTCGGCGCCGGTGTTGCCGCGGGCGGCATGGCCGCCGGCAAGTGGGACATGGTGGGTGGCATCGTCGCCAGCTGGGTGGTGTCGCCGGTGCTGGGCGGCCTGGTGGCGGCCGGCTTCCTGTACTGGATCAAGCGCGCCATTACCTACCGCGCCGACATGGTCGCCGCCGCGCAGCGCACGGTGCCGGTGCTGATGGGCATCATGGCCGCGTCGTTCGCCACCTATCTCATCCTGAAGGGGCTGAACAAGGTATGGAACGTCGACTTCGGCACCGCCTGTGCGATCGGCGCCGGCCTCGGCGTGCTCACCTGGCTACTGGTGCGCGCCCATCTGCGGCGCAACGCCTTCCGGCTGAACAACAGCAAGGCCAGCATCAATTCGCTGTTCGGCCTGCCGCTGGTATTCGCCGCCGCGCTGCTGAGCTTCGCCCACGGCGCCAACGACGTCGCGAACGCGATCGGCCCGCTCGCCGCGATCACCGACACGGTGCTGCACGGCGCCGTGTCCGCCAAGGCCGACGTACCGCTGTGGGTGATGATGATCGGCGCCATCGGCATCGCCGTCGGTCTGGCGCTCTATGGCCCCAAGCTGATCCGCACCGTCGGCCACGAAATCACCGAACTCGACCCGATGCGCGCATTCAGCATCGCGATGGCGGCCGCGCTGACCGTCATCATCGCCTCGCAACTGGGCCTGCCGGTCAGTTCGACCCACATCGCGCTGGGCGGCGTGTTCGGCGTCGGCTTCCTGCGCGAGTACATCAAGACCAGCTACGCGCAGACCCTTGCCGAGATCAAGAGCCACCACCAGGGCGCCGACAAGGAAGTCGTCGAAGCCTTCCTGAACGACTTCGAGAAAGCCGACAAGAAGGGCAAGCGCGCCATGCTCGACGCGCTGAAGGCGCACACCGCGCAGGCGCAGCTGTCCAAGCACGAACGCAAGGCGATCAAGCGCACGCACCGGCACGAACTGGTGAAGCGCTCAGCCCTGTTCAAGATCGCCGCTGCCTGGATTGTCACCGTGCCCGCTTCGGCGCTGATGGCGGCGATGATCTACTACATGATCTTCGGGATCGTGCATGCGTGAGGGTGGGGGGCGCGGTGGGTTGAACCGCGCCTACTGCGCGTACATCGGCACGATGTTGCGGCAGCGCTGTTCTGTTCCGCTCAGCACAGGCACCGTGCCCGGCTCGATCAATTTCGTGACGCCACGAAGATGATCGGAAACCGCGTGCTCCGCCGCTTCGCACAGGATTCCATTACCCCGCTGGATCAGTCTGCGGCCGGTCGCCCGGTTTCAGTCATGGCTTCGCGCGATTCTTCAGGGCGTTCTCCAGCGCCTGCAACTCGGCATCGTCCTGCGCGTCGGCCTGACGTGCTTCCTCCTGTCTGCGGCGCTGTTCGTAGTCGTCGTACAGCGCGCTCGTGCTGCGCTCAATCTGTGCGTGGCTCACCTTGCCCGCATGCGCGAGCACCGGAAAGCCGTTGCTCGCGATGATCTGATCCACGTTCTGGCGCCAGAAGCTCATGCGGATCTCCTCGCGGCGCTTGGTGCGCAGTTCGGCCGTTTCCAGAAAGATCACCACCAGACGGTTCAGCGTGTCGATCTCGTCTTCGGTCAGGTAGTTCTTGGCGACCAGGATGTCCTGCTTGCGCACCCGGGCGCCCTGCCAGTTCAGCAGGCCGAAGTGCGGATCGTCCGGGTTGGCGCGCGCGGTGATCAGCTCGGCTGCGGTCTGTTGCGTCACGGCATACAGCAACAGGTTCTGCACAGTAGCGAAGAAGGTCTGCGCCGCCTGGTCGGTCTTGTCGTAGTCGCTGCTCAGGGCAAACAGGTCGCGCACCTTCTGGTAGAAGCGCTTTTCCGAGGCACGGATGTCCCGGATGCGCGCCAGCATTTCATCGAAGTGGTCCGGCCGGCCATCCGGATTCTTCAGGCGCTCGTCATCCAGCACGAAGCCCTTGAGCAGGTATTCCTTCAACACCGTGGACGCCCAGCGGCGGAACTGCACACCGCGCGGTGAGCGCACCCGGTAGCCGACGGCGAGGATGGCGTCGAGGTTGTAGAGCGCGACCGGACGCTTCACCTCGCGTAAACCTTCGATCTGAACTACCGAGGATTCCTCGGTAGTTGCCTCGCGACTCAACTCCCCATCTTCATAGATGTTCTTCAGATGCAGGCCGACGTTGTCGGTCGTCACGTCGAACAGCTCGGCCATTTCCCGCTGCGTGAGCCAGACAGTCTGATCCTTGGCCCGCAACCTGATCTGGCTGCGTCCGTCTTCGGTCGTGTAGAGAATCAGTTCGCTCATGATGTTGGTTGGAGTGCAGGTTCTGCTGCAGTCAAGGCGTGGGTTCAGCGGCGCACCTTCGACGCGATTGAAGCTGTTGCGTCGGCACAGCCAAGCTCAGGCATGCATTGCTCGTCGCTCAGGATGCACTGAAACCTGTCGAGCAAATCGACACATGCAAAATTCGTGTTTAAAAATACGCTGAAAATCGACACGTTTTCCGGACGTGTCGATCACTTCGACGCGTCCCTCGCTCAACTGGCCAGTTCGTTGAACAGGGCTTCGTTGATGTAGTACTTCTCGCGGCCGTGTTTCTGTTCGCGCAGGATGCCCAGCCCGGCAAGCGTCTGCAGGTAGGTCGAAGCGGTCTGCCGCTTGGCGATACCCGCGTCGACGACGAACTGGATCTTGGTGTACGGGTGCCGGAAGATGACCTCGATCAGATCCTTGCTGTAGATCGCCGGCGCTTCGGTCTGCACCCGTGCCCGCACGCTTTCCATCAGGGCACGGATCCGCTGCACCTGGTCGTGGGTCTGCTGCGCCGTCGATTCGATGGCGCGCAGCATGAACAGAATCCAGTTTTCCCAATCCTGCGACTCGGTAACGCGGCGCAAACCTTCGTAGTAGGCAGCGCGGTTGGCGATGATGTAGCGCGACAGGAACAGGACCGGGATGTCGAGCAGCCCCTTCTCGACCAGATAGAGCAGATTGATGATGCGCCCGGTACGGCCATTGCCATCCGGAAACGGATGGATGGCCTCGAACTGGTAATGCATCACCGCCATCTTCACCAGCGGATCGATGCCGTCTTCGGCATGGATGAACTGTTCGAGATTGCCCAGCTTGTCGCGGATGACGGCCTCGCCGACCGGCGGCGTATAGACCACCTGGCCAGCGTCGTTCTTCAGCGCCGTACCCGGAATCGCCCGGATGTCCAGTTCCGTTTGCTTGATCAGGCGGACGATTTCGATGAACAGATTGGTCGTCAACGGCCGTGCCTTCAGTGCCTGAAAGCCGTGATAGAGCGCTTCGCGGTAGCGCAGCACTTCTTTCGTGTGCGGATCGCTCTTGCCTTCGGGATCGGCATCGGCCCGATACAGCTCATCGTTGGTGGTAACGATGTTCTCGATCTCGGACGACAGACGGGCTTCCTGCAGCGCGATGCTGCTGATCAGCATGCCCTGGTTCGGGATCTGTGCAGCCAGCCCGCGCAGGTTAGCCAGCACACGATTTGCGCTGATCGCCTGCTTCAGTACGGCCTTGGTTTCGAGTTCGACCGGCGGCGGAAGCAGGGGCAGGTCGTTGTAGGGCTGCGCGCGATCAAACGGCATTCAGCGACCTTTGCATGAAGACGTGTCTAAAAGTAGCTAACTTTTAGACATATGGCGAGTGATATGTATAGAAATCGGCGTTTTCTATACATATGCACAGCGGCCATTCACCTCTCAGGGCTTCTGCCGTCACAGCCAAACTTAACCCAACGAGCGTCCGTGAGAGCCGGGGCGATTCACCCGAAGACGCGGCAGTCCAATTACGTTACTCGGCTGATCCAGAACCTGTTTATACGAGCCCCTTTACTTGGTACGCTCCTGCCCCATTTCGGGCTTAGCCAGATCGGAGCTTTTGAATGCCAACTTTTGTTGATCTCTTCTGCGGCGCGGGCTTCGGAGCTCGCGGTGCAGTGCGAGGCGGTGGCATTCCGCTGCTCGGACTTGATGCGTGGAATCTTGCCACGAAGACCTACAAGGCCAACTTCCCACAGGCCGATATCCTCAATGAGAAGATCGAGGATGTCTCCCCCAAGAAACTCGGCTCCCAGTACAGACCGGATGTGCTACTGACCTCGCCGGAGTGCACTTCGCACTCGATTGCCCGCGGTGCCAAACCGGGCTTAGAGAAAAGCCGGGAGACAGCGATCGGAATCGTCCCTTGGATCAAGGCAATGGATCCACGTTGGGTCATCGTCGAGAACGTGAACCGGATGAAAAAATGGGATCGTCACGACGAACTGGTACAGACCATCGAAGAGCTTGGCTATACGGTCAGTGATCTGCTGTTGAACTCCGCAGACTTTGGTTCAGCTCAGGCCCGAAAGCGCATGTTCCTTGTGTGTGACAAACACGGCACAACGGTCAACCGCGAAGACCTGCTCGGTCTGGTGAGCACACCGAAGAAAACCGCTCGCGACATCATCAACTGGAAAGCAGGTTACCCGGCTTCTCTGCTACGGAAGCCAGGGCGTGCCAAGGCAACATTGGAAAGAGCTGAGCGCGCCATTGCCGAACTTGGGACGGGAGTGCCCTTCCTGATCGTCTACTACGGCTCAGACTATGCTGGGGGCTGGCAGGGGCTGGACGCTCCGCTTCGTACGGTGACCACGGTCGACCGTTTCGGGTTGGTGACATGGAAGGGAGATACTCCATACTTGCGTATGCTCCAGCCAGATGAGTTGCTGCTTGCCATGGGAGGCTCGACCGAGCATGTCCTGCCTCACGGAAACCGGCGGGACAAGGTGAAACTCTGTGGTAATGGCGTATGTTCGGACGTCATGACCGCGATATTCCAGTGGATTTCTTTGAATCAGGCCAAGCAGCAGGACGTCGCCTGATCAGCTGCTTGTAGTGATCCCGTTCAGCCACGCATCGATCTGTGTCGGTGTCCGGAGCCCCGCGGCGCGCAACAGGCCGACGATGTCTTGCGCCGCGGCCAGAATCACTGGGTGACCATCATCGGTCACTTCCTGATACGCCTGCCTATCCACATATGACGTCGTCACCAGCACGCCGAATTCGCGATGCTTGATGCGACTGATCAGGCGTGACACCTCCCTCACGCCTACTGCGTTGTTTGCCCCGTAACACTTCGCCTCCAGCGCAAAATCGACTTCAATTGCAGCGGGGTTGCGCCCGATACGGAGTCGGCCGATGCCATCTCGCCCGCCATCGCGCCATGGGCGGGTCAGATCGAGGCGCGCGACATCAGGCAGAAGCAGACGGGTAAGCGCACCCGCACAACATTCGCACCCATAGGGATTGTCTTTGTAGCGTTGCCGGATCACTTCGATCAGGGCCTGATCCTCGGGTGTAGCCGGCAGTTGCTCCGCTTTGCTGCGTACCAACAGGGATCGAGGTGCCATGAGCGATCGGATGCCGCCGGTCCCAACCCACACCCTCCATGCATCAGGTACCTGCCCCGACGCCTCGCTACGCCCAACGGCATGGACCCAGGTTCGAGGAATCACAGCCTCATCGAGGATTGTGAACACCGCTTTGTAGTTCTGGAAGCGCTGCCCCTCGGTCGTCTTCCATAGCGCAACAAGATCCTCGGTCGCCCCCAAGGCAGGACTGCCCGGCACGGCAAGCCCACGGAACCGGAAGGTCCGGCCGGTGGCCTCGGTGGTGAACACCAAGATAGGTGGGACCAGATGGCGTTGCTCGAGATGCGTCCAGTCAAAAATCTTACGCAGCAACTGGTTACCGAATCGTGGCGTGTCGTGAAGAAGCCGACCCGGGTGACGGTTATCCCCGTAATAGGTGAATGTTCCGGTCGTCTCATCCAACTGGTCCGGCCATTCCGGTTCGGCCAAATTGGAGGTCAGCACAAGCAGCGTTGGGCGCTCCTTGGTACCGCGGTATCGAAAACCACCTTGCCGACTCACGCCCACCAAGGGAACCAAGGGGTCGGCCATGCCGCCACGTTCTGTCTTGTAGCCGGCATAGACTGCATCGACGATCAGATCGACCTGCTCCAACAGCTCACCGCTGAAGAAGGTCATGCCCTCAATTCCTCCGCCTTGCCAAGCATCGCCGCGATGCGCTGTGCGCAGTCCGCGGGCGATGCCTCGATCTCATGCTCCCAGAGACGCAGTACTTGCCAACCTTCGTCCGCAAGTCTCTGTGTGTTCTCGTCGTCCCGCTCGCGGTTGCGCTTGAGTTTCTGCTCCCAGAAGTCTCGATTGTTCTTTGGCATATTTGAATGCTGAGGACAGCCATGCCAGAAACAACCATCCACAAACACGGCAAGCTTCGCACCGACAAAAACCATGTCGGGACGCGTACGACCAATTCGGTATTGCAACCTGTAGCGTAGGCCGAGCGCCCACACCTTGCGACGCAAGCTTAACTCCGGGCCAGTATCACGCACCTTGATGCGGGACATCATCTTACGACGAGCATCTGAAGTTTGAAGGCCCATCATGCTTCAATCAAAAAAATGCAATTTTTCCCGGGCGCCGCATGTATGTTGCGTAGTGATGTGCAATTTCAGACAACACCTCTTTCCGCATTCTCGTGACGACACATCCTTCAACCGTTCCTCCATAAGGTCTGGTCAGAAATATTCGACAGGAAATCAAAAGCCTACCTTGCACATCTCCTAATGTGATTTCCGGGGTCACGTAAATTGCATCATTTCCTGCTCTGTTTTTCGAAAAGAAGGGCTTAGGATCGCTAGTCGGAACAAACAAAGCGAGCAGAAATCGGTGTGATCTTTTTTTGTCTTGTGCGTAGTCACAGTCAGCACTCAATTCGACGGCATAGACATTCTGTGAGCTCAACTTAGCTTTGTTTCTTATTTGATCATCCGGAGTCGATTTGGAAAATCCAGGTGCAAATTCAACACAGATTGCTTCTTGCCAGTCGCCTTTTTTTTGGGCAAGCCCAATCTCATGAATCAATCCCCTTTCCTCATTTTTCAAAAAGTCTTCTGATAACCGAATTACTGCGCCACGCTCGGAAGGCTTCAGGTCGGATTTCTCAGTGTGAATGAAAAAATCATTAAGGAGACTTGTCAGCTTCGGCTTTCCGTCTGTCTGCTGTGGTAGCTGGGTTGTTTCGCTGTCCGTCAAATCAAGAAACCAGTCAAGCGCGCCATCTTCAGCTTCCTTGTCCAACAAGTCTTGAGCAATTGGCATCAATGCTTGATACACACCCATGGTCGGAGCATTAGGTGCATGGGGTAAGCCAAGGGCCTCTTGCGACATTCTTTTCAGGGTCGACTTGACAGCACCGCCATCAGTGAACGGAATACCGCCCTTATTCAACTTACCAATCAATTCGTTACTTGTGGCCGACGCAGCTCTCGAAGCACATGATTCCCATTGCATAATCGACTTAAGTTGCGGGAACTCATCGAATATCTCAGTTAAGCTCTTCTCGACGTTTTCTGTCGCCTTAGCCGCAATATTTGGATCTTCATCGGAGATCTGCTTTACGTCAGTCTTATCCAATACCCGATAGTCGAACGGAATTAGGTTATCCGCTTTTGCTGTTCTAAGTCTGGAAACCAGAAGCCTCCAAGCTTCTTCAGAATCCTCAGGAAATCCTGACCAGAACACTATCAAGTATATGGATGGGCCAACCAGCTGTTGAATAAAACTTACCAGTGCCGCCACATATTGCTCAGGATTTTTTTGTGTCGGACCAAGAACATGCAAGTCGGTGAACAGTACCCTGACCCCCTCATAAGGTGTTACGGGTTTTCGTTCAAGCTTCCCGTCGATGATCAAGTGCGACATGATGGGCAGCCCGCACACGCTTAAGCCATGCACAATTTGCCAGAGTTCCGGTCTTTCATCGTCCAAAACAATCACCGGGCACGAATGGTCAATCACGATGATCACTCCTCACCTTTGAAGTGCATCGCGACCGCAGCGCCATCGAATGCCTTTGGAATATCGACAAAGTCTTTTGCTTCCTCTGTTGAAATCAATTGCAGCACGCCCCCGATGTTCTCCATAACCAACTGGCAGTAGTACAAACCCAGCCCCATTCCACCTACACGTTTGGTAACAAAAGGTTGAACCGCATCCGAAGTATTTACTGTAAATCCCGTTCCGTTATCCGCTACAACGATTGTGCCGCCATCCTCTTCTGACCAAACGCTCTTGATCAGTAAAGCCGGCTTATGCTCCGGGTCCTTATCACGTTGATGCCTGTACCCCGTCCAGTAGATTGCGTTGTCGATGATGTTGTTCAGCGCGCTTAGTACGAGGTGCTGTGGTGCCGTGATAAAGAAGTCAGGGCTCTCTCCCGTGATGATCGGAGCAGACACTATGATTTTGTGGAACTGGAACCGGACTTCATTCAACTCGATAGTCTGCTTGACAAGTTCCCGCACCGACAGCTTACGGGCCTTGCCTTGACGCAAAAGTACAGATATTGAATCCAGCATTTTGCGCAGATCGCCTAGACCTGTACGCAAGCGCTCCGGAGATGCGCCCTTTTCTGCCAATGAAGTCAGGGTACGGATAGAGCGGTCAATCTCATGGAAGACTAAGGCCAAGCCCATCCCCGCCATCCCCGCACTAAGCATAACGGAGCGAACCTGCTCGACCTCCTTTTCAATAGCCTTAACATAGGGAGTGAGGGTCTTCGACAGTTCTTTGTCCTTCTCGCACACTTCCTTAAGGCCATCGATTGCTTCTTGTAGCTTGATCGTTGAACCCACCTGAGTTCCGTCGTCCTTCAAAGCGATATCGATAGCCTTACGATCAGGTTCGTGCATTTTTTCGAAATGCTGAATGATGCTCAATGCAAGCAGCCTGAATCGGGAGAACGTCTCGTCTTCGTTGAAGCCCTCCCGGTTTGTCTTTTCTTGAAGCCCAACGCTGTCCGAAAGATCCAATTCGATGGCAGCAACAAGTTGATGAGTGCCTAACTTTTCAGTTGGCCGATTGATGCGCCGGGCGTTCAAACCAAGCCAGTCATCATCGGGCTCCCCGTAGTTATAGACGCGGATCCCATCTCGAAAAACACGAATTCCCGCTTGGTCTTTTAGCCATTGCTTGGTCTGACGAATATCACCACCCATCAAGCGCAATATTTCGTCTCGACGATAGAAAACATGCAGGCGACCTTTGATCGTCCCGATACCTATCAATGCAGTTTTCGGGTCAATAAAGATTGGAGCCTCTTCAGTATTTTCCGCCTTTGCTTTGGCCTCGCGGTATGCCTCATCTGACCATTCGATCAGGCTAGGTGCGTAGGAAGCGTCCTTCCTTGATCGCAAACCCTTGAGCTTCGGAGGGCAAAAATCATATTGCCAAGTGAACCCCTCCTCCGACAGCTCAAATTCGTAGATCCAGACTGAGCGCCGAAGAAGTCCCTTCAGGTCCGGAACATCATCAATATCCTTCTCGCGGCCGGGTATTGTAAGTGAAACACGAAAAGAGTCGTTCGTTTGGAACGGACTTTCCAATGAGACGACCAATCTCTTCAGGTCACGAAGATCCTTTCTCGCCCATTCCTTTCGGGTTAGTCCGGAAATCTCTATAGCTGTTCCATGCTGATTTCCCGGAAAATCAATTGCCTCGGTTCGCTTCGTGATCTGGACCTGCAATCCACCGTCGACATAATCAGACGAACCAATCAGGTCGTTCCATCCCAACTCCACGAGAATTTCAGGAGCACCTTCGGCGCGTGTAACCATCCGAAGCCTGCTTCCCAATTTCTGGACAGCCAGACGCCCGACTCCTTTTTCCCCCAAAGGCAAGCGAAGGAACTTCTCGCTTCGCGCTCGGTTAGGGCCACGCTTGGAATCTGTTCCGATGTCGAGCCAGCGATTCTTGACAACATCTGCAGTCATCCCACACCCATCATCCCGAACGATGATCTTATTTGCGCGAAGATCAACAATGACGCTCACGTTTTCGGCATCTGCGTCATAAGCGTTCTTTACCAACTCGAAGATGGCTAGCCTGTCGTGCCCTACGAGTTGGTCACCCAGGAGTCTAAGAATATGACTGCGAACTCGGATCGGGACGCTTTCCGTTGTGTTTGTTGTCACTGTTATATCCAGATTAGGTTTGGTAATAGCAGATAACTACAATTCAATGCGTCGAGTACCCCATAGCAAGCGGTACCCCATGAACGATTTTGTATTTATATTCAAACACAATCTTTGTCAAATTTAAATTGACATCGCTTAAACTGGAAGCAACAAATTTTAATTTAGCCAACCTCAGAACACTCCAAAAAGAGGCATAAAAAAGCCGGTCTTAGACCGGCCTTCTTTATCTGAGAAAATCCAGAAAGAGTGGAAAAACATTGACTCAACCTAGAACCTACACAGCTAGCGTCAAACATCAATATTCCGCGCATTCAACGCATTGCTCTCGATGAATGCCCTGCGCGGTTCGACGTTGTCGCCCATCAGCGTGGTGAAGATTTCGTCGGCGGCGATGGCGTCGTCGATCTGCACTTTGAGCAGGCGGCGCACGGTGGGGTCCATCGTGGTTTCCCACAGCTGCTCGGGGTTCATTTCGCCTAGGCCTTTGTAGCGCTGCTTGCCGAGGTTGCGTTCGACTTCGTTCAGCAGCCAGCGGGCGGCTTCGGAGAAGGACTTCACTTCCTGTGACTTCTCGCCGCGCTTGACGGTGGCGCCTTCGCCGATCAGGCCGGCCACCAGTTCGGCGGCGTGGCGGATGCGCTGGTAGTCGCCGGACAGCAGGAATTCGACGTCGACGTGGCCGACCTTGCGGTTGCCGTGGTGCATGCGCTCGACGCGCAGTTGCCAGCTTTCGGTCTTGTCGTTGTATTCGGCAGCCAGCGTGACGTTGGCCGGCAGGGAATGCGTGAGGCGGGCGGCGCTGGCGCGGGCGGCGGCTTCGTCGGCCAGGTCGAGCGCGATGTTGTGTTCGAGCAGAGTGCGCAGCAGCTCGCCGTCAGCGTATTCGGCCAGGCGTTCGACGATGGCTTCGGCGGTGAGGTATTCGCGCGCCATCTCTTCGAAAGCGCTGCCGGACAGCGGCTCGGCGCCGGCGCGCGGCAGCAGGCTGGCGTCGTCGAAGGCGAGCTTGAGCAGGTACTGGTTCAGCTCGTGGTCGTCCTTCACGTACAGCTCGGTGCGGCCGTGCTTGATCTTGTACAGCGGCGGCTGGGCGATGTAGATGTGGCCGCCTTCGACCAGCTCGGGCATCTGGCGGTAGAAGAAGGTGAGCAGCAGGGTGCGGATGTGGGCGCCGTCGACGTCGGCGTCGGTCATGATGATGATGCGGTGATAGCGCAGCTTTTCCGGCTTGTACTCGTCCTTGCCGATGCCGGTGCCCAAGGTCTGGATCAGCGTGACGATTTCCTGGCTGGAAATGAGCTTGTCGAAACGCGCCTTCTCGACGTTCAGGATCTTGCCCTTGAGCGGCAGGATGGCCTGGAACTTCCGGTCGCGGCCCTGCTTGGCGGAGCCGCCGGCGGAGTCACCCTCGACCAGATAGAGCTCGGCCTTGGCCGGGTCCTTCTCCTGGCAGTCGGCGAGCTTGCCCGACAGGCCGAAGGAGTCAAGCACGCCCTTGCGCCGGGTCATGTCGCGCGCCTTGCGGGCGGCGTCGCGCGCACGCGCGGCTTCGACGATCTTGCCGCAGATGGTCTTGGCGTCGTTCGGGCGCTCGAGCAGGAAGTCGGCGAGCTTCTGCGCCACCACTTCCTCGACCGCCGGACGGGCTTCCGACGACACCAGTTTCATCTTGGTCTGCGACGCGAACTTCGGGTCGGGCATCTTCACCGACAGCACGCAGGCCAGACCTTCGCGCATGTCGTCGCCGGTGATGTCGACCTTGGCCTTCTTGGCGATCTCGTTTTCTTCGATGTACTTGTTGATGATGCGGGTCATCGCCGCACGCAGGCCGGTCAGGTGGGTACCACCGTCGGACTGCGGAATGTTGTTGGTGAAGCACAGCACCTGTTCGGCGTAGCTGTCGTTCCACTGCATCGCCACTTCGACGTCGATCTGCACGCCGTTCAGCACCGACGAGCCGGCGCTGTAGAACACGTTCGGGTGCAGCACCGTCTTGTTGCGGTTGATGTAATCGACGAAGCCCTTCACGCCGCCGGCAAAGGCGAAATCCTCTTCCTTGGCATTGCGCTGGTCGATCAGCTTGATCTTGACGCCGTTGTTCAGGAAGGAGAGCTCGCGCAGGCGCTTGGCCAGGATGTCGTAGTGGAACTCGATGTTCTCGAAAATCGTTTCGTCGGCGAGGAAGTGCACTTCGGTGCCGCGCTTTTCGCTCGGGCCGATCACTTTCAGCGGCGACACTTCGACGCCGTTCTGCACTTCGATCTGGCGATCGAGCGGCACGCCGCGCTCGAATTCGATGAAGTGCTTCTGACCGTCGCGGCGCACGGTGAGGCGCAGCCACTTCGACAGCGCGTTCACGCAGCTCACGCCGACGCCGTGCAGACCGCCCGACACCTTGTACGAGTTCTGGTTGAACTTGCCACCGGCGTGCAGCTCGGTCAGCGCGATTTCGGCGGCCGAACGCTTGGGCTCGTGCTTGTCGTCGAACTTGATGCCGGTCGGGATGCCGCGACCGTTGTCGGTGACCGAAATCGAGTTGTCGGTGTGGATGGTGATGACGATGTCGTCGCAGTGGCCGGCCAGCGCCTCGTCGATCGAGTTATCGACCACTTCGAACACCAGGTGGTGCAGACCGGTGCCGTCCGAGGTGTCGCCGATGTACATGCCCGGCCGCTTGCGGACGGCTTCCAGACCTTCGAGGATCTGGATGCTGCCTTCGCCGTAAGCGTCGGGGTTGGGTGTATTCGGGCTCTGTGCTTCGTCAGACATGGCGTATTCCGGTGCTGCGCACGCTGTGCGCGGGGTCCATCAAAAAAGCAGAAAGCCCGGCGCGCAGGCCGGGCGGTCGTGCGGGCGACGCGGCTTACACGCGCATCGGCATCACGACGTACTTGAAGGCGTCGGTGCCGGGCAGGGTGATCAGCGCGCTGCTGTTGCCGTCGTTGAGCCTGAGGCTCAGCGTGTCGCCGCCGACGTTGTTCAGCACGTCGAGCAGGTAGCTCACGTTGAAACCGATGTCGAGGCCGTCGCCGTCGTAGTCGACTTCGAGCTCTTCCACCGCCTCTTCCTGCTCGGCGTTGCTGGAGATGAGCTTCAGCGTGCCGGCCGACAGCACGACGCGCACACCCTTGAACTTCTCGTTGGTCAGGATGGCGGCGCGCTGCAGTGCGGGCAGGAAGGTCGAGCGCTGCAGCATCAGTTCCTTCGGATGATCCTTCGGAATGACGCGTTCGTAGTCGGGGAACTTGCCGTCGATCAGCTTGGTGATCAGCTCGACCGCGCCGAAGCGCAGGCGGGCCTGGTTGGAACCGAGTTCGATATCGACCGGATCGTCGATGTCGGCCAGCTGACGGGCCAGTTCGAGCACGGTCTTGCGCGGCAGGATCACGTCGAGCTTGTCGCTCACGCCGGGCATCGCTTCCGATACGTAGGCCAGGCGGTGACCGTCGGTGGCGACCAGGCGCAGTTCCTCGTTGCCGACCGACAGCAGCAGGCCGTTCAGGTAGTAGCGGATGTCCTGCTGGGCCATCGAGTACTGCACCAGCGACAGCAGGCGCTTCAGCTTTTTCTGCGACAGGCTGAGCTTGACGGTTTCGCCGTCGGCCAGCTGCATGCGCGGGTAGTCCTGCGCCGGCAGCGTCTGCAGCGTGAAGCGGCTCTTGCCGGCACGTACGGTGAGCTTGCGGTCGTCGGCGTCGAGGCTGACTTCCTGGCCTTCGGGCAGCGCACGCAGGATGTCCTGCAGCTTGCGGGCGGCGACGGTCAGGGCCGCCGGCTGGGCGCCGCTGATGCTGCCGGTCGAACGGGTGCGGATCTGGATCTCGATGTCGGTGGCGAGCAGGGTGAGCGCATCGCCCTCGGTTTCGATCAGGACGTTGGACAGGATGGGCAGGGTGTGACGCTTCTCGACGATGCCGCTGACCGACTGCAGCGGTCGCAGCAGCTGTTCGCGTTCTATCTTCATTAAGAGCATTTTATAAACCTCTGTAAACCGTTAACGTCGACCGATTTCTGTGGAGAACATCAAAAAAACAATGAACTTCAATGACCTGCAGTATGTATCGTTGTCTGTATAAGGGCCCGGTCAACGCATGAACAAATGTGGGTGAAAGTCGACCAGGTGAAAAAAGCCCTGGTTATCCACAGCGTTCATACAGGTTTGCCGGCCTGTTTATCCATACAGCTTCAACAGCTTCTGCACCGACCCCTTCTTACTTGCGCAGCGTCTGCGTCAGCACGTGCAGGTCATGGTTCAGCACTTCGTCCTTCAGGCGCAGGTCGGCGATCGTGCGGCAGGCGTGCAGCACGGTCGTGTGGTCGCGGCCGCCGAAGGATTCGCCGATGGCTGGATAGCTCTCCGGCGTCAGTTCCTTGGCCAGCCACATCGCCACCTGCCGCGGCCGCGCGATCGCGCGCGTCCGCTTCTTCGAATACATCTCCGACACCTTGATCTTGTAGTAGTCGGATACGGTCTTCTGAATGAATTCCAGCGTGATCTGCCGGTTGTGCGCACCGAGCAGGTCCTTCAGCGCCTCGCGCGCCACTTCGAGCGAGATGGGCAGCGTGTGGAAGTGGGCGAAGGCGATCACCTTCTTCAGCGCCCCTTCGAGCTCGCGCACGTTGCTGCGGATGTTCTTGGCGATCAGGAAGGCGACGTCTTCGCCGACCTTCACCCGTTCCATCTCGGCCTTCTTCTTCAGGATGGCCACCCGCATTTCCAGCTCGGGTGGCTCGATCTGCACCGTCAGGCCCCAGCCGAAGCGCGTCGTCAGGCGTTCCTCGACGCCCTGGATGTTCTTCGGGTAGGTGTCACAGGTGATGACGATCTGCTTCTTCGCATCGGTCAGCGCATTGAAGGCGTAGAAGAACTCTTCCTGCGTGCGCGTCTTGTTGTTGAAGAACTGGATGTCGTCGATCAGCAGCACGTCGAGCGAACGGTAGTAGCGCTTGAAGGCGTCGAAGCTCTTCTGCTGGTAGGCGCGCACCACGTCGGCGTAGTAGTCGTCGGCGTGCACATAGCGGATGACCGCATCCGGATTGTGCTTCATCACCTCGTTGCCGAGCGCATGCACCAGGTGGGTCTTGCCCAGGCCCACACCGCCGTAGATGAAGATGGGGTTGTAGGACATGCCCGGGTTCTGCGCGACCTGTATCGCGGCGGCGCGGGCCAGTTCGTTGGCGCGGCCAGTGACCAGATTGTCGAAGGTGAAGCCCGGGTTCAGACGTGAACGGTCGCGTTCACTGCCGTTGTTGCCGGCAGACGGACGGACGATGAGTGCCGGCGCGGCGACGCGCGTGCTGTCGGGCTCACCGGCGGCGCGCAGTGCGGCACGCGCCGGACGTTCGCCGTCGTTGTCGGCCGGCGTGCCGTTGCGGGCGGCGACCATCGGGGTGTCGGCGGCCGCTGCGGCCTTCGTTGCCGGGTCGGGCAGGCTGAGCCTGACCGACAGCGGCTGGGAGAAATACTCCAGCCCCAGTGCTTCGATGCGCGCCAGATAGCGCTCGCGGACCCACTGCAGAACGAACCGGTTCGGCGCGACCAGCGCCAGCGAATCGTCGTCGCTCTGACCGATGCGCAGACCCTTGATCCAGGTCTGGTACTGCTGTGCGGGGAGTTCCTGTTCGAAGCGGCTGAGGCAGACTTCCCAAAACTGTTGCATCATGGTCTGCGTGGTCGCCGGGTCGATGTCGTGAGGTTGCGGGACAGCGTAGCGGGATGCGTCCTGACCCAGGATTTGATGCGCGTGGTCCGATGCATGATCGGGGGCGCCGGGTCGGAGCAGCTTTATGTGCTGTTTTTAGGGGATCGATTCTAGCGACTTCAGGCCCTCTTATCCACCGCCGAGGCGGTGACGCATACCCGCAAGGCAGGCTGGCTTGGCGCTCGTTTGGCGCTGTGATCACGTATTCACGCCAGCGAAATATTTTTTCGGCGTGCCGTCTGGACATCGGCGCGGAGCCTGGCGGCGATTGACAGGCGGGGCCTTTTACGCTGTAATCGCGCGTTTTCGCCAATACACAGTGAGCAGGCCATGAAGCGTACTTACCAGCCGTCGAAGATCCGCCGCGCCCGCACCCACGGTTTCCTCGAGCGCATGCGCACCCGCGGTGGTCGTGCAGTGATCCGCGCCCGTCGTGCCAAGGGCCGTGCCCGTCTGGCCGTCTGACGCAGACAGCAGTTTTTCCGGCCGGTTGGCAGGGGAACCCCCGAAGGTGAACCCCGAGACACGGCCCGGAATGCAGATCGCCGCGCAGCCCGCCGGCCGCTTTGCTTTCCGACCTGAATACAGGCTCAGAAAAACGGATGAGTTCTCATCCGTTTTTGCTTTGCGGCGTACCCAGCGCAGTCGACATTTCGTGATCCATCACGGTCCGTCCGGCTGCGATGGCGCTCGTCTGGGCGTCGTGATCGCGAAGCGCTTCCTGAAGCGGGCGAACACCCGCAATCTGGTCAAGCGCCTGGCGCGCGAAGCTTTCCGCCACATGCGTCCGGAACTCAAGCCGCTCGACATCATCCTGCGCCTGAACGCCCGGCCGGCCGTGCTCGACCGCCGCCTGTTGCGCGAAGAGATCGACGCGCTGCTCGGCCGCGTGCGACGCGCCGCAGCGCCTGCCGCGGAGACCGGACGATGAAATCCCTGCTGCTCGGCCTGATTGCGGTCTACCGTTACGCCATCAGCCCGATGCTCGGCCGCAACTGCCGTTTCATGCCGAGCTGTTCCGAATACGCCAGCGAAGCCATCCACCGCCACGGCAGCGTGCGCGGCGGCTGGCTCGCGCTGCGCCGCGTGCTGCGCTGTCATCCCTGGAATCCGGGCGGTTACGACCCGGTGCCCTGAGCACGCACACCCTCAATTACTTTCAAGACGATTCCGACGATGGATACCCAACGCTCCGCCCTGTTGATCGTTTTCCTGTTTTCGCTGTTCATGTTGTGGGACGGCTGGCAGCGTTTCAACCAGCCGCCGGCTGCTCCGGCCGTGGCCACCAACGCGGCGGCTGCGCAGTCGGCCGGCGCCCAGGCGCCGGTGCCGACGGTGAGCAGCGCCGCCGCACCGTCCGACGTACCGCAGACGACGGCTGTCGCCCAGACCGCCGCGGCGCGCGTCGTGACCGATCTGTTCATCGCTGACGTGTCGGCGGAGGGCGGTTCCATCATCCGCCTCGAACTGCTCAAGCATCACGCCGGTCCCGAGTCCGAAGGCAATTTCGTGCTGCTGGATAACGGTGGCGCCAATCTTTACCACGCACAGAGCGGTCTGATCGGCGACGGCATGCCGACGCACAAGACGGTGTATCAACTCCCCGAGGGCGAGCTGAAGCTGGCCGACGGGCAGGACAAGGTAGAGCTGCGCATGACTGCTGCCGGTCCGGACGGCGTGGCGGTGACCAAGGTGCTTACCTTCACCCGCGGCAGCTACCGGATCGACACCCGTTTCGAGATCGCCAACAACGGCAGCGCGCCGGTTGCAGCGCATGCCTATTTCCAGCTGCTGCGGGATGGCAAGGCGGTGTCCGCCGGCACCAGCATGCTGAGCACCTTCACCGGCCCGGCCTTCTATACCGAAGCGGGCAAGTACCAGAAGGTCGATTTCAGCGACATCGACAAGGGCAAGGCTAAGTTCGTCACCAAAGCGCCGGACGGCTGGGTGGCACTGGTGCAGCACTATTTCGTCAGCACCTTCGCACCGGCTGCCGGGGTCGAGCGCGAGTTCTTTGCGAAGAAGGTTGGTGACAATCTGTACACGGCCGGCGTCATCGTGCCGGTTCAGCCGGCAGCGGCCGGCGCCACCTCGACGGTGGAGGTGCCGCTGTACGCCGGCCCGCAGATCCAGTCCAACCTCGACGCCATGGCGCCAGGCCTGGATCACGTGGTCGATTACGGCTGGCTGAAGATCATCGCCAAGCCGATGCACTGGGTGCTGGAGAAGCTGTATGCGCTGGTCGGTAACTGGGGCTGGGCCATCATCCTGCTCACCATCCTGATCAAGGCCATCTTCTTCCCGCTGTCGGCCGCGAGCTACAAGTCGATGGCCAAGCTGCGCCTGGTCACGCCGCGCATGCAGCAGATCAAGGAGCGCCACGGCAACGACCGCGTGCGCATGCAGCAGGAAATGATGGAGCTGTACAAGACCGAGAAGATCAATCCGCTCGGCGGCTGCCTGCCCATCCTGATCCAGATTCCGGTGTTCATCGCGCTGTACTGGGTGCTGCTGGGCAGCGTCGAAATGCGCAACGCACCGTGGATAGGCTGGATCACCGACCTGTCGATCAAGGACCCGTACTTCGTGCTGCCCATCATCATGGGCGTGACGATGTTCGTGCAGACCAAGCTGAACCCGACGCCGCCGGACCCGATCCAGGCCAAGGTGATGCTGTTCCTGCCGGTCATCTTCACCGGCATGTTCCTGTTCTTCCCGGCTGGTCTGGTGCTGTACTGGACGGTGAACAACATCCTGTCGATCGCCCAGCAGTGGCAGATCACACGCATGATCGAGAGCGGGAAGACGGCCAAGGCCTGACATCTGCCTGACTGACTGACGGCTGTACTGCGGCGAGGGCGCCGCTCCTGCGGGATTCCGGCGATGATGGCCGGATCGATGCGGGGGCGGCGCCCTCGCCACGACGGCGCCCTGAAAACCTGACCTGACCGATCGCCATGTCCGCTCGCCCGACCGACACCATTGCCGCCATCGCTACCGCACCGGGTCGCGGTGGCATCGGTGTGGTTAGGGTGTCCGGGCAGGGCGCGGCAACGGTCGCCCGCGGCATGCTCGGACGCCTGCCCGACGCGCGGCACGCGACCTTCGCGAAGTTCGTCGCGGCGGATGGCGCCATCATCGATCATGGCATCGCGCTGTGGTTCGAGGCGCCGGCGTCCTATACCGGCGAGCATGTGCTTGAACTGCACGGCCATGGTGGAACAGCCGTGCTGCAGGCGGTGCTCGCACGCTGCTTCGAACTGGGGGCGCGACCGGCACGACCGGGCGAATTCACCGAGCGCGCATTCCTCAACGATCGTATCGACCTTGCGCAAGCCGAAGCGGTGGCCGATCTGATCGAAGCGACGACGACGTCGGCGGCACGTTCGGCAATGCGCTCGCTCGATGGCGAGTTTTCCCGCCACGTGCACGCGCTCGAGGATGCGCTGGTCAATCTGCGCATGTTCGTCGAGGCGACGCTGGACTTCCCGGAAGAGGATGTCGAATTCCTCGAACAGGCCGGCGCACGTAACAAACTGGCCGAGGTGATGACCGCGCTCACTGCCTTGCGCGAACGCGCCCGCTGTGGCGCGGTGTTGCGCGAAGGGCTGACCGTCGTGCTGGCCGGTGCGCCCAATGTGGGCAAGTCTAGTCTGCTTAATGCGCTGGCGGGTGAAGACCGCGCCATCGTCACCGATATCGCCGGCACCACCCGCGACACCTTGCGCGAACTGGTCGCCATCGACGGCGTGCCGGTGCATGTGATCGATACGGCGGGCCTGCGGGAGACCGACGACCCGGTGGAACAGGCGGGCATTGCCCGCACCCGGCGCGAGCTCGAACGGGCACACGCGGTGGTGCATCTTGTCGATGCACGCAGCGGCTTCGATGCCGAAGCGCAGGCGATAGACGCTGCGCTGCCGGCGGGTCTTCCGCGCATTCGCGTGTTCAACAAGATCGATCTGAGCGGCGAGCAGGCGAGGGAGGAAGAACACGCTGGCGTCCTGACAGTCTGGCTGTCGGTGCGCGTCGGCGAGGGCCTGGATCTGCTTCGGCGTGCGCTGCTCGATCGCGTGGCCTGGCACGGTGGCGCCGAGGACGCGCTGGCAGCGCGCACCCGTCACCTGCACGCGCTCGACAGGGCGGTCGAGCATCTGGATATCGCCGCGCGCTGCATTGCCGGCGAGGTGCTGCAGCTTGATCTGTTCGCCGAGGAACTGAGGCTGGCGCACCGCGCATTGGGGGAGATTACCGGCGAGTTCACACCGGACGATCTGCTCGGCGAAATCTTCTCGCGCTTCTGTATCGGTAAGTGATGAGGATGTTTCACGTGAAACATCACGCGTCATGCTGACCGAACTGGTCATCCTGTGCGCCGGTGCCTTCTTCGCCGGGCTCGTCGATGCCATGGTCGGCGGCGGCGGTCTCGTTCAGGTGCCGCTGCTGTTCAACGTCTTTCCAGGGACCGCACCGGCAACACTGTTTGGCACCAACAAGGCGGTCAGCATCGTCGGTACGACCTTCGCCGCGCGCCGCTATCTGGGCCGGGTGGAGATGGACTGGAAGGTGTTGTGGCGCGCAGCGCTTGCCGCCTTTGTCGCGTCGTTCGCCGGTGCGGCGGCGGTCGGCATGTTCCCTCCGCAGATGCTGAGGCCGGTCGTGATCGTGCTGCTGGTTGCGGTACTCGCCTACACGCTGAAGAAGAAGGATTTCGGGGTGCTCCGTGCCGAGGCGGCGGCGCATCGCCCGAAGCCCATACTCGCGCTGGTGCTCGGCGCGCTCATCGGTTTCTACGATGGTTTCTTCGGGCCAGGCACCGGCAGCTTCCTGATCTTCCTGTTCGTGCGCTGTTACGCCTGGGATTTCCTGCGCGCTTCGGCGGCGGCCAAGGTCGTGAACGTCAGCACCAACCTTGCAGCGTTGGCCTGGTTCGTACCGGTCGGCGCCATCATGGTGAAGGTGGCTGCCGCGATGGCGGTTGCCAATCTCGCGGGCGCCTGGGTCGGTGCCCACCTCGCGATAAAGAACGGCGCATCTTTCGTGCGCCGCGTATTCATCGTCGTTGTGTCGGTACTGATCGCACGACTGGTGTGGGACACCGTCGCTGCATGAACCGCCTGATGTTCCACGTGGAACATCACGTCCGTCAGAAGCCGATGCGCACCGGCGGAAGGATGATGGTCACGCCATCGTGGTGACGGTAGTGAGGGCGCGGCGCGTAGCCGTAATAGGGCGCCGGTGCATACACCGGCGCCGGGTAGTAGCCATAGCGCACGCTCGGGCCATGGTAGTGATGGTGGTGATGGTGCCGATCGCGGTGCTTCCAGTGACCACCATGCTTGTGATGGTGACCGCCGTGGTAGCCGTGGCGTCGATGATCGTCTCGATCTGCCATCGCGTTGCCGCTGAAGGCCAGCGTCAGTGCAGCCAGTGCAGTGCCAAGCGCTTTCATGATCATTCTCGTGTGGGGAACACGCTGCAAGCCTAGATTGCAGAAACGCTTTGTGCGGTAAGCAACTGTAAGGCAGTGAAACGGTGTCAACCTTTCTGCCTTTATGTTGCGGGCCCAAGGTCGTATCATTCAGCCCCTTCGCCCTCTTTTGCATTGCAGCGAACATGGATTTTCCGACCCGTTACGACGTGATCGTCATCGGTGGCGGCCACGCCGGCACCGAAGCCGCGCTCGCTGCCGCACGGGTCGGTGCGCGCACGTTGCTGCTGACGCACAACATCGAAACGCTGGGCCAGATGTCCTGCAATCCGTCGATCGGCGGCATCGGCAAAGGTCACCTGGTGAAGGAGGTCGATGCGCTGGGAGGCGCGATGGCGCTGGCCACCGACGAAGGCGGCATCCAGTTCCGCATCCTCAATGCGAGCAAGGGCCCGGCGGTGCGCGCCACGCGCGCCCAGGCGGACCGCATCCTGTACAAGGCGGCGATCCGCAGCCGGCTCGAAAACCAGCCAAATCTCGACCTGTTCCAGCAGGCGGCGGCCGACCTGATCATGGAAGGCGAGCGCGTCGCCGGTGTGGTGACCGAGGTGGGCATCCGCTTCCACGCGAAGGCGGTGGTGCTGACCGCCGGCACTTTCCTGAATGGCCGCGTGCACGTCGGCTTGCAGAATCATTCGGCGGGCCGGGCAGGGGACCCGCCGGCCATCCGTCTGGCGGAGAAGCTGAAGGAACTGGCTTTGCCGCAGGGCCGGCTCAAGACCGGCACGCCGCCCCGCATCGACGGACGGACGATCGACTATTCGGTCATGCAAGTGCAGCCGGGCGACGACCCGGTGCCGGTGTTCAGTTTCATCGGCTCGCGCGACATGCATCCGCGACAGTTGCCGTGCTGGATGACCCACACCACGCTGCGCACGCACGACATCATTCGCGGCGGCCTCGACCGTTCGCCGATGTACACCGGCGTGATCGAAGGCGTGGGCCCGCGTTACTGCCCGAGCATCGAGGACAAGATCCACCGCTTCGCCGATCGCGACAGCCACAACATCTTCCTCGAACCGGAAGGCCTGACCACGCACGAGGTGTACCCGAACGGGATTTCGACCTCGCTGCCCTTCGATGTGCAGGTTGATCTGGTGCGCAGCATTCCCGGTCTCGAAAACGCGCACATCCTGCGTCCCGGCTATGCAATCGAGTACGACTACTACGATCCGCGCGGCCTGAAATCGTCGCTCGAAACCAAGGCGATCGAAGGTCTGTTCTTTGCCGGCCAGATCAATGGCACCACCGGCTACGAGGAAGCGGCGGCGCAAGGACTGCTCGCCGGACTGAATGCGGCACGGCAGACCAAGGGCCTCGAATCCTGGTGCCCGCGCCGCGACGAAGCCTATCTGGGCGTGCTGGTCGACGACCTGATCACCCGCGGCGTGGCCGAGCCCTATCGCATGTTCACGTCGCGCGCCGAGTACCGCCTGAGCCTGCGCGAAGACAACGCCGACCTGCGCCTGACCGACGCCGCACGCACGATGGGCCTGATCGACGACTTGCGCTGGGATGCCTACAACCGCAAGCGCGACGCCATCGCGGCAGAGGAACAGCGACTGCGTTCCACGTGGATCCGCCCGGACACGCTGCCGGCGGAGGACGCACAGCGCGTGCTGGGCAAAGCGATCGAGCGTGAATACACGCTGTTCGATCTGCTGCGCCGCCCCGACGTGAGCTACGCGTCGCTGATGACGCTGCCCGGTGCGCCGGCGCCGATCGATCACGCGCAGGCCATCGAACAGCTCGACATACTTGCCAAGTACCAGGGCTATATCGACCGCCAGCAGAACGAGGTCGACAAGCTGCGCGCGACCGAAGACACGCGCCTGCCGGACGACATCGACTACGGCGCGGTCGGCGGTCTGTCGCGCGAAGTGCAGCAGAAGCTCACGCTGCACCGGCCCGAGACTCTCGGCCAGGCTTCGCGCATCCAGGGCATCACGCCGGCGGCGATTTCGCTGCTGCTGGTGTACCTGAAGAAGCGCGCCGCCGTGCGCAGCGCGGCCTGAACACCCCGGCCGCCAGGCCGGACAGATTTGAAGTACCCGGAAACCATCCGCCCATGACCTTGCAAACCGAACTCGACGCCGGCCTTGCCGCACTTGACCTGCCGCTCACCGCGACAGCCCGTACCCGTCTGCTGCGCTACATCGCACTGATGGCCAAGTGGAACGCGGTCTACAACCTGACCGCGATACGCGAAGAATCCCGCATGCTCACCCACCACCTGCTCGACGCGCTGTCGGTCGAACGCTTCCTGCCGGAAGGCGCGAAGCTGGCCGACATCGGTTCCGGCGGTGGCGTGCCCGGCATTCCGCTGGCGATCGCCCGCAGCGATCTCGACGTCGTGTCGATCGAGCCGAACTCGAAAAAGGCGTCCTTCCAGCAGCAGGTGCGCATCGACCTCGGCCTTGAGAATTTCGACGTGCAGACCGCGCGTGCCGAGCAGGTGACGTTGCCGGAAGGGTGCGACTTCATCATTTCGCGCGCTTTCGGCGACCTCGCCGACTTCATCAAGGTGGCCGGCCATCTGCTGAAGCCAGGTGGCCACATGCTGGCGATGAAGGGCGTCTATCCGGACGAGGAAGTACGCGCCATCCCGAAGGGCTGGGCGTTGCTGCGCTCGGAAGAACTGCAGGTGCCCGGTGTCGAAGGCGCCCGCCACCTGCTGTGGCTCGCCCGCGAACTGCAGTCGGACGGCTGAGCCGGCATGCCGTACATCTTCGCAGTCGCCAACCAGAAGGGCGGGGTGGGCAAGACCACCACCAGCGTGAACCTCGCCGCCGCGCTCGGTCAGGCCGGCCAGCGCACGCTGCTGGTCGACCTCGATCCGCAGGGCAACGCCACGATGGGCGCCGGCGTCGACAAGCGCACACTGAAGTCCAGCGTTTATCAGGTGCTGGTTGGCCTGTCTTCGCTGGCCGACGCGCGCGTGACCAGTCCGCATGCCGGGCTGGATGTGCTGCCGGCCAACCGCGATCTGGCCGGCGCCGAAGTCGAACTGGTCGGGCTGGAGAATCGGGAAAATCGATTGAAAAAGGCGATTGCCGAGCACGCAGCCGATTACGATTTCGTGCTGATCGACTGCCCGCCCAGCCTCAGCCTGCTCACGCTGAACGGCCTGTGCGCGGCGCACGGCGTCATCATCCCGATGCAGTGCGAGTACTACGCGCTGGAAGGTCTGTCCGACCTGGTGAATACGATCAAGAAGGTGCACGCCAACCTGAACCGCGACCTGAAGATCATCGGCCTGCTGCGCGTCATGTTCGACCCGCGCAGCACGCTGTCGCAGCAGGTGTCCGGCCAGCTCGAATCGCATTTCGGCGACAAGGTGTTCCGCACGCTGGTGCCGCGCAACGTGCGGCTGGCCGAAGCGCCCAGCTACGGCATTCCCGGTGTGCTGTTTGACAAGAACGCCAAGGGTGCGCAGGCCTACAGCGCCTTTGCACAGGAAATGATCGAGCGCGTGAAGAGCTTCTGATCGACCCACGACAACAATACCGAACGCCATGACTCCTCCCAAACTCAAGGGCCTCGGCCGCGGCCTCGATGCGCTGCTGGCCGGCAACACCGGTGAATCCGGCAATTCGGGCGAACTGCGCACGCTGGAAGTCGGCCTGCTGCAGCCGGGCAAATACCAGCCGCGTACCCGCATGGATCCGGGTTCGCTCGAAGAGCTGGCGGAGTCGATCAAGTCGCAAGGCATCATGCAGCCCATCATCGTGCGCAGCGTCGGCGGCGGACGATTCGAAATCATCGCCGGCGAGCGACGCTGGCGCGCGGCGCAGCTGGCCGGCCTGAGCGAAGTGCCGACGCTGGTGCGCGACATCCCGGACGACGCCGCGCTGGCGATGAGCCTGATCGAGAACATCCAGCGCGAGGATCTGAATCCGCTGGAAGAGGCGGCTGGCGTGCAGCGCCTGATCGACGAATTCGGCATGACACACGAACAGGCGGCCAACGCCATCGGCCGTTCGCGCTCAGCCACCACCAATCTGCTGCGCCTGCTGCAGCTGGCCGAACCGGTGCAGGAACAGCTGGTGACCGGCGACCTCGACATGGGCCATGCGCGCGCGCTGCTGAGCCTGCCCAAGGCCGATCAGATCGCCTTCGCCAATCGCGTCGTCGCCCAGGGCCTGACCGTGCGCGACACCGAAAAACTGGTGGCGCGCGGCGGTCTGGCCGAGCAGGGTACCAAGGCAAAAGCCGAACCTTCGCGCGACCTGGCGCGGCTGGAAGAGGAACTGTCGGACATCGTCGGCGCACCGGTATCGATCAGTGCCAATGCGCGCGGTGCCGGCAAGCTGGTCATCCGCTTCAACGACCTCGACCAGCTGGATGGCCTGATCGCGCGGCTGCGCGGCTGACGCGAGGGCTCACGACACCCGGCCTCAGGCTTCGATCCAGGCCCTGATCGCGAGCAAGCTCGCTCCCACAAAAAACCGGCGCCGGCCGTGAATTGGGCGCCCGCTCCTGTGGGCGCGGCCTTGGCCGCGACGCGGCGGTGATGGTCCACTGGCTTCGATGCCGGCTGCCGTCGGGGTCAGAAGACCCCTCCCACAGAACTTCAGTCAGATCCGCGCGCACAGCGCGACATACACCGCCAGCTCCGCCAGTTGCTGCACGGCGCCCAGGCAGTCGCCGGTGTAGCCGCCGATGCGGCGCTGGAAGTGGCGGGCCGCGGCGACGGTGACGAGCAGCGCCAGCCCGATCACCAGGGCGATCTGTACCGGTGCGAGCAGTGACAGCGGCGCCAGACCGCACAGTGCTGCCCACAGCATGCCGCCGCCCGACAGCTTCACCGCCAGCGGCTTGGCGCGCGATACGCCGTCCGGGTCTTCGTCACGCGCGTAGCGCATCAAGTAAATCAGCGCGGTTGCGCACAGCCGCGACAGCGGATGCGCGACCAGCAGCGCGACGACCGCGCTCGCCAGCGGCAGCGCGGACAGCGCCGCCAGCTTGCCGGCCAGCATGAGCACGATGCCGAGGGCGCCGTACGCGCCGATGCGCGAGTCCTTCATGATGGTCAGGATCTGTTCGTGCGACCAGCCGCCGCCGAAGCCGTCGCACACGTCGCCCCAGCCGTCCTCGTGGAAGGCGCCGGTCAGTCGTATCGTCACAGCGGTCGACAGCACGACCGCGAGCGCGGCCGGCAGTACCTGCCCGGTCGCCCACAACACAGCGGCGCCGGCGGCGCCGACCACCCAGCCCACCGCCGGGAACCAGCGTGCGCTGGCGTTCATCAACTCGTTCGACCAGCCGACCCAGGCCGGCACCGGCAGCCGCGTGAAGAAACGCAGCGCGTTGAAGAACAGTTCGAGTTCGCGGCGGATCATCGGCGTGTCACCGTGGCGACCAGCGTGTCCTTCACGCCTTCGACACGCCAGCGGACTCGAAACTGGCCATGTCACGCAGGATGGCGGCCGCCGCGCGGACCAGCGGCCAGGCCAGCGCGGCACCGGTGCCTTCGCCGAGGCGCAGGTCGAGGTCGAGCAGGGGCAGTGCCTGCATGTGCTCGAGCTGGATGGCGTGGCCGCGCTCCTGCGAGCGGTGCGAGAACACGCAGTAGTGGCGCAGCGCCGGCGCGTGTGCCTGCGCGACCAGCGCGGCGGCCGAACTGATGAAGCCGTCGATCAGCAGCAGCATGCGCGATTGCGCGGCGCCCAGCATGGCGCCGGCCATGGTCGCGATCTCGAAGCCGCCGAAGACGGCGAGCACCGAAAACGCGTCGCGCGGACCGTCGTAGCCCGCCGCCAGTCCGGCCAGCACGCGCTTCTTGTCGGCCAGCGCGGCGTCGCCCAGACCGGTGCCGCGGCCGACGCAGTCGTCCATCGGTGCACCGGTCAGCAGATGGGTGATCAGCGAGGCGGACGCGGTATTGCCTATGCCCATTTCGCCGAAACCGAGCACACGAGCACCACCGGCCGCGATGTCGCGGGCGATGCGGGCGCCGTTGTCCAGCGCCTGCGCGCACTGCGCAGGTGTCATCGCCGGGCCGTCGAACCAGCTGGCGGTGCCGTGCGCCACCTTGGCGTCGATCAGGCCGTCGCGGGGGCCGAAGTCGTGCGCCACGCCGCAGTCGGCGATGTGCAGCGCCATGCCGCCCTCGCGCGCCAGCACGTTGATGGCGGCGCCGCCGGCGAGGAAGTTCTCGACCATCTGCCAGGTCACGTCGGCCGGGTAGGCCGACAGGCCGCGCCCGCGCGCGTCGCGCAGCGTGCCGTGATCGCCGGCGCACACCAGCAGGTGCGGCCGGCCCGGCTCGGGTGCGGTCGAGCCCAAAACCTGACCGACCTGCAGTGCCAGCGCCTCCAGTCGGCCAAGCGCGCCGAGCGGCTTGGTCTTGTTGTCGAGGCAGGCCTGCAGCGTGACGGACAGGTCGGGGGCGGGCGGGGCGAGGTCGAAGCGGGGCGTCATGATGTTCCGGCGGCAGCAGATGCAGGCCGGCAGTTTAGCCGGCTGGCGGGCCGGGCGCCGGCCGGCGACAATGGCGACCCGCTTCGACCTCGCCCCGCCGTGCGCACCCGTGTCGAATTCCTGCTGCTGGCGCTGATCTGGGGCGCCTCCTTCGCGCTCTACCGTGTCGCCATCCCCGAACTGGGTCTGCCGCTGACCGTCGGGCTGCGTCTTGCGTTGGCCTCGATGGCGCTGCTGGCGCTGTTTGGCTGGCCCTTGCGCGACGTTGCTGCAGGCCAGCGTCGTCGGGTGAGCGGCTGGCTGCTGCTGACCGGAGCCGGCAGCACGGCGCTGCCCTTCGTGCTGTTCGCCGAGACGGTCATGCTCTCCAGCGCCGGCTTTGCCGCGGTGCTGAACGCGACCTCTCCGCTTTTTTCGGCGCTGCTCGGCGTGTGGGTGTGGCGCGAGGCGCTGTCGCGCCCGAAGCAGCTGGGCCTGCTGCTCGGTTTTGCCGGCGTCGTGCTGCTGGCCGGTCTGCGCGAGGTCGGCGGACTCAAGGTCGGACTGGACGCGGTGGCGCTTGGGCTGATCGCGTCGGCCTCCTACGGCCTGTGCGTGCAGTGGGTGCGACGCCAGCTGCACGACGTGCATCCATCGGCCGTGGCCACCGGCATTTCGCTGGTCGGGGCGCTGCTGCTGCTGCCGTGGGCGCTGGCGTCGCTGCCCGATCATCTCCCCTCCTGGCGCCCCTTGCTGGCGGTAGCGGTGCTCGGACTGGTGTCAACCGCACTGGCCAACGCGCTGTATTTCCGCCTCATCGGCCGCATGGGGGCGACGCAGGCGTTGAGCGTCACTTTCCTGATCCCGCCCTTCGCCATGCTGTGGGGCCATCTGCTGTTCGACGAGCGGCCGACGCTGGCGATGCTGGCGAGCACCGTCATCATCCTGGTCGGTACGGCGCTCAGCCTGGGCTGGCGGCGAACGTCCGGGCGCTGATCCCGGTCAACGTGCGGCGGCTGGCCGTCGTTGTATCCGGGGCAGGCTGCACGGCACGCTCTTGTTCACCTGCTGTCGGCTGGCTTAGACTTGCGGGCCGCGCCGCCGAGCCTGCGCCGGATCTGCCCGGCCCCGCGACCCACTGAACGTTGGATCAACCACTCCGTCGAGGAACACCATGAAAACCCTGATTTCCGCCGTCGTCTGCGCCGCAGCGCTCGTGAGCGCGCCGGCTTTCGCCAGCAAGGACCTGGCCACCGCCAAGGGCTGTCTGGCCTGTCATTCGCAGGGCGCTGACACCAAGATCGGTCCGGGCTACCAGGCTGTCGCGAAGAAGTACGCCGGCCAGAAGGACGCCGAAGCCAAGGTCGCCGCTTTCATCAAGGCCGGTACGCCGGCCGGTACCAAGCCGTCCTGGGGCGGTCCGATGCCGATGCCCGCGCAATCGGCACTGTCGGACGCCGATGCCAAGACGTTGGCTGCCTGGGTGCTTGCCGGCGCCAAGTAAGCGGATCGTCGGGCATCGAAAGAGCCGGCCGTATGGCCGGCTTTTTTCGTTGACCGCTCGAAATGGGGGCAAGGGGCGGCTGTATTCGACGCATCGGCTGCAATACCCCGCTTGCTAGACTCGCGCCCGGCACCCCCTTTCCGGAGAAGGTCGAGCATGAGCGCAACAGCGTCCCGCACGCATTACGGCAAGCAGGTCACCGAGTCGATCAACCAGACACGGGTGCGCTACGTCATCCTGTTCGCTGCCGCGATCGCCACCCCCTTCATCTATCCGCCGACCTGGCCGCTGGTGTGGCTGGCGCTGGCGAGCTACGCAGTGCGCATGTTCGGCGTCGAAGGCATCTACCACCGCTACTTCTCGCACCGCGCCTTCAAGTGCTCGCGCCCGGTGCAGTTCATCCTTGCGGTGATTGCCTCGCAGTGCGGCCAGCACGGTCCGCTGTGGTGGGCGTCGGTGCATCGCCACCACCACCAGAATGTCGAAACCCCCGACGACCCGATCTCGCCGCGCCAGCACGGCCTGTTCCATTCGCACGTCGGCTGGGTCTGGTGCGAGCGCTACAAGGACACTGATCTCGACGTCGTGCCCGACTTCGCGCGCTACCCGGAAGTCCTCTGGGTGAACAAGCACTACACGCTGCTCATGCTGTCCGGCGCCTTCTTCATATGGCTGCTGGCGCAGGCAGGTGCCTTCGGTCCGACCGTCAGCGGCGGTGCGGCGCTGATGTGGGGCTTTTTCCTGCCCACCGCGCTCGGCGTGCAGACGGTGTCCATGGTCAATTCGGTCGGCCACTTCCGCTTCATGCCGGGCGGCTACCGCCGCTATGACACCGATGACGACTCGGTGAACCGCCCCCTGCTCGCGCTGCTCACCTTCGGCGGCGGCTGGCACAACAATCATCATCGTTACGGTGCCAGCGCGCGTGCCGGCTTCGCCTGGTACGAAATCGACGTCACCTTCTACATCCTGAAGCTGATGGCCGCGCTCGGCCTCATCAGCGATCTGCGCGAACGCCTGCCGGACGACGTGCGCGAAGAGGGCGGGCTGGGCCCGCTGCCGGCCGGCGACAAGGTGCGCAGCTGAGTGATCACGCGCAATGCGTCAGCCGTGACCCGCGTCACGCATCGTTTCAGCTGACAGGGGGCCGCGTGCGGCCGTTTCGATCGGCGTTGTGCTACGCACTTCCGGACGGTCGTGTCGGCCCGCCTTACACCGCTGAAACGGCGTGCCGCCGCCATATGCCGTAGGTCGATGATCCGAAAGGACTAATACTAAAGTCATACGTTTTGGCACATGACTTGCTGACGCCCGGTCGAACATTACCGGAGCGTTACAGATGAAATTCCGCACCCTTCTCCTGCCCGCGCTGATCGCCACGCTGTCCGGCGGCGCGCAGGCTGTCTCAATGCTCGACTTCGGCGTGGGCGACCGTGGCTACGGTACGCAGTTTCTGGCCGCCAACGACGACGGCTCGACCAACCAGTTGCCGCTGCCGTTCGACATCGATTTCTTCGGTCAGACCTTCAGCAATTTCTTCGTCAACAACAACGGCAACATCAGCTTCCTGTCGGCGATCGGCACCTACACGCCCGACCCCTTTCCGATCTCCAGCCAGCCGATGATTGCGCCCTTCTGGGGTGACGTCGACACGCGCGGCACCGGCAATGTGTGGATCCATTCGCCGAACGCCAACACGCTTGCAGTCACCTGGGATGCCGTCGGCTACTACAGCTCCGCGACCGACAAGACCAACAGTTTCCAGCTGGTGCTGCGCAACCAGGGCGGCGGCAATTTCGACGTCGACTTCCGCTACGAGCGACTGGAGTGGACCACCGGTGACGCCAGCGGCGGCTCGAATGGCCTGGGCGGCATTCCGGCGCAGGCCGGCTACGACGCCGGCGACGGCGTCAACTACTTGACGCTGCCCGGTTCGCGCACCGGCGACGTGCTGAACCTGCAGCACACCACCAATGTGGCAGGCGGCGAAGCCGGCCTGTGGTCGTTCGCGATCCGCAATGGTCAGCTGCCGGGCTCCTCGGCCTCCAACCCGCTGATGCCGGTGGCCAGCGACGAGGGCTGGAACTTCGACTTCAACGTGGTCGCCGGCACGCCGGTGTTCATCGATCCGGACATCGCGATCGGCTACGACTACATCGTCAACGGCGGCCCCTCGATCACCTCGGTGTTGCTGCCGACCTTCGGTGACGGCCTGTACGACCTGTGGCTGTGGAACGGCGAAGCCTGGGTGGCGAGCGGCGACGTGCTGACCGGCGGCGTCACCTTCACCTTTGCCGAGGCGGTCACCCGTTTCCGCATCCTCGGCATCGAGGAGGGCGCGGCGCTTGATCCGCTGAACCCGACCGCCTTCGTGACCGGCCTCACCTTCAGCGAGACCGGCCCGGTGTCGATGTCGCAGAACCCCATCGTCGTGACGGTGCCGGTTCCGGAGCCGGAAACCTATGCGATGTTCCTCGCCGGTCTCGGTCTGATTGCCGCCGCGCGTCGCCGCATGGCACGCTGATTGCCGTTCGTTGATGCAGACTGACGATGCCGGTGCGCTTGTGCGCACCGGCATCGTCGTTTCTGCCGCATCCAAATTGACGCTCCGGGCGCCCGCCCGCAAAATCCGGGGCTGACAACCTTTCAGCCCCTCGCGGAGATTCCACATGACCCTGATCACCCCGTCGCGCCCGCTGTCCGCACTCGTGGCCCTGTCGGCCTGCCTGCTCGCCGCCTGCGGTCCGAAGGAAGAGGCCGCCGTGCCGGCCGTGACCGCCGATGCCGGCGAGGCCACGATCACCATCCGCCTCGGTCATGTGGCGCCGCTGACCGGCCCGCAGGCCCACCTCGGCAAGGACAACGAGAATGGTGCGCGACTGGCCATCGACGATCTGAATGCCGAGAAGATCCTGATCGGCGGCAAGGTGGCGAAGTTCGAACTGCTGGGCGAGGACGACCAGGCCGATCCGCGTCAGGGCACCACGGTGGCGCAGAAGCTGGCCGATGCCCGCGTGCATGCGGTGATCGGTCACCTGAACAGCGGCACGACGATTCCTGCGTCGCGCATCTATCACGACGCAGGCATCGTCCAGGTGTCGCCGTCCGCCACCAATCCGACCTATACGCGGCAGGGCTACAAGACGGCGTTCCGCGTGTTCGCCGACGACGTGCAGCAAGGCAGCGTGCTCGGCAGCTTCGCCATGAGCAAGCTGGGCGCGAAGAAGATCGCCATCATCGATGACCGCACCGCCTACGGTCAGGGCCTGGCCGACGAGTTCGAGAAGGCGGCCAAGGCGGCCGGCGCCGAGGTGGTCACCCGCGAATACACGACCGACAAGGAAACGGACTTCGCCGCCATTCTGACCAAGGTGAAGTCGACCAAGCCCGACCTCGTGTTCTACGGCGGCATGGACACCCAGGCCGGTCCGATGGCGCGTCAGCTGAAGACGCTGGGCATTACCGCGCCGATGCTGTTCGGCGACGGCGCCTGCACGGTTGAATTCCACAAGCTGGCAGGCGAGGGCGCCGAAGGCCACTACTGCTCGCTGCCCGGTGTGCCGCTGGACCAGATGGCGGGTGGCACCGCCTTCCGCGACCGCTACAAGGCGAAGTACAACACCGACATCCAGCTCTATGCCCCCTATGCCTATGACGCGGTGCGCGTGGTGGCCGAGGCGATGAAGCAGGTCGGCTCGACCGAAACGGCGAAATTCCTGCCGGCGCTGGCGGCGCTGAACTACCCTGGTCTGAGCGCGCAGATCCAGTTCGACGAAAAGGGCGACATCAAGGACGGCGCGGTCACGCTGTATCAGGCCAAGGGCGGCGCATGGTCGGCGCTCGAAACGATGGGCGGCAAGCCGAGCAACTGAGCGCCAACTGAGCGGCACAATGCAGTCCTGCGCGTCCGCAGCGGCCCCGGGCCGGGCGGCGCGCATCGCCGGCGCCTGATCGGCGCTTCCATCTTCTCCCGGCCTCCCTCGATACCTCGTGGACATCTTCATCCAGCAGATCATCAACGGTCTGGTGCTCGGCAGCATCTACGCGCTGGTCGCGCTCGGCTACACGATGGTCTATGGCATTCTCGGCCTGATCAATTTCGCCCATGGTGAAGTGGTGATGATCGGCGCGCTGACCGCGCTGACCGCCATTGGCCTGCTGGTGCCGAGCGGCCTGCCCGGCCCCGCCGTCGTGCTCGGCGGTCTGCTGATCGCGATTCCGGTGTGCATGGCGGTCGGCTTCACGATAGAGCGCATCGCCTACCGGCCTCTGCGCAACGCCCCGCGGCTGGCGCCGCTGATCACCGCCATCGGCGTGTCCATCGTGCTGCAGCAGCTGGCGATGATCGGCTGGGGCCGCAACTACCACACCTTTCCACCGCTGCTGCCCGCAGCACCGCACCAGTTCCTCGGCGCGGCCATCACCGACCTGCAGATCATCATCATCGCCACCGCGGCGGCGCTGATGGCGGCGCTGGTCTGGCTGGTCACCCGCACCCGGCTCGGCCGTGCGATGCGCGCCACCGCCGAGAACCCGGCGGTGGCGCGGCTGATGGGCGTGGATGTCGACCGCGTCATTTCCTTCACCTTCGTGCTCGGTTCGGCGCTTGCGGCGGTGGCCGGCGTCATGGTGGCCGCCAACTACTCGATCGCCCACTACGCGATGGGCTTCATGCTCGGCCTGAAGGCTTTCACCGCAGCGGTGCTGGGCGGCATCGGCAACCTCGGTGGAGCGATGCTGGGCGGGCTGCTGCTGGGCATCATCGAAAGCCTGGCCGCCGGCTACATCGGCGACCTGACCGGCGGTTTCCTCGGCAGCCATTACAAGGACGTGTTCGCCTTCTTCGTGCTCATCCTGGTGCTGGTGTTCCGGCCGTCCGGCCTGATGGGCGAAAAAGTGGCGGAGCGCGCATGAGCGTCGATCCCAAGCTGAAGGCCAGGCTGGGCGTCGTGCTGATCGGCGTGGCACTGGCGGTGCTGCCCTTCGTCGTCGGTGCCGGCTTCGGCAATTCCTGGGTGCGCATCATCGATTTCGCGCTGCTCTACATCATGCTGGCGCTCGGGCTGAACATCGTGGTCGGTTTCGCCGGCCTGCTCGATCTCGGCTACATCGCCTTTTACGCGGTCGGTGCCTATCTGTATGCGCTGCTGTCCAGCCCGCATCTGGCGATCGCCTTTCCGCAGGTTTTCGCCGCCGCGCCCGGCTGGCCGGTGTGGGCGGTACTGCCGCTTGGCGCGCTGGTGGCGGGACTGTTCGGCGTGCTGCTGGGCGCGCCGACGCTGAAGCTGCGCGGCGACTACCTGGCCATCGTGACGCTGGGCTTCGGCGAAATCATCCGCATCTTCCTGAACAACCTGAATGCGCCGGCCAACATCACCAACGGCCCGCAAGGCATCAACAACATCGCCGCCGCGCAGATCGGCGGTCACGCGCTGAACCGGCCGCTGGAGCTGTTCGGCTTCACGCTGCCCGGTGTGTACCTGCAGTATTACTTCTTCCTCGCGCTGACCCTGATCGTCGTCTTCGTCTGCATGCGGCTGCAGGATTCGCGGCTGGGCCGCGCCTGGGTCGCCATCCGCGAGGACGAGGTCGCCGCGCGCGCCTGCGGCATCAACACGCGCAATGTGAAACTGCTGGCCTTCGGCCTCGGTGCCACCTTCGGCGGCGTGGCCGGCGGCCTGTTCGCCGGCTTCCAGGGCTTCGTCAGCCCGGAATCCTTCGGCCTGCTCGAATCCATCATGGTGCTGTGCATGGTGGTGCTCGGTGGCATGGGCAATATCGCCGGTGTCATCCTCGGTGCGGTGCTGCTGGCGCTGCTGCCCGAGGCGCTGCGCTGGGGGGCGGTGCCGCTGCAGCAGACGCTGTTCGGCAAGGTGCTGATCGATCCGGAATCGCTGCGTCTGCTGCTGTTCGGCATCGCGCTGGTGGTCGTGATGCGCTGGCGCCCGGCCGGGCTGTGGCCATCGGCGCTGCGCAAGCGCGAACTGGCGGCGCACGGGGAGGCGGCATGAGCACGCCCCTGCTCGAAGCGAGCGGCATCAGCAAGCGCTTCGGCGGCGTGCAGGCGCTGCGCGACGTGTCGCTGGCGATACGCGCCGGCGAGGTGTACGGCCTGATCGGGCCCAATGGCGCCGGCAAGACCAGCTTCTTCAACGTGCTGACCGGCCTGTACAGCGCCGACCAGGGCGAGGTGCGCTTCAATGGCCAGCCGCTGCCGCTGGGCGTGCCGCACCACATCGCCGGTGTCGGCATCGCCCGCACCTTCCAGAACATCCGGCTGTTCGGCGCGATGAGCGCGCTGGAGAACGTGATGGTGGGCCGCCACATCCGGCTGCGCACCGGCGTGCTCGGCGCCATCCTGCGTACGCCGGCGGCGCGGCGCGAGGAGGCCGACACCGAGGCGCGCGCGCATGCGCTGCTGCGCTATGTCGGCATCGACCGTCTGGCCAACCAGCAGGCCACCCATCTGAGCTACGGCGACCAGCGCCGGCTGGAGATCGCCCGCGCGCTGGCGACCGAACCGAAGCTGCTGGCGCTGGACGAACCGGCCGCCGGCATGAACGCGACCGAAACCGTTGGTCTGCGCGCGCTGATCGAGAAATTGCGCGGCGACGGCATGACCGTGCTGCTGATCGAGCACGACGTGAAACTGGTGATGGGGCTGTGCGACCGCGTCGCGGTGCTCGATTACGGCGAGAAGATCGCCGAGGACGTGCCGGACGTGGTGCGGCGCGACCCGCGCGTGATCGCCGCCTATCTCGGTACGGAGGCGGCAGATGCTTGAGGTGCGCGCACTGGAAGTGCATTACGGCGGCATCTGCGCCGTGCGCGGCGTCGACCTCGATGTCGCCGCCGGCGAGAAGGTGGCGCTGATCGGCGCCAACGGCGCCGGCAAGACCAGCACGCTGAAAGCCATCGCCCGCATGCTGCCGGCGCGCGGCAGCGTCAAGCTGGATGGCGAGGCGATCGAGCACGCGCCGCCGCACCTGCTGGTGCGCAAGGGCCTGGCGCTGGTACCGGAAGGCCGCGGTGTATTCGCCCGGCTGTCGGTGCTGGAAAACCTCGAAATGGGCGCCTACGTTCGCGACGACAAGGCGACCATAGCCGCCGATATCGAGCGCGTGTTCGGCCTGCTGCCGCGGCTGAAGGAGCGCGCAGGGCAGACCGCCGGCACGCTGTCCGGCGGCGAGCAGCAGATGGTGGCGATCGGCCGCGCGCTGATGAGCCGGCCACGCATCCTGCTGCTCGACGAGCCGTCGATGGGGCTGTCGCCCATCATGGTCGACACTGTGTTCGAGGTGATCCGCGAAGTCGCGCGCGAAGGCGTCACGCTGCTGCTGGTCGAACAGAACGCGCGGCTCGCGCTGTCGCTGTGCGACCGCGGCTGCGTGATGGATGGCGGCGAAATCACGCTGACCGCACCGGCGGCCGAACTGCTGGGCAACCCGGCGGTGCGCGCCGCCTATCTCGGGGAGTAAGCCGTGATTCGCCCGATCGCCGCCATCACCGTGCTGACCTGCGTACTGGCGGGCTGCAGCAGCCGGCAGGTCTATGACAGCGCGGCCGGCTGGCGCCAGAACGAGTGCGACCGCATCGTCGATGCGGCCGAACGCAGCCGCTGCCTGGATACGGCGAACCTCGAATACGAGCGCTACCAGCGCGAGCGCGACAAGGCCGGCGAAGCGCGCTGAACGTCCGCAACAAGCTGCACGAGTGCGCGCCTCGGCGTTTGCCATTGTCATGAAGCGGGATAATCGCGGCTCCGTCACCGGAGTCCCGACCATGCGCGTGCTGCTGTTCTGTCTTTGCGGCTTGTTTCCGTCATTCGCTGTCGCCGACCCGCTGCCGCCGATGCTGGCGCAGCGTGCGCCCGCCGACATCGACCCGACGCCCTACTGGATCAGCGAAAAGCTCGACGGTGTCCGCGCCCGCTGGGACGGGCAGGCGCTGCGCCTGCGCAACGGTGCGGCCATCGCCGCGCCGGCGTGGTTCGTCGTACCGCTGCCCGGATACCCGCTCGACGGCGAGCTGTGGCTGGGGCGTGGCCGCTTCGACGAGCTGTCCGGCATCGTCCGCCGTGAGCGCTCGACCGACGCCGACTGGCGCGCGGTGCGCTACATGGTGTTCGACCTGCCGGGTGCCGACGGCGATTTTTCGCAGCGGCTGGCGCGTATGCAGCAGCTGGTCGAGGCGATCGGTGTCGACTGGATACGCGTCGTGCCGCAGCAGCGACTCGCCGACCGCGCCGCGCTGCAGGCGCTGTTCGACGCGGTCGTCGCCGGTGGTGGCGAGGGCCTGATGCTGCACCGGGCCGACGCGCACTGGACAGCCGGTCGCAGCGACGCACTGCTCAAGCTCACCCCCTTTCTCGACGCCGAAGCAACCGTGCTCGCCCACCTGCCGGGCAAGGGCCGTCATCGCGGCCGGCTGGGTGCGCTCGAGGTGATCGATGCAGCGGGTCGCCGTTTCCGCATCGGCAGCGGCTTCACCGACGCCCAGCGTGCGGCGCCGCCGGCCATCGGCGCCGTCGTCACCTACCGCTATCGTGAGCTGACGCCGCGCGGCCAGCCGCGCTTTCCGGTTTTCCTGCGCGAGCGCCTGCTGCCCTAGCGCATGCCGAGGGAAGCAGTCCCGGGCGCGGCGATGCCGATGGGCGCAAAGGCGGGGATGTGCACCCGATCGAACGAGGCGATCGTCCTCACCGCGTCGCTGCGGCCGCAGCGACGGAGGCAGGGTGTTTACGCTGCGATGCCGGACACGGAGGCATTTGCATGCACATCAAACACACAGCAGTCTCGATGACCCTTTTGCTGGTTGCTGCCGGCGCGCAGGCGCAGGTGCTGGACCGGCCGACGCTGGCCGAGCGGCTGGCCGCGTGCTCTGCAATCTATGGCGACATCGCGGCGGCGCATCCGCAAGCGAGCCGTACCGTGCGTGTGCAGTACGCTGCGAAGAGCTACCTCTCGCTGGCCATGCGCCTGGGCGAACGCCCGCAGGTCGCGGCCGTGCTGGGGCGCGAGCGCAAGGCCCTGGCCGAACGTCGCGCCGACCCTGCGCAGGCGCAGGGGCTGGACGACGCGTTCGCGCAGCGCGACGACGAGTGCAACCGCCTGCTCGAACACAATATGGCGCTGATCGACAGCCTGCGCGACGGGCGCTGAGCGCCTGCCGCACCGACGGCGTCAGTGCAGCTTCTCGTCCGCCACCACGTCCTTGCGATAGGTTTCGTAGACGACGACCGGAATGCCCAGCGGTGCCAGATGCTGTTCGATCAGCGGCTTCACCTCGGCCCACTCCAGACCGCCGACGCCGGTGGCCAGCCGCGGCAGGGCCACGCTGGTGGCGCCGATCGCCTGCAGGTGCCGGGCCAGCGCCTTCAGCGCGTGATGCACGTGCTCGACCGTCGCCTTGCCCGGTTTTGCCGCCGGGCCTTCGCCCACCATGTCCTGGGTGAGCATGTTCACGATGTTGCGCGTGCTGCCGTCGTTATCGACGCCGGCCCACGACCACACCTCGCCCGGCGCCATGTGGCGGCCGTGCTGCGCGTGCCGGTAGTCGCGCGCCATCGACGGCCAGCGCTCGCGCAGCGCCAGCGCCAGACCGTGGTCGAAACGTTCGCGCACGGCGATGCCGTGGGCGATGACCTGGGCGCGCGTAAAAAGAATGTCGCCGGTGACTTCGCGGATCATGCGGTTCTCCTCGTACCGTCCGGTCTGCGGCACCGTGCCGCAGCCTCCGATTCCACGGTACGCCGCCGTGCTGCGCGGCCGTTGATCCGAATCAACTGTTCAGGCGGTCGCGCTCACCTGGGCGTGCGTCACCTGCGCCAGATCCTGCCGCGTCAGGCCGTGCGAGGGCAGGGCCGGCAGCAGTTCGACGCGCGCCACCGTGCGCGGAGCGCGCGCCAGCATGCAGACCGACTGCCAGAAGCTCACGTCGTCGATGTAGGCGGCGGCGTCCGAGTGCTCGCCGCGATGATCGACATAGCGCAGGCGCACCGGTTTGACCGCGCGGCCGGCGTCGATCGCGGCCTGGAACAGCGCGGCGCGAAAGGGCAGCACGGCGCGGCCGTCGGTGGTGGTGCCCTCGGGGAACACCATCACGCTGCGCCCGCAGCTGAGCGAACCGACCAGCCGGTCACGCACCTCGGCCGCCGAACTGCGGCTGGCGCGGCGGATGAACACCGTGTGGTTGCGCGCCACCAGCCAGCCGAGCAGCGGCCAGCTGCGCACCTCGTCCTTGCAGACGAAAGACAGCGGCGAGATGGCGTTGATCACGAACACGTCCACCCAGGAGATGTGATTGCTCACCAGCAGCTGGCCGGGCCGCGGCAGCGGCCCCTGCGCCTGCAGTTCGACACCGAGCACGCCGAGCAGCTGGCGCGACCAGCGTGCGCGCATCTTGCGTTGCGTGCGCTCGCCGACCAGCGGATAGAGCAGGGCGACGCGTGAACAGCCGGCGGCCAGATGCACGGCCAGCCGCGCGATGCGCCAGGTCATGCGCGCCTGTGCGCGCAGGCCGGAAGTGTGGTGCGTGGCCGCGGCGGCACGCGCCGCGACGGGGTGGTGCGGATGAGGGTGCGACAAGGGAAGATCGAGGTCGGCAAACAGACTGATGACAGACATCTTACGTCCTCCCCGGTTCGCGGATCAGGCGGCGCGCTGTACGAAGTGGCGGGCGTAGCGCGCATCCAGCTTGGCCATGGTGAGCAGCAGCGGCAGGTCGGCGGTGTTGAAGTCCGGGTCCCAGGCCGGTTCGCCGCACACCTCGGCGCCAGCGCGGATATAGCCCTTGACCAGCGGCGGCAGGACACTGCCGGCGTTCGGTGTCAGGCGCTCCAGCGGCAGCCGCACCTTCGGGAACACGCGGTATTCGGCCGGCGCCATGTGCGCGCTCAGGCCGGCCCAGATGGCCGCCGCGTTGTGGCCGCCGTCGGCCAGCCCGATGCTGGCGCAGCCGATCAGGTACTGGTGGCCACCGTCCAGCATGTAGCGCGCGAGACCGGACCACAGCAGCGCGATCACCGCCGCGTTGTTGCGGTAGTCGGCGTCGATGCAGGAGCGGCCGATCTCCACCATCTGCGAGCGCAGGTGGTCGAGCCGGCCGAGGTCGAATTCGGTTTCCGAGTAGTAGCCGCCGGTGCGCCGCGCCGCCTCGGGCGGCAGGATGCGGTAGCAGCCGACGATGCGGCCGTTGTCCTCGTCGCGCACGATCAGGTGTTTGCAGTGGGCGTCGAAGCGGTCGATGTCGGCGCCGTGCACCGGGCTGTCGAGCCGTGCGCCAAGTTCGTCGGCGAACACCCGCCAGCGCAGCTGCTGCGCCGCCAGCACCTCGGATTCGCAGGCCGCCAGCGTGACGCTGAGGTTGCGCTGGGCACGCCGTTCGCGTGCCGAATCGATCTGAAGCATTCCCGTCTCCGTGAAGGGTACCGCTTCAAGATATGCAGTGCGTGTTCAGCACATATGACGTCGCGGCGACAGCACGGTTACAGCAGCCCTCGCCACACCGGCCAAAAGGGCGGTATAAGCATTCCGCTCGAACGAGCCCCACACAACCCACGAGGATGTCCTGATGAACCACCGTATCGGCGCACTTGCCGCCGCCCTGATGATGAGTGTTGCCGCCTCCGCCGTGGCCCAGACCAAGGCGCCTGCGGCCGGTGCCGCGCTGGCCAAGGTCAATGGCGTGGCCGTGCCCGCCGCGCTGGCGGATCTGCTGGTGCGCGAGCAGGTCGCCCAGGGCGCGCCCGACAACGAGGACCTGCGCAACCGTGTGCGCGAGCACCTGGTGCGCCGCGAGGTGCTGCTGCAGGCGGCACGCAAGGCCGGTACCGACAAGGTGCCGGAGGTGCAGCAGCGCATCGCCTATTCCAGTGGCGAGATGCTGGCCAACGCCTACCTGGAGCGCTGGGTCGAGAAGAACCCGGTGACCGAGGCGGCCGCCCGCGCCGAGTACGAGCGCGTGGTCGCTCAGGGCGGCCCGAACGAATACGCGTCGCGCCACATCCTGGTCGATTCCGAAGAGGTCGCGCGCGACATCATCGCCAAGCTGCAGGCCGGGACGCCGTTCGCGGAACTGGTGTCGGTGTCGAACGATCCGGGCAGCAAGGAGCGCGGCGGTGAGCTGGGCTGGTCGCGCCCGGGCTCCTTCGTTCCGGAATTCGACGCCGCCCTGCAGAAGCTGGAGAAGGGCCAGTTCACGACCGAGCCGGTCAAGACCGCCTACGGCTTCCACGTGATCCAGCTCGACGACGTGCGCCGCGCCGAAGCGCCGAAGTTCGAGGAGGTAAAGGACCGCGTGATCGAATCGATGCAGCAGCAGGCGGTGCAGACCCACATCGAATCGCTGATGTCGAAGGCCAAGGTGCAGTAAGCACGACGGGCATCCGCCGCCGTCCGCGAAGGACGTGGCGGATGCATGTTCTACGTGTGGCCGATGTAGCGCAGCGCCAGCAGCGTCACGTCGTCCGACGGCGCCTGGCCGTCGCAGAACAGGCGGGTCGCCTCGCGTACCGCGTCGATGGCGCCTGCTGCGCCGGCGCGCAGACCGGTCAGCGTCGCCAGCAGCCGCGTTTCGCCGAACAGTTCTCCGCGCGTGTTCAGCGCTTCGGTCACGCCGTCCGTGTAGAGCAGCAACTGGTCGCCCGAGCCGAGCCGGGTTTCGCCCAGTGCGTAATCGATGGTCGGGTCGATGCCGGCGATCGGGTTGCGCGGCACCTTGAGCAGCACCGGCGCGTCGCCGCGACGCAGCAGCACGGGCCGCAGATGACCGGCGTTGGCGTAGCGGAAGCTGCCATCGCGGGTGTCCAGCAGGCCGATGAACAGGCTGGCGAACAGCAGTCGTTCGTTGTTCAGCGCCAGCTTGCGGTTGGTGCGTTCCATCACCCTTTCCAGATGCCCCTTCTGCCCCTGCTTGCGTGCCGCTTCTGCGCGCAGCGTGGTCAGTGTGCGCATCATCAGCAGCGCGGCCGGCATGCCCTTGCCGCAGACGTCACCGATGGCGACGAACAGGCGGTTCTCGTCGATGAAGAAGGCGTCGAAGAAGTCGCCGCCGATCTCGCGCGCCTGCTGGATGCTGGCTTCGCACTCGATCTCCGGATGTTCGGCGAACATCGGCGAGCGCAGCGGCAGCATGCCCGACTGGATTTCCTGTGCCGTGCGCAGTTCCGACTGCAGGCGTTCCAGTACCAGCGAGCGGCGCACCTGCTCGACCACCTGGTGATTGGCCTGGCGCATGCGCGCCGCCATCAGGCGCAGCAGGTTGCGGGCGACCTGAGGCAGCGGCAGCAGTTCGGAAAAGAAGGTGTGGGCGTCGATGAGCAGCAGCCGTGTGCCGGGTTCGGCCACCACCCAGGCGGACGCCGGTTCGCCGTCGATGATCGAAAGCTCGCCCGCGCATTCGCCGCTGCCGATCACCGTGTAGCCACCCTGGCCGTCAGTCGCCGGATCGTCCAGGTAGACCCGCAGCCGTCCGGCCAGCACCAGGGCCACGTGGTCGTTCTGCATGCCGGGCGCCAGCACCACGTATTCGTCTGGGTAGTCGCGCTGCGCGCAATGGGCGAGCAGGCCTTCGATCAGCGCGTAGGGCACGTCGCGGAACAGGTCGAGGCGCGAAATGAAACCGAGTGCGCGGCGCTCGCCGCCGACGCGGGCGTCTTGGATGACACGGCTGCCGTCGGCGCGGATCAGCGGGAACACCGCGGCTTGGCGACGCCTGCGCTCGACGCCGCGGCGCACCGGGGTGCGGCTGCCGCTCGGGCTGCTGCGGCTTGGCCGGGTCCACGCCAGCGTGAGCTGGTTGCGGCCGCTGGTGCGCTCGTAACTGACCTGATCGGCGAACTGGCGCACCAGGTGCACGCCCAGTCCGCCGACGCTGGCTTCTTCCAGTGTGGCCGGGGTCACCGGCTCCGGCAGCTCCAGCGGATCGAATTCGCGGCCGTCGTCCGCCACCACCAGCTTGACCGACTGCGGCTCCAGAATCAGGTCGAGCGCGATGGTGTGCGGCGCTTCGTCGTCGAAGGCGTAGCTGACGATGTTGGCGACCAGTTCCGATGCGCACAGGTCGAGCCGGAACACCAGTTCGCTGCCCAGATCGAAGCTGTCGCCGAGCGTGCGCAACCAGGCGCTCGCAGCGGAAATGGCGCCGCTGTCGTTGATCAGGCGCAGGCTTCGGCGCGCGTGTGCGCTATGCACAGCGCACCCCGTGGAGATTTGCTCCGGCGTTCAGTCGGCCAGCGCCTTGCGCGCGGCGTCGAGGTCGTCGCACAGCGTCAGCAGCTGGTCGACGCCGGCGGTCTGCAGCACGCGCCGTATCATCGGCTGCGCACCGAACATGACCAGCTTGCCGCCGCGCGAGGCCTGGCCGCGTGCCGCCGACAGCAGCGTGCGGATGCCGATCGAGGCGAGAAAGCTCACTTCCGACAGATCGATCGCAATCCTCGCCGGGTGCGTGCTGGTGGCGTAGGTGAGCGGCTGGTCCAGCGTCTCCGCGCCTTCGATGTCGAGACGACCGTCGAGCCGGATCAGGGTGATGCCGCCGTCCAGCGGCTGGCTGTCCATCTTCATGTGCGTGCTCCCGAGGTGCCCGGTCGCCTGCGGCGGCACGACCGGAAAGCCCTTCAGCTTGTTTCATCTGCATGTCAGGCGTGTGACAGCGTCAGTCGGCATCGCGCGATTCGCCCCAGCGCGGCAGCAGCGTGTGTGGCACGCGCAGCTGGTCGAGGATGCGCGCGACCACGAAATCGACCAGGTCGCCGATCTCGCGCGGCTGCTGGTAGAAGCCGGGCGAGGGCGGCAGGATGACCACGCCGTTGCGTGACAGGCTCAGCATGTTTTCCAGGTGCAGCGTCGAGAAAGGCGTCTCGCGCGGCACCAGGATGAGGGTACGGCATTCCTTCATCACGACGTCGGCGGCGCGTTCGATCAGGTTGGACGCCAGGCCGTGCGCGATCGACGCCAGCGTACCCATCGAACAGGGGCACACGACCATCGCATCGGGCGGATTCGAACCGGAGGCCGGCGGGCAGTTCCAGTCCTCGCGGCCGAACACTTCAAGCTGGCCCGGTGCGGCGTTGAAGCGCGCCGACAGTTCGCGCGCCGCCTGCTGCGGATTGGCCGGCAGCACGACATCCATCTCCTGCCGGGCCACGATCTGTGCTACCTGCGAATACACCAGCCAGACGCGACAGCCGGCGGCCAGCAGCATTTCGGTCAGGCGCAGGCCGTAAGGCATGCCGGAGGCGCCGGTCAGCGCGACGAGTATGGTGGGTGATCGGGACGTCGAGGTCATGCCGCATTGTCCCGCAACAGCCGGTCGGCGACCACGCCATTGACGATGCCGAACACCAGCGCGGCGGCGAAGAACACGGGCGCCAGGTTGAACAGGCCGTCGTGCGGCACCAGCCAAAGCCGCGCAAGCACCAGCTGGCCGCCGATGTGGGCGAAGGCCGCAGCGACCGAGCGGCCGACTGGCCCCAGCCAGCGCCAGGGCAATGTCTGCAGTGCGCCGAGCACCGCCAGGCTGGTCAGTGCGCCGGTGGCGGCGAGAAAGAAGCCGGGCGCGAGGAACTGCCCGGCCAGCAGGCTGCCGGCGATCACCCGCAGCACGCTGACCCAGACGGCGTCGCGCCAGCCGTGGCGGGCCAGCACGATGAGGATGACGATGTTGGCCAGACCCGGCTTCACGCCCGGCAGCGGGCTGGGAATCGCCGCCTCGATCAGGGACGCGGCGATCGCTGCGGCCGCATAGCGCGCCAGGCGACGGTCGCGCGTACTCGGCTCGACGTCGACCACGGCGCTCATCAGAACGCCACCGTGTCCTGCACGCTGTCCGGTCCGGCCAGTTGCAGCGAAATGTGGCTGGGTGCGCAGACCGCGACCGCGCCAGCGCGCGTCAGCCAGCCCTGGTGCACGCAGTACTGGCGAGGACCCGGATCGGCGGCAACGCGCGCGCGACCCGGTTCGACCTCGATCACGGTTTCGCCCTGCGCGGCCAGCGCGCCGGCGATGGCGACGCGATGCGTACCGTTCAGCGGTATTTCCGCGACGATGCGGCCATCGAGGCGCACCTGAGCCAGCGTTGGCGCAGCCCGGCCCCACTGCGCCGCGGTCGTGGCGACGGTTGCGGCCAGGCCGGCTGTGATCATCAGCCAGTCACCGGGCCGCAGGCGCGTCATTTGCCGCTCGAAGCGAGCGAACGGTGACGCAGCAGTACGCGCGCTTCCTTGCGGAAGTGTTCGGCCAGCCACTGCGTCATGTAGACCGAACGATGCTGGCCGCCGGTGCAGCCGATGGCCACCGTGAGATAGCTGCGGCTGTCCTTGATGTAGCAGGGCAGCCAGTCGTGCACGAAACGCGCAATGTCGTCGCGCATGCGCAGCACTTCCGGACTGCGCTCCAGATAGTCGATCACCGGCTGATCACAGCCGGTCTGCGGACGCAGAACCGGGTCGTAGTGGGGATTGGGCAGACAGCGCACGTCGAACACCAGATCGGCGTCGAGCGGGATGCCATGTTTGAAGCCGAAGGACTCGAACATCAGCGTCAGCCCGGAGCCCTCGTCGATCTGCACCAGTTCGCGCACCCATTTGCGCAGTACCGCCGACGGCAGGTCGCTGGTGTCGATGCGGTGACCGAGCGCGACGATGGGTTCGAGCAGATCGCGTTCGCGACGGATCGCCTCGGCCAGCGAAGTCTGGTCGTCGCCCAGCGGGTGGCGCCGCCGCGTCTCGGAAAAGCGCGCGATCAGCGCGTCGTCGCGCGCATCCAGAAACAGCGTCTGCAGTTCGGTGCCGTTGCGCAGCACACCCATCATCGGCGGCAATGCGCTCATGCTCTTGCCGGAGCGCACGTCGACCGCCACCGCGACGCGGCTGTAGCCGGCGTCACGCAGATGGCCGACCAGTTGCGGCAGCAGCGGGGCCGGTAAATTGTCGACACAAAAAAATCCGGCGTCCTCCAGCACGTTGAGCGCAACGCTCTTGCCCGAGCCGGACATGCCGCTGATCAGTACCAGGCGCATTGCGCCGCGTCGTGTTTCATTCACGTGGCTTACCTGCGAAAAAGCGTGTTCATGCAAATAACATGGTTGACACTGGGTCTGTGGAAACTACGCTGAATGAGTGCGGTCCGACGGCACGCAGCATCCGAATGCTGCCTCATGTGCTGCCCGACTGCATCCGATTCAGGATGTGGCGTGTAGCAGGGCAATCCGACCGGAGGTGTTCACCATGCGATATCTCAGACTCCAGCGCAGCCAGGCCAATCGTCGCCGTGCCGAGCGCGAAGCCGAGCGAGCCGCACTCCAGTCGCGCTCCCAGCCGGCCCAGGGCGCTCCGGGTTCGCGCGACGCGCCGGCACCTGACGGCAGTCCCAGCGAGCCGCGGCGGCGACGCGAAAACTGAGGGTCGTTCCCTCGCTCACTCGGCTGCCGGCGCCACGCGCCGGTGGCCCTGCGCTTCCCGTTCGAGGATGCGTTCGAGTATCTGCAGCCGCACCGCGTCGGTGGTCGAGCCCCAGCAGGCGATTTCGTCCCGCGAGCGAAGGCAGCCGACACAGATGCCGAGTTGTCGGTCGAGCGTGCACACGCCGGTGCAAGGTGATGCAACCATCTATTCCGTCCTGTAGGCGCGCGCAACGCGCGACGCCACCTGTCTGTCCAGCCGGGCGCTGACCCAGCGCGCCGCGCCGACCAGCTTCCCGAGATTCACGCCGGTATCGACACCGGCACCTTCCAGCATATACACCACGTCCTCGGTTGCCACGTTGCCGCTGGCACCCGGTGCGAACGGGCAACCGCCCAAGCCGCCGACCGATGCGTCGAACACCGCCACGCCGGACTGCAGCGCGGCGTACACATTCGCCACGCCCATGCCCCAGGTGTCGTGAAAGTGACCGGCCAGCCGGTGCACCGGCACCCGCGCCGACACCGCGTCGATCAGCCGCCGGATCTGCTCCGGTGTGCCGATGCCGGTGGTGTCGCCCAGACTGACCTCGTAGCAGCCCATGTCGATCAACTGCAGCGCCATGTCGGCAACGATGCCGGCGGCGATCGGCCCTTCGTACGGACAGCCGATCACGCAGGACAGGTAGCCGCGCACCCGCACATCGCTGTCCAGCGCGCGCCGCGCCACCGTACGCAGGCGCGCCATCGATTCGGCGATGCTGCAGGCGGTATTGCGCTGCGAAAACGTTTCCGACACCGCGGCGAAGATGGCGATGTCGCGGCAGCCGGCGTCGAGCGCGGCGTCCAGTCCGGTGTCGTTCGGCACCAGGCAGGGGTAGCTCACGCGATTGCTGCGCGGCAGACGTTTCATCAGTTCGCCGCTGCCCGCCATGTTCGGCACGCGCTTGGGCGACACGAAGGCGCCGGCTTCGATATTGACCAGGCCGGCGTCGACCAGCCTGGCGATCAGCGTCAGTCGGTCGTCGATGGACAGCGCGACGCGTTCGTTCTGCAGACCGTCGCGCGGTCCGACCTCGACGATGCGCACGCGGGCGGGCAGTACGCCCATCACGCGGGTCCGGCCGGCACCCAGCCGGGACGGCGGCGTGCGAACAGCGCGTCCAGCCCCTCCTGCGCCTCGGCGCCGGTATCGATGCGGTTTTCCATCTCGACGGCGTGATCGAGCGTCTTCTCGTCGGCGCGCGGTCGGCCGAGTGCGCGCACCAGCAGCTTGATCTGCTGCTGCGCACGGGGGCCGCCGAGCAGCAGCGCGTCGACCACCTCGCCGACGGCGTCGTCCAGGTGCTCGGCCGAGGCGACGATTTCCGACAGCAGGCCGATACGGTAGGCCTCGGACGCGGAAAAGCGCTCGCCGGTCAGGAAGTAGCGGCGTGCCCGTGCCGGGCCGATGGCCGCCATCACATAGGGCGCGATTACCGCCGGCACCTGGCCGGTGCGCACCTCGTCGAAGGCGAAGTGCGCGTCGAAACTGGCGATGGCGACGTCGCAGGCGGCGATCAGACCGGCCCCGAGTCCGATTGCCGGGCCCTGCACGCGGGCCACCACCGGGCGTATGCATTCGCTGAGCGTGCGCATCAGCCGCGCCGCCAGCGCCGGCTCGACCGCCATCAGACCGCTGCGTTCGAGTTCCATCGGGTCGGCGCCGATGCTGAAGCTGTCGCCCAGCGCCGACAGCACCAGCAGGCGCACATCGGCGTGCGCGACCATGTCGTCGATGGCCGCGATCAGCGATTCGGCGAGCGACGCATCGAGCAGGTTGTGGTGGTCCGGCCGGTTAAGCGTGACGATGCCGATGCCGTCGACGATTTCGGTCAGCACCAGCGCATTCGGGTCCCGCATCAAGGTGCCGCCCCCTGCACCAGATGGCTGCCGAGCGCGCGCAGCGGCGCACCCAGTTCGAAGCCCGGCATGACCACTTCGTCGTCGACCGCGTACAGCTGGCAGGGCAGACCCTGTGCCTCGCAGGCGGCGATCGCTTCGCTGGTCGCGTCGTCACCGGCGTTCCACGCCCAGTCGCCGTTCATGTTCAGCGCGAACGCACGCGGGCGCAGCGTGACCTGCAGGAAGCGGCCGTAGCCGGCGCGTCCGCCCTCATTGAGCAACGGTACCGCCTCGATCAGGTCGACCGGCCGCAGCCAGGCGGTCGGCTCTGCGGCATGGACGGTGCACGGAAGCAGCGCGGCAATGCAGGTCAGCAGCGGGCGGTTCCAGTCAGACTTCATGCGGTTTCACTCCCGGTCGTCACGCCGGCCGCCAGCCGGTCAAGCAGGCGGATCGGATCTTCGTCTGAAATGATCAGCTGCCGGTGCGGCGCGCTGAGAAAACCCTCGCGGGTCGCCTGGTCGAACATGGCGAGCAGCGGATCGAAATAGCCGGCCACGTTGAGCAGTCCACAGGGTTTATGGTGCAGCCCCAGTTGCGCCCAAGTGAGAATTTCGCACAGTTCGTCCAGAGTGCCAAAGCCGCCGGGGGCGGCGATGAACAGATCGGACAGGTCGGCCATCAGCGCCTTGCGCGTATGCATGCTGTCGACCACGTGCAGTTGCGTCAGGTTGGCGTGCGCGACCTCGCGTTCGAGCAGATGCTGCGGGATGACGCCGATCACCTCGCCGCCGGCGTCCAGTGCCGCGTCGGCGATCAGACCCATCAGGCCGATGTTGCCGCCGCCATAGACCAGGCCATGACCACGCACGGCGAGCAGCGTGCCGAGGATGTGGGCCGCTTCCGCGTAAATCGGGGAATCACCGCTGCGTGAACCGCAGAAGACACAGACACGCATGTGTGCAACCGGAAGTCGTAAATCGGGAGAGCGAAGTATGCACGCGCGGCGCGCGTACGGGCAGGGTGGATTGCCGCTTCGCTCGATGACTCAGTCCATGAACTTCGCCTTCACGACGCGCCATTCCTGCGGGCCGTCCAGCGTGCGCGAACAGCCCAGCGGCACCGGTTCGGCACCCGGCTTCATCTCGGTCTTGGAGCGGTCGCCGGTGCCCACGCCCATGTGGTAGCGGTCCAGCCACACCATCACGGTTCGGCTCGGGTGGCTGTTGCCGACCAGCAACTGCACCGAATTGCGCGAGACGCAGCTGGCGGCGAAATCCTGGCTGAAGGTGACGAACTTGGTCGGATCCTCGTCCTCTGCCCGCACAGGCAGGGTCATCAGCAAGGCCAGCAGGGTGATCGCAGCGCGCATGGGTCTCCTCCGTTATCGGCTCATGGGTCTGTGATGCGGTAACGCACCGGGCGTTCCACCGCCGACGCGCGAGTGTAGCAACAGGCTGACGTCGCACTTGATATTGCACTGCACAATGACCGGCGTTTCGGGTTACCATTCAAGGACTTCAGCATCCTGGCCCAGACCGACCGCCGTGTCCGCCCACGATCCCGTTCTCGAACCGCATCCCGCAACCGCGCCGCAACCCGGCCGGCTCGCGCCGGTGGTGCGCGGCGTGCACTGGCTGCGCATGCCGGTCGCCTTCGCGCCCGGTCACGTAAACGTCTGGGCGATCGAGGACCACGACGAGCACGGCCCGTGCTGGACCCTGGTCGATGCCGGCTTCCCCGACGACGCGACGCGTGCCAACTGGCTGCAGGCGCTGTCCGGCGATCTGGCCGATCGCCGGGTGCGACGCATCCTGATCACCCACTGCCATCCGGATCACTTCGGTCTCGGCGACTGGCTCGCCGAACAGACCGGCGCCCGCATCTGGATGTCGCTTGGCGAGTACCTGACCGCGCAGGCCTGGTTCGGTGACACGCCGGCATCCGGCATCGATCTGATGGCGGACTTCTTCCGTCAGCATGGTCTGCCGCTTGCGCAGACCGAGGCGATGCAGCTCGAGGGCCGGCGCTATCGGCGCACCGTAGGATCGGTGCCGGTGGCGATGCGCCGCATCCTGCCGGGCGAGGTGATCACCATCGGCGACGACGCCTGGGAGGCGCTCGTCGGCCACGGGCACTCGCCCGAGCACCTGTCCTTCTATCGCGCACACGACCCGGTGCTGATCGCCGGCGACATGCTGCTGCCCACCATTTCGCCGAACACGCCGACGCTGCCTTTCGAACCCGAGACCGACGCCGTCGGTCAGTACCTCGACTCGATCGAACGTTTCCGCTCGCTCGCCGCGGCCACCGTCGTGCTGCCGGCGCACGGCGACCCGTATCGCGGCGTGGTCGCCCGCGTCGATGCGTTGCGCCTGCACCACGACAAGCGCCTCGCCCAGATCGCCGCGCTGTGCGACGAGCCGCGACACGCCTTCGAATTGCTGCCGCGCCTTTTCAAGCGCGAACTCGACAGTTTCCAGACCCGGTTTGCCATGGGAGAGGTGATCGCTCACCTGAACCATCTGTGGCAAGCCGGACAACTGCGCCGCCTGCCCGGGCAGGACGGCGTGATCCGCTTTACCCAGCCTTGAACCAGCCCAGGGGGAGACCATGAACAAGCCAGCCGCCAAAGACGCCAAGCCCGCAGAACCCGCCACCCTGCCGGACCCGGCCGAAGTCGCGAAGACCTACGCCGAAGTGGCCGAGCGCGCGAGCAAGCTGCTCGGCGAACACGTACAGCGGCAACTGAAGCGCGGCGTGACGCCGCCGGCCGACGAACTGGGCATCGCCCAGGCCTTCATGGACATGACCTCGCGTCTGCTGTCCAACCCGTACAAGCTCGCGCAGGCGCAGATGGGCCTGGTGTGGGATTACTACACGCTGTGGCAGCAGTCGATGCTGAAGTTCATGGGCGTGGATGCTGCGCCGGTGGTCACTCCGGTCAAGGGCGACAACCGCTTCCGCGGCGAGGAATGGGAGAGCCACTTCCTGTTCGACTTCTTCAAGCAGAGCTACCTGATCGCCGCCCGTCACATCCACGACGTCGTCAGCAACGTCGAGGGCATGGACGACCACACGCTGCAGAAGGTCAACTTCTTCACCCGCCAGACCATCAATGCCTTCAGCCCGAGCAACTTCGCGCTGACCAACCCCGAAGTGCTGCGCGAAACCGTGCGCAGCCACGGCCAGAACCTGCTGCGCGGCTTCAACAACCTGCTGCGCGACATCGAGGACGGCGACGGCCAGCTGCGCGTGCGCATGACCGACACCTCGGCCTTCGAACTGGGCCGCAACGTCGCCACGACGCCGGGCAAGGTGGTGGCCGAGAACGCGCTGATGCAGCTGCTGCAGTTCAATCCGACCACCGACAAGCAGTTCAAGCGCCCGCTGCTCATCGTGCCGCCGTGGATCAACAAGTACTACATCCTCGATCTGCGCGAATCGAACAGCTACATCAAGTGGGCCACCGACCAGGGCCACACCGTGTTCGTCATCTCCTGGGTGAACCCGGACGAGAAGCTGGCCCAGCTCACCTTCGAGGACTACGTGCATCAGGGCCCGCTGGCCGCGCTCGACATGATCGAGAAGCACACCGGCGAAACCGAGGTGAACGCCGCCGGCTACTGTCTGGGTGGCACGCTGCTGGCGACCACGCTGGCCTACCTCGCCGGCAAGAAACAGAAGCGCATCGCCAGCGCCACCTTCTTCACCACGCTGATCGACTTTTCCGAGCCGGGCGAGCTGGGCGTGTTCATCGACGAGAAGGCGGTCGAGGGCCTGGAAAAGAAGATGTTCGAACGTGGCTACCTCGAAGGGTCGGAAATGGCCGGCACCTTCAACATGCTGCGTTCGAATGACCTGATCTGGTCCTTCGTCGTCAACAACTACCTGATGGGTCGCGAGCCCTTCCCGTTCGATCTGCTGTACTGGAACTCGGACTCGACCCGCATGCCGGCCTGCATGCACAGCTTCTATCTGCGCCAGATGTACATCCAGAACAAGCTGCGCGAGCCGGGCGGCATCACCGTGCTGGGCGAGCCGATCGACATCCGCAAGATCAAGGTGCCGGTGTACTTCGTGTCGGCCATCGAGGATCACATCGCGCCGTGGAAGAGCACCTATCTGGGCGCCCAGCTGGTGTCGGGCCCGGTGCGCTTCGTGCTCGGCGGCTCCGGCCACATCGCCGGCATCGTCAATCCGCCGGCGGCCAACAAGTACGGCTACTGGACCAATCCTGGCGTCAAGCTGCCGGGCGACGCCGACGAGTGGTTCAACGGCTGCACGCAGAACCCGGGCTCGTGGTGGACCGACTGGCAGCAGTGGGTGACCGCGCAGGACGCGGACACCGTGCCGGCACGCGATCCGGCCAAGGGCAAGCTGAAGCCGATCGAGGACGCGCCGGGCCGTTTCGCCAAGCTGCGCCTGGACACGATGAAGAAGTGATCGCGCTACCGCGCGCCTGACCGGTCCTGAAGCCGACGCCGCGCGTGCAGGCCACGGGCCCGGGCGGTCGCCGGAGGCGGGTTTGTGCGAGGGGTTTTCTGACTCCGACAGCGACCTAGATCGAAGCCGGCGGACTGCGACAGCCGCGTCGCGGTCAGAAGACCGCTCCCACAGGGGTGGAGCGCCCGACCCACGGCCTGAGCCCGGGCGAAGGTTCCGTGGGAGGGGTCTTCTGACCCCGACTGCCACGGCGGGCAGGGCGGGGCGCCGGTTTCGGGCTCTGTCGGCAGCAATCGCTGCCTCCCTCAGTGGCCGCTTCGCTCAGGCCTGGAGCAGAGACCGTGGGAGCGAGTCTGCTCGCGATTGCGGCCTGGACCGCAGCCGGCGGCCAGCGACAGCCGCGTCGCGGCCAAGGCCGCTCCGACAGGTGCCGCTCCCCCGGGGATCGCGCGTGATCAGAGGGTCTCTGGCGGCGGGGCGTAGCCGGTGATCAGTTCCAGCAGTTCGGCCTCGTTGTAGGGCTTGCCGAGGTAGTGGTTCACGCCGATCTCACGCGCGTAGGCCTTGTGCTTTTCCGCCGTGCGCGAGGTGATCATGATGATGGGGATGGCCTTTGTGCGGGTGTCGGCACGCACGTTGCGCGTCAGGTCGAAGCCGTCCATGCGCGGCATTTCGATGTCAACCAGCATCACCGCGGGCTCGGTGTCGATCAGTTTTTCCAGCGCATCCACGCCGTCCTTCGCGGTCACGACGCGATAGCCCTCGCGTTCCAGCAGACGGCTGGTCACCTTGCGCACGGTCAGCGAGTCATCGACCACCATGATCAGCGGCGCTTCGACCGCCTGCGCCACCGGTGCCATCGTGCGCACCGGCTCGTCGGCCGAGGCCGCGCGCAGCAGTTCGCTGCGGTTGCGCGCGGCGATCGCCACCGGGTTGATGATCAGCGTCACCTCGCCGTCGGGCAGCACGGTGGCACCGGAAATGCCGACCAGCTTCGACAGCTGCGGGCCGACCGGCTTCACCACCACTTCCTGGTTGCCGCGCAGCGCGTCGACCTCCAGCGCCATGAATTCGTGGCCGCTGTTGATCAGCAGCGCCCAGCTGCCCGGCACCGGCTGGCTGTGACCGTCGCCGAGCAGGCGCGGCAGGTACTGGTAGCGGTAATGCGTGCCCAGCCACTCCTGTCCGCCCGCCTCGCGCAGCGCCTCGCCGGCGTCGCCCTTCAGTTCGCGTGCGTGCTGCACCATCGACGACGGAATCGCGTAGGTCTTGCCGGCGCTGCTCACCAGCACCGACTGGGTCACCGCCAGCGTCATCGGCAGCGACAGCCGGAAGCGCGTGCCCTGGCCCGATTCGCTGGTGGTTTCGATGCGGCCGCCGAGCGCGGTCGTCGCGTTCTTCACCACATCCATGCCGACGCCGCGGCCGGCCAGTTCGGACACCGCCGCCGCCGTCGAGAAGCCCGGTTCGAAGATCAGCCCGGTCAGGCGACGCTCGTCGACCACCTCGTCCGGCGCGATCAGGCCGCGCTCGACGCCGCGTGCGCGGATGCGGTCGAAGGCGAGGCCGGCACCGTCGTCGGCCAGTTCGATCACCACTTCGTTGGTCTGCTGCGTCAGCGTGATCACGATCTCGCCGGTTTCCGACTTACCGGAGGCGGCGCGCGCCTCGCGCGACTCGATGCCGTGTGCCACCGCGTTGCGCAGCAGGTGCTCGATCGGGCCGGTCATCTGTTCCAGCACTTCGCGGTCCAGCTCGATCTGCGTGTTGCGCAGTTCGAGGTTCACCTTCTTGCCCAGCTCCTTGGCCGATTGCCGGGCGACCCGGTAGAGCCGGTCCTCCAGCGTCGAGAACGGCACCATGCGCACCGACATCAGTGCTTGCGACAGTTCGCGGTTTAGCCGCGCCTGCGACTGTATGGCGGTGTCGGCGGCGTCGAGGTTGCGCACCAGGTTGTACTGCACGGTGGTGACGTCGGACAGGCTTTCGGTCATCAGCCGCGACAGTTCCTGCAGTCGCGTGAAGCGGTCCATCTCCAGCGGGTCGAACTGTTCGTGATGGGCTTCGGCCGCCGCCATGCGCGACTGCATCTGGCTTTCGGCGTGGATTTCGATTTCGCGCAACTGGCCGCGCAGGCGCTGCACGTTCTCGGTCAGGTCGTTCAGCGAGCCGCGCAGCGCGCGCAGTTCACCCTCGATGCGGGTGCGCGCGATGCTCATTTCGCCGGCCTCGTTCACGAAGCGGTCGACCATGTCGGAGCGCACGCGCACGGTGGGCCGCTCGCGCACGGTGCCGGCCTCGTCGTCGCTAGCCGCGGGCACCGCCTGGGTGCCGTCGGCGTCCGTGCTTGCGACTTCGTGCGGCTCGCCGGTTTCCCCGCGTTCCAGCCGGGCGACCAGTTCCTCGCAGCGGTCGTAGGCCATTTCAAGTTCGTCGAGCACGGCGGGGCGCTCGTCCGCACTGCAGGGCGCTTCGATCACGCCCTCCATGCTGTGCACCAGGTCGCCGAAGCGCATGACGCCCGCCATGCGCGCGCTGCCCTTCAGCGTGTGCAACTGGCGGCGCAGCATGTCGGAAGCGGACAGCTGCTCCGGCTGTTCACGCCATGCGCGCAGTTCGTGGCCGATGTCGCGCAGCAGGTCGTGCGCTTCCTCAATGAAGATGGGCAGCAACTGCGGGTCGATGTCGTCGGCGACGCGCGGTGCGTCCGCGGTTTCGGCGGCGCTTCGCGGCGCCGCGCTGCGCAGGCTGTCGGCCGCGGTCGGCAGGTCGCTGGTCTGCGGCAGCACGTACTCGTCCGGCAGCGCCACCTTCTCGAAGCGCATGTCTTCGTCCGCCAGCGCTTGGTCGAGCGCGATGTCGTCGTCGGTGGCCGTCACGTCCGCTGCCGCTTCGTCGGGCGACAGGTCGAGCGTCGGCTCTTCGAGCAGCGGGACGTCCGCCGCGGGCAATTCGGCGTCGACTTCCGCCGCCGTGTCGGCGTCGATCGCTTCGACTGCCGGTTCAGGCTCGGGCTGGGTGTTGCCGTCCGCGTCGAGGCCGCAGCGGAAGCCGTCGCGGTCGCTCAGTACCGAACGGGCGCCGCTTTCGGCCAGGGTGATTTCGTCGATGTCGGCGGCGCCGACGTCCAGATCCGGTGCGGACGGGATGTCGTGACTGCCGGCCGGCATCTCCAGCACCGGCAACTCGACGGCCGGGCGGGTGTGGAAGAACAGCGCGTCGAGCTGTTCGACCAGGGCCGGCGCAGCGTGCGCCTGACCACCGTCGGCGATCGCGCCGACCTGGCTTTCAAGCGTGCTGGCGGCCGTGTTCAGCAGCGCCGATTCGTGGTCGGCCGGCGGCTCGCCGTGCGCTTCGCAGCGGCTCAGTGCGTGCTCGAGCGCCTTTGCCAGCGCGCTGATATCGGGCTGGCCGACGGTCAGCGAAATGCCGCCCAGCGTGTGCGCGGCGATCAGGCTGTCCTGCGTCGGAAGCAGCGACGGGTTCAGGTGCAGGCGGGCAAGTTCGCGCCGCAGCGTGGCCAGATGGCCGCGCGCCTCGGCAACGAACAGGTCGAACAGCGTGCGGTCGGTGCCGGCGTCCAGTGCGAGGTCTTCGGCGTCGATGTCGGCCGTGATGTCGATCGCTTCCGGGCTGTCGATGACGGCCTCGGCTTCGCCGGCGACGGGCGGGCCGAGGTCCAGATCGAGATCGAAGTCGGGGGCCGTCGCCTCGACCACCTGCGGCGCGTCGTCCAGTTCGATGACGCCTGCCGGCGTGTCGTCCGCGTCGAGGTTGAAATCGAGGTCCATGTCGAGCTCGATGTCGAGCGCGTTGTCGTCCGGTGCGGCCGCCGCCTCGATGGTGACTGGCTTGGCCGGGGCGGCTTCGCTGTCGTCTGGCTCGCCACCGAACAGCGCCGCGCAGGCGGGCGGCAGCCAGCCGTGCTCGGGCGTGGCGGTGTTGCCGTCGGCCAGCTGTTCGACCCAGCCGGCAAACAGGTCGCGCGCGCGGTCGAGCAGGTCGAACAGTTCGGGCGTGCCGTCGCGCTCGCTGGACAGCCAGCGGTTCATCACCTGCTCGATCGCGTAGGCGCTTTCGCCGAGGTCGCGCAGGCCGACCATGCGGCCGCTGCCCTTCAGCGTGTGGAAGCCGCGGCGCAGCGCGGTCAGCAGTTCCTGGTTGTGCGGCGCCTGACGTGCGGCGGCGGTGCCGGAGGCGATGCTGTCGAGGACTTCGCGTGCCTCCTCGATGAAGATTTCGAGCAGTTCGGCATCGAATTCCTCCTGACTGGCTTCGGCCAGACGCACCGTGTCGGCCGACGGCGCCAGCGATTCGACCGGGGCTTCGGCCAGCGCCTGCACCGCGTCGGCCACTGCAGCGTCACCGGCCTTCAGCGCCGCCAGCGTTTCGGTCACCCTCTTTTCCAGCTTTTCGTCGGCCAGCAACTTGGCGTCCTGGCGGATGGTTTCGAGCGACTGCCGCAATTCGTCGCGGGTGTGTTCGTCGGCGTCGCCGTGCGCCAGCCGGTCGAGTAGCTGGGTCGCCTCGCTGCGGCGTGCAGCCAGTTCCGACTCAACGCTGGCTTCGTCCGCCTCGGTCGGCACGTCGCCGGTCGCCGGTGCGCTGCCGCGCGGGTTCAGGATGGCGTCGAGATCGGCCGGGCCGTACTGCAGCTTGTCCACGAAGAAGCCGAGGCCGGACAGCTGGTGCGCCAGCGCCTCGAATTCGCCTTCGGCGGCGACGTGGTCAGGTTGCGCCATGCGGGCGATCTGCTGCGCGCAGTGCCGCACCAGCGACACCGCGTCGTCCTGCCCCAGCATGTTCAGCGCGCCTTCGACCTGCTTCAGCGGCGCGGCCAGTGCAGCCAGTTCGGCTGCCTTGGCCGGATTACGGAAATAGGCGTCGAGCTGCTGTTCGACTTCGGTCAGGCTGGCCAGGATCTCGCGCGCGACCTGACCCATGAACAGCCGCTCCTGGGCGCGGCGCGACATTTCGTCGAACAGCGGAATCTGCATCGCCGGCAGCGTTTCGCCGCGACGGGCGCGCGCCAGGCGGTCGATCAGCGTATCGACCTGGGCCGGCAGGTCGTCGCTCTGGGCGCGGCTGAACTGCTCGACCAGTGCGTCCATCACCAGCAGTGCGGTGGCGACTTCCATCGCCAGGTTTTCCTGGTGCTGCAGCGGATCGCGGCGCAGCCACTGGCCGAGGTCGAGCAGTGCGGCGGCGAGCCGGGCGAGGTCGGGCTGACCGACGCGCGCCGCCGACGCCACCATGGATTCGCACTGTTCGTGGAACTGCGGCAGTGCCACGGCGGCGCCGGACGAGAAGCGCGTCCATGCCTCTTTGGCCTGACCGAGCGACTCGCGCAGTGCGGCCAGCGCCGGACGCAGCGCGGCGATGTCGTCGCGCGTGTCGGCGTCGGTGGCCAGCAGCGTGTCCAGCCGGTAGGTGTCGCGCACCGCGCGCAGCGCCGGTGTTGGGTGTTCGGCGGTGGCGATGAAGTACAGCGAGTCGCGCATCAGCCGCTCGGCCACGCCGCGCGAGCCTTCGAGCAGGCGGCGCATCTGCACGTCGATGCGCGCGCACAGGCGCTTGATGAAGAAATCGCTCTGGATGGCGCCCTGCGCCATGCCGTCGAACAGTGCGCCGGCCACCCACCAGAAGGCGCGCGTGGCCGGTGCGGTCTGCGTCTGTTCGATCGCGCCGACGGCCTGGCGCATCTGCAGCAGGCCGTCGCGATCATCGCGCAGGAAGCGCAGCAGGCCGCGTTCGAACTGGCTGCGGGCGCTGCGCAGCGCGCGTGCGCGGTCCAGCGGCGACAGTGCGGCGGCGGCCGACGGGGCAGGCGGCGGGCGCAGTGTCAGATCGGGGAAAAACAGTTCCGACGGCGCCACCACGGCTTCGCCGCGCAGCGCCATCAGGTCGCGGTAGAGCGACATCAGCCGCATCGGCTGGTCGCTGCCGCCAGCCACCAGTTCGTCCAGGTGGGTGCGGATCGCGGCGATCGCGCGCTGCGCGACGGCACCGGCGGTGCCGGTGTCCGCCAGCCGGCCGCCGTGCCAGTCGGCCAGCGTCTGTTCGAGCGCGTCGCAGAAATGGGTCAGGCCATCGAGGCCGACGATGGCCAGGGCGCCCCGCGCCTGGTGCAGGTGGGTCTGGGCGAATTTCAGTGCTTCGGCGCCGCTGCCGTGCTGACCGTCGCCGAGCGCTTCTGCGGCGCGCACGAGGGCAAGATCGATCTCGCCGCGGACCCAGATCAGAGGGCCCAGATCCTGTTCGCTGGTGGAGGTGCTCATACCTTGAAGCCCGCGACCGAGCCCTTGAGTTCAGCGGCGAGGTCCGCCAGCTGGCCGATGGACACCGCGGTCTGCTTGGTGCCGACCGTGGTCTGCTCCGTGATGCGCAGGATGCCCTGCATGCCCTGCGCCACCCGTGTGGCCTGTTCCGCCTGTACCTGGGCGGACGACGAAATGCGTTCGATCAGCTGCGCCAGTTCCGACGACACGGTCGAAATCTCGCCCAGTGCCTGACCGGCCGCGTCGGACAGGCGGGCCCCCTCGACCACGCCGCGGGTGGAATTTTCCATTGCCGCCACTGCGTCCTGGGTGTCGGTCTGGATGGTGCGGACGATGGCGGCGATCTGCTTGGTCGCTTCGGCCGAACGTTCGGCCAGCCGCTGCACTTCTTCCGCCACCACCGTGAAGCCGCGGCCGGCCTCGCCGGCGCTCGCCGCCTGGATGGCGGCGTTCAGCGCCAGCACGTTGGTCTGTTCGGTAATGTCGGAAATGAGCTCGACGATCTCGCCGATCTCCTGCGACGACTCGCCCAGCCGCTTGATGCGCTTTGACGTTTCCTGGATCTGCTCGCGGATGTCGTTCATGCCGCGGATCGAGTTCGACACCGCGGTCGAGCCGTTCTGCGCGGCGGCCAGCGACTGCCGTGCGACCTGCGCCGAGCGGGTCGCTTCCTGCGACACCATATTCATCGACTGCGCCATCGCCAGCACCGACTGGCCGGATTCGGTCACCTCACGCGACTGCTTTTCCGCCGCCGTCAGCAACTGGGTCGAGATGCGCTGCGCGGTTTCCGATGCCTCGGTCACGCGGCCGGCAGCGTCATTGATCCGCTTCACCAGCACCGACAGTTCCTCGATCGTGTAATTGACCGAGTCGGCGATGGCGCCGGTGATGTCTTCCGACACCGTGGCGCGCACGGTCAGGTCGCCGTCGGCGAGGTCGCCCATCTCGTTCATCAGCCGCAGGATGGCCTGCTGCGTCATGTCCTTCTCGCGTTTCGCTTCCTCGCGCGAACCTTCGGCCTGCAGCCGCTGTTCGTTCTGGTCCTCGTTGTAGGCGCGCACCATCAGGAACACGCTGATCAGGGCCAGCAGCACGCACAGCGCGCCGGCACCGGCCAGGGCCAGCCGCCCCTCGCGCTCGGCGACATAGCCGGCGCCCAGTTCGTCGGTCAGTTTCGACAGCGTCGCCGCCTCGGCGATCACGGCGGCTCCGGCCTTGCGTGCGCCGGCCAGCGCTTCGGGTTTGTCGAGCTCACCGGCCAGCACGCCAAGCGGGCCGTCGATGACGGCGCGCGCGCTGCTGAAGGTGTCGCGCGCCGCGCCTTCGGCCACTGTCTCGATCTGCTGGGCGGCGTCGCGCAGTGCCGGCACGCTGCGGGCGAGTGTCGCCGGCGCGTCGGCCGCGGTCGCGTGCGCGCCGGCCTGAACCTGACTGAGCACGGTGGCGAAGCCGTGAAACAGGTTGCCGTCCTTGCCGGCCCGCACGACCGCCGTCTGCGCCGCGGCGGCGGCCAGCGCCGGCGCCTGCTGGTCGAGCGCGCGGGCGGCGTCGCCGAGCGCACGCAGCGCCTTTTCCTGGGCCAGCACGGCCGATACGTTCTGATCGAAGCCGGACCATGCCGCGTCGAGCTGCTGCAGCGAACCCTGCACCGCACCGGAACTGGCCGGCACGTCGACGCCGTCGATCTCGCCGCCCTGGGTGACGCGGTCGAGCAGCCGGAAGAAGGCGTCGCGCGAGGCAGCCAGCTCGGCGAAGGCGGCCGATTCGCCGGCCAGCGCCTGATGCGCTGACTTGGCCATGCTCTGGCTCAGCGTGCGCATCTGGCCGGCCGCCGACACATAGCTCGCGTTGTAGCGGGTAATGCGCAAGTCCTGCCAGACCAGGAAGGCGGCGATCACGATGAAGAACAGGAACAGCGTACCGAGCACGCGCACCTGCTGTTCGAGCGGCAGGTGACCGATCAGCGGCAGCCGCCCGCGCAGGAAACCGAGGGTGCCGCGTGGCGCGGTGGGGGCGCTGCTGCCGTCGGCGGGACGGGCGGATTTCAGTCCTGGGATGTTCAGTGCCATCGGAGCTATTCCTGGAGGGCTGTTCGGTTCTTGGAAGACGGTGTGCTGTCAGCCTCTGCTGCAATCAGGCGGCGACGTCGAGAAAACGCGCGTCGGTATAGAGCTTGCGCGGATCGAAGCGGCGCCATAGCCGGCCCTGCGTGTCGGAAAACTGCGTCGATATCCAGGGCCGTGGATCCGGTGCCGCGTCGGCCGGTTCGAAATCGTCGAGTGCGCGCAGGCCGAGCACCCGCGACACCAGCAGCGCACTGTTGCAGCCGAACTTGGCATGCGGCAGCAGCAGCCGGGCGTCGCCGGTCAGCGCGGTCGGTGCATTGCCCTGAAAGGCGGAAAAGTCGCTGACCGCGTACAGCACGCCGCGCACGTTGGCGACGCCGCGCAGCCAGCCGGTGGCCAGCGGCACCGGTGTGAGCGCCGGCACCGGCAGGATTTCGCCGGACTCGGCCAGATCGATCAGCCACAGCTCGGCGCCGGCCTGCAGGCCGAGCAGCGCGCGCGTGCCGGTGGCGCCGGAGGTGTCCGACAGCTTGCGGGCCAGTTCTTCCTGAAACTCGCGCAGCGAGAGCTTAGCCATCGTTGTTCGCCGCGCCGAGCTGGGTGATGCGGCCAAGCAGTTCTTCCAGATTGACCGGCTTGACCATGTAGTCGAGCGCACCCTGGCGCATGCCCCAGATGCGGTCGGTCGGCAGATCCTTGCTGGTGCACATGATCACCGGGATGTCGCGCGTGCTGTCGTCGCGGGTGATCGTGCGCGTGGCCTGGTAGCCGTTGATGCCCGGCATCACCACGTCCATCAGGATGAGGTCGGGCTTCTCGGCCTTGGCCTTCTCGATGGCCTGTTCGCCGTTCTCGGCGATGATGACCTCGAAGCCCTTGCGGGTCAGGAAGTCGTTCAGAACATGGCGTTCGGTGGGCGAGTCGTCCACCACCATGATGCGCTTGATCGCCATCGTCGGCTCCGCGTTCGGTGGATACGGTGTAAGGCGTCTCAGTCAGCGCCGTTGCGCGCGTGACGCGACACCGCCTGCAGCAGGCTGTCCTTCGTGAAGGGCTTGGTGAGATATTCGTCCGAGCCGACCATCCGACCGCGTGCGCGGTCAAACAGGCCGTCGCGTGACGAAAGCATCACGACGGGAGTAGCGGCAAAACGGGGGTTCTTCTTGATGAGCGCGCAGGTCTGGTAACCGTCGAGGCGCGGCATCATGATGTCGCAGAAGATGACCTGGGGGTGGTGGTCGCTGATTTTCGACAGGGCGTCGAAGCCATCCTCGGCAAGGACCACCTGATACCCGGCCTGGACCAGGAAGATTTCGGCACTGCGGCGTATGGTGTTGCTGTCGTCGATCACCATCACCTTGACGCCGGTATTGCCACCCGATTCAGCCAAGATGTTCTCCCCTGTTGTCCGCACGCCGTTCTGCCGCAGGACTGCGCGGCGACGGCATCCGGTTGGTCTTCATGAGGCGGATGCACCGGCCCGACAGGTCCGCAACCGATGCGTGTTTCAGATCTGGACCATCTCGAAATCGTCCTTGCGTGCGCTGCACTCGGGACAGGTCCAGTTGGGCGGAACGTCCGCCCAGCGGGTGCCGGGGGGGATACCCTCTTCCGGCAGACCGGCGGCTTCGTCGTAGATGAAGCCGCAGATGAGACACATGTAAGTCTGGAATTCGGCCGTGACAGTGGAACTCATGGCAGGTTGGTTTGTTAGAATCCGGTCGATATTACCGTAATTAACCATCTGTAACGACAATCCGGGCGCGCGCTTTATGGTCAATTCTGATGTGCGGGCGCATCCTCCGCTTGTCATGTGTTTTTCGGCGACCGACCCCACTGGCGGGGCCGGCATGCAGGCCGATCTGATGACGCTGTCGGCCCTGGGCTGCCATCCGCTGACGGTCGTGACGGCCGTCACGGTGCAGGACAGTGCGGGCGTCGAAGAGGTCGTGCCGATGGACGACGACCTGCTGGTCGATCAGGCGCGCGTGCTGCTCGCCGATATGCCGGTCGCGGCGTTCAAGATCGGCGTGATGGGCAGCATCGAGAACATCGCCGCCATCGCCGAAATCATTTCCGACTACCCCGACGTACCGGTGGTGCTCGATCCGGTGCTGTCGTCCGGCCGTGGCGACGAGCTCGCCGACGAGGACATGGTGATCGCGCTGCAGGAACTGCTGCTGCCGCTGACCACCGTGCTGACGCCGAACAGTCTCGAAGCCCGTCGTCTGGCGCAGGCCGACGACGAGGACGACGACGACGGCGATGATTTCGCCGACGAGGACGACGACGACACTGACGAGGACGACGACGGACGACGCACCGTATCGCCGACGCTCGAACAGTGCGCGCGTCAGCTCATCGCCGCCGGCTGCGGTCACGTGCTGCTGACCGGCACGCACGAATCGACCGCTCGTGTCGCCAACGTGCTGTACGGGCGCAGCGGCGTCATCCGCCGCGACGAGTGGGACCGCCTGCCCGGCAGCTACCACGGTTCCGGCTGCACGCTGGCATCGGCGCTCGCCGCCTGGCTGGCGCACGGCCTGGATGTCGGCGAAGCGGCGCACGCCGCGCAGGAGTACACATGGCGCACGCTGCAGGCCGGTTTCCGGCCGGGCATGGGCCAGCACCTGCCGGACCGCTTCTTCTTCCTGCGCGAACACAATGCCGCGACCGCCGACCGGGAGTCCGACGATGACGCGTAAGCCGCTGCGCGGCCTGTACGCGGTCACGCCGGAAGCGCTGAGCGGCGCCGCGCTGTACCGCGCGGCCGAGGCCGCCTGCGGCAACGGCGCGGTCGTGCTGCAGTACCGAAACAAATCCGCTGATGCCCAGCGACGGCGCGCCGACGCCGACGCGTTGCGCGCCATCACCACGGTCTGCGGCGCGCTGTTCGTCATCAACGACGACATCGAACTGGCGAAGGCCTGCGGCGCCGACGGCGTGCACGTCGGTCGCGACGACGGCGGGCCTGCGCAGGCGCGCAAGGCGCTCGGCCGTGACGCGCTGATCGGGGTGTCCTGTTACGACGACCCGGCGCTGGCCCGGGCCGCCGCGCGTGACGGCGCCGATTACGTCGCTTTCGGCTCGATGTATGCCTCGAGCACCAAGCCGGCTGCACCGCCGGCCTCGATCGGCCGTTTCGCCGAAGTGGCCGACCTCGGCCTGCCGCGCTGCGCCATCGGCGGCATCACGCTGGCGCGTGCGCCGGAACTGATCGCCGCCGGTGCCGATCTGCTGGCCGTGGTGTCCGACCTGTTCGACGCGCCCGACATCGCCGCGCGCGCCCGCACCTACGCGAAGCTTTTCTGAAGGAATTCCCCATGAGCACCCGCAACGAACAACTTTTCGAACGCGCCCAGCGCAGCATTCCGGGCGGCGTCAATTCGCCGGTGCGCGCCTTCCGCTCGGTCGGCGGCACGCCGCGCTTCTTCACCCGCGGCCTGGGCAGCCGGCTGTGGGACGCCGACGGCGCGGAATACATCGACTACGTCGGCTCCTGGGGCCCGGCCATCGTCGGCCACGCGCACCCGGACGTGATCCGCGCAGTGCAGGAGGCGGCCGTCGGCGGCCTCTCGTTCGGCGCGCCGACCGAAGCGGAAATCGTGATGGCGGAAACGCTGCGCGCGCGCGTGCCGTCGATCGAGCAGGTGCGTCTGGTCAGTTCCGGCACCGAAGCGACGATGAGCGCCATCCGGCTGGCGCGCGGCTTCACCGGCCGCGACGCCATCGTCAAGTTCGAAGGCTGCTACCACGGCCACGCCGACAGTCTGCTGGTGAAAGCCGGCTCCGGCGCGCTCACCTTCGGCAACCCCAGTTCGGGCGGCGTGCCGGACGATTTCGCCAAGCACACGCTGGTGCTCGACTACAACGACGTGCAGCAACTCGAAGACTGCTTCCGCAACCACGGCGACCGCATCGCCTGCGTCATCGTCGAGCCGGTGGTCGGCAACATGAACCTCATCGTGCCGAGCCGCGAATTCATCGACGCGATGCGCGCGCTGTGCACGAAATACGGTTCGGTACTCATCTTCGATGAGGTGATGACCGGCTTCCGCGTCGGCCCGGTCGGCGCCCAGGGGCTGTTCGGCATCACGCCTGACCTGACCACGCTGGGCAAGGTGATCGGTGGCGGCATGCCGGTCGGCGCCTTCGGCGGCCGGCGCGACATCATGTCCGCCATCGCGCCGCTGGGCGCCGTCTATCAGGCCGGCACGCTGTCCGGCAACCCGGTCGCCGTCGCCGCCGGCCTGAAGACGCTGGAACTGATCAACGCTCCCGGCTTCCACGACCGCCTCGCCGCCCGCACCAAGCAGTTCTGCGACGGCCTGGTCGCTGCCGCGAAGGATGCCGGCGTCACCTTCTCCGCCCAGTCGGTCGGCGGCATGTTCGGCCTCTACTTCCGCGACGGCTGCCCGAGGAGCTACGCCGAAGTGATGCAGTCCGACCGCGAACGCTTCAACCGCTTCTTCCACGCCATGCTGGACGCCGGCGTCTACCTCGCGCCGTCGGCCTTCGAAGCCGGCTTCGTGTCGGGTGCGCACAGCGAGGACGACGTCGCGCAGACGGTGGCGCGGGCGAAGGCGGCGTTTGCGAAAGTGGCGTGACAGCGAGTGCGCGTCCCGAGGGACCGCCATGATCTCCAACATCCTCACCATCGCCGGCACCGACCCGACCGGCGGCGCCGGCATACAGGCCGACCTCAAGACCTTTTCCGCGCTCGGTGCCTACGGCATGAGTGCGATCACCGCGGTGGTGGCGCAGAACACCTGCGGGGTGCGCAGTTTCGTTGCGCTGGAGCCAGATTTTGTCGGCGCACAGATCGACGCGGTGTTCGACGACGTGCGGGTCGATGCGGTGAAGGTGGGCATGATCGCCAACGCGGCGATCGCCCGCGTGGTGGCTGAGCGGCTGCGGCGGCATGCGCGCTGCCCGGTGGTGGTCGATCCGGTCATGGTGGCCAAGAGCGGTGACCATCTGCTGCTGCCGGACGCGGTGGCTGCGTTGCGCGACGAGCTGCTGCCGCTGGCTACGCTGATCACGCCCAATCTGCCGGAAGCGGCGGTGCTGCTCGACCGCCCGCCGCCGCAGTCGCTGGACGACATGCGCGACATGCTGACCGCGCTGCGCGCGCTCGGGCCGCAGTGGGTGCTGCTGAAGGGCGGACATCTGCGTGCGCCGCACAGTACCGATCTGCTGGGCGGTCCGGATGGCACGCTCGAACTGCCGGCGCAGCGCATCAACACCACCCGCGATCACGGTACCGGTTGCACGCTGGCTGCCGCTGCGGCAGCGCTGCTGCCGACCCAAGACGTGGTGAGCGCGGTGCGCCGGGCGAAGGACTATCTCAATGCCGCGCTGGCTGCCGCCGGTGAGCTGAACGTCGGTTCAGGTCGTGGGCCGGTGCATCACTTTCACGCGCTGTGGTCGTGATCACGGGCTGATTGAGCGCGACGCACGGCACCGGTGCCGCTCAAGCGAATATGTTGCGGGCGAGGCGGCCGGCCGCGGCTGCGAGCCTGTCGTCATTCGTCCAGAGTTCGTCGCAGCCGTGAATCTGGGCGGCGGCAAGGTGCAGTGCGTCCGGCGTTTTCAGGCCGAAACGGGCGCGCAGAGCTGCACCCCGCAGGAAGACCTCTTCCGTCGCGGGCAGCAGGACAAACTGTCCGAGCCCTTCCTCGTAATGCTGCTGCAGCACCAGATTTGCGCTGCGCATGGGACCTACGAGGCATTCGAACTTCACCAAGGGCGATACGGCGAACTGTTGCGTCGGCGAGGCGGCCAGCGCTGCGCGTGTGCGGGCGCCGAATACCGGATCGGTCTCGAAGGCGTAGATGACGAGACAGCTATCGAGGTAGATCAGTCCCACGCCGCGCGCTCCTCGCGCAGCGCCGACTCGATCTGTTCATGGCTGCGCCGCGCGTGCTCCGGCAGCGGGTTGCTTTCGAGCCAGGCCATGATGCACTGCCCGGTTGCGGCCGTGGGCGCCTCCGCGGGCACCAGCTTCACTACCGGCTGACCGCGGTTGGCAATCACCACCTCTTCGCCGGCCTGAGCTGATTTGATCAGTTCCGACAGGCGGTTCTTTGCTTCAAGAATATTGACCTGCATGACACGGCCCCGAGCTTCATGTTGGGTTCAAAGCTAACATAGCCAGATCATGTGGCCAAGTTTGTTCGGAGCGCACCGCCGGCACGTACGACCTACAGCGTGCCGCGCGGCTTGCGCCCCGACTTCGCCGCCAGCGCGTCATACACGGGATTGGGCAGCAGTCGCATCAACTTGGCGACGATGCCCATCTGCCACGGGATGACGGCATAGCTGCGCGGGCCGTCGATGAAGCGGGCGAAGCGTTCGGCGGCGTCGGCCGCTTCGAGCATGAAGGGCATCGGGTAGGGGTTCTTCTCGGTCATCGGCGTGTCGATGTAGCCGGGGCACAGCGTCTTCACCCGCACGCCGCTGCCGCGCAGTTCAACGCGCAGACTTTCCAGGTAGCTGATCGCCGCCGCCTTCGACGCGCTGTAGGCGCCGGCGCCGGGCAGGCCGCGGATGCCGGCGACCGAGGCGACGCCCACCAGCGTGCCCGAGCTGCGCGCCTGCATCGGTTTCACGAAGGGCGCGAAGGTGCGCACCAGGCCCAGCACGTTGATGTCGAACACCGCCTCGAACGCGGGCAGGTCTTCCTGTTCGCCGGTCAGCGTGCCGACCGATACGCCGGCGTTGCCGATCACGATGTCGGGCACGCCGACGCGGGCGATGAAATCCTCGGCCGCGGCGCGCAGCGCGTCGGTGTCGCGCACGTCGGCGGCGTAATGCAGGTGCCGGCCCGGCAGGCTGGCCGTCACCTTTTCGAGTAGCTCAGCGCGGCGCGCGACCAGACCGAGTGTGGCGCCTTGTGCCGCGTAATGGCGCGCCAGCGCCTCGCCGATGCCGGTCGATGCGCCGGTCAAAAAAACAACGGGTGCCACATGGGCACCCGTCGTCATCGTCGAACCGTCCGGCTTCACTTCTTGCCGGCAGCGGCGCGCTCGGCGCGGGCGCGGTCGATCAGCGCGTCGAGGTTGGCGAGCATGCCGTCGAAGCTGTTGCCCAGCGCGATGTACTTGCCATCGACCACCAGCGCCGGCACGCCGGTCAGCTGGTAAGCGGCGCTCATCTGCTGTGCGCGCTGCACCTTGCCCGACACGGCGAAGGACTTGGCGGTGTCTTCAAACTTCTTGCCGTCGATGCCGTTCTTGCTCATCCACGTCGCGATGGTGCCGATGTCATTGAAGGCCTGGCGATCCACGTGGATGGCGTCGAACACCTTGCCGTGCATGCGATCCAGTTCGCCCATGGTTTCCAGCGTGTAGTAGGTCTGCGCGCCGGCCACCCAGGACTGGCGGAAGATCGCCGGTACGCGCTTGAAGGTGACGTCGGCTGGCAGCTTGGCCAGCCACTTCTTCAGCGTCGGCTCGAGGTCGAAGCAGTGCGGGCAGCCGTACCAGAAGAACTCGATCACTTCGACCTTGTTGCCCGGCTCGGTGGACTGCGCCGGCTTGATTTCACGGTAGTCCTTGTCGGTCAGCGGCGCGGCGGTGGCCGTGCCGATGGACATGAAGCCGGCGACGGCCAGCGCGGCAAGGGCTTTGAATCCGAATTTCATGCTGTCTCCTTATTCTGAATCGACGTCATCGGACAATCGACGCGTCGATTCCGTTCTGTGCAAGGTCAGCGCGTACGCGCTGCATGTCTTCCGCGTTGGCGAAGGGCCCCAGGCGCACCCGGTACAGCGTGCCCTTGCCGGGCACCGTACCTTTCTGCACCGAAGATTCCAGACCGATCAACGCAAGACGGGCGCGCAGGTTGTCCGCTTCTTCTTCCGACGAGAAAGCGCCTGCCTGCAGCAGCAGCGACGCCGGCGGCTGTGCGGCTGCCGGTTGCTCCGCGACAGACGCCGGCTTTGCCTCCGGCGCGGTGGCCGGTGCCGGCGTGTTGCCGGGCAGGGTTTCGTAGAAGTCGAAGCGTGGCTTCGCGGGGGCCTTGTCGCCGGGCTTGCCCGGCAGTGCGGCCGGCTCGGTCGGCGGCTGCGCCGGTGGCGGCGCGCTGCCGCGCACCTGCAACGGCAACGACGAGCCGTTGATGTACCACATGACGCCTGCGCTCAGCACCACACCGAGCACCAGGCCGATGAAGATGCCGACCACGGTGCCGCCGCGGCTCTTGCGTGCAGATGATTTCTTCGCGGGGGCCTTGGCCATTTACATCGTTTCCGGGGCGGACACGCCGAGCAGGGCGAGGCCGTTGGCGATGACCTGCCGGGTGGCCGCCGCCAGCGCAAGGCGGGCTTCGCGCATGGCCAGATCGTCGACCAGCATGCGCGAGGCGTTGTAGAAGGCGTGGAAGTCCGACGCCACGTCGCGCAGGTAGAAGGCAACCGAGTGCGGGGCGCGGTCGGCGACCGCCGCCGTGATCACGTCCGGGAATTCGGCCAGGCGCTGTGCCAGCAGCAGTTCCTTCTCGCCGGACAGGCTGTCCACCGGCACGCCCTGCAGCAGCGACACGTCGAGCGCGTGGTTGGCGACCGCCTCGCGGATGACCGAGCAGATGCGCGCATGCGCGTACTGGATGTAATAGACCGGGTTGTCGTTCGATTCCGACTTGGCCAGATCGAGGTCGAAATCGAGGTGCTGGTCGCTCTTGCGCAGCACGTAGAAGAAGCGGGCGGCGTCGTTGCCGACTTCCGCGCGCAGGTCGCGCAGCGTGACGAAATCGCCCGAGCGCTTACCCATGGCCGCTTTCTCGCCGCCGCGGTAGAGCACGGCGAACTGCACCAGCGCGATTTCCAGCTTGTCCGGGTTCTCGCCCAGTGCGGCCAGCGCACCCTTCACCCGCGGGATGTATCCGTGGTGATCGGCACCCCACACGTCGATCACCAGGTCGAAGCCACGGGCGAACTTCTCGGCGTGGTAGGCGATGTCGGACGCGAAATAGGTGTACGCGCCATTGTCGCGGCGGACCACGCGGTCCTTCTCGTCACCGAAATGGGTGGAGCGGAACCACAGCGCGCCGTCCTGTTCGTAGATGTGGCCGGCGTCCTGCAGCCGCTTGACCGCGCGATCGACCGCGCCGTTGGTGTGCAGCGACTGTTCCGAGTACCACACGTCGTAGTGCACGCGGAATTCGCCGAGGTCGTTGCGCTGGTCGGCCAGCATCGCGTCGAGCGCGAAGCGGTGCACCGTCCACCAGTCGTCGCCGAGCGATTTCTTGGCGGCAGCGATCAGCGCGTCGAGCTGGGCGTCGGCGGTGTCCCCGGGTTCCGAGGCATCGGGCAGGTCGGCGGTGTGGCGGTTCAGACGGGTGCCCTGCTGCACGAACAGTTCGGAGCCGATGTCGCGCACATAGTCGCCGCGGTAGCCGTCGGCCGGGAACTTGACGGCGGTGCCCTGGGTTTCGAGGTAGCGCAGCCATACCGACACGGCCAGGATGTCCATCTGGCGGCCAGCGTCGTTCACATAGAACTCGCGCGTCACCGCGTAGCCTGCGGCCTCCAGCAGATTGGACAGCGCCGAGCCGTAAGCCGCGCCCCGGCCGTGGCCGACGTGCAGCGGGCCGGTCGGGTTGGCTGACACGAATTCGATCTGCACCTTCCGGCCAGCGCCGCTGTCCGAGCGCCCGTAGCGTTCGCGTTCGGCGAGGATGCGGCCGACGATGGCCTGCTTCACCGCGGCGCTGAAGAAGAAGTTGATGAAGCCCGCACCCGCCACCTCGGCACGCTCGATCACGGTGGATGGCGGCAGTTCGCGCACGATGCGTTCGGCAATCACGCGCGGATTCTGCTTCAGCGCCTTGGCCAGCTGCAGCGCCACGTTGCAGGCGAGGTCGCCATGCGCGGCCTGCTTCGGGCGATCGAGGATGATGTCGGGCGCGGCGAGGTCAGGTGCCACGCTGGCGAGCGAGGCATGCAGCAGACGGGTCAGTTCCTGGCGCAGTTCGGGGGTCATGAATGGAACGAGGGCGCGAAGCGCAGAAGCGTTTGAAGACCGCGAAGTATAACGCGAGCCCGTGGAGGCCCGCCGCGCGCGGCTTCCGGGGCGGCAGGCCTTCTTGTACAGTGCGCGCTCCCGCGCCGCTGCCGAATTTAGCAACATGACGTTTCACGCCGCCCGTCCGACCCCTGCCGATCCGCTGCCCGCGGTGAAGGGCTGAACCGATGCGCTGGTTGCGACTGCTCAAGATCGTCACCGTCAGCCTGCGTTTCGGGCTCGACCAGATGCTGATCGACGCCGGCAGCAAGCTGCGTTTCGCCGGTCTGCTGCGCGTCACCCGGCTCGGCCGCCGCTTCGACGCGCCGCGCGCGGTCCGTCTGCGCCAGGCGCTGGAGGCGCTCGGCCCGATCTTCGTCAAGTTCGGCCAGATGCTGTCGACGCGGCGCGACCTGCTGCCGCCCGATCTGGCGGACGAGCTGGCCAAGCTGCAGGATCGCGTGCCGCCCTTTCCGTCGGAACAGGCGATCGCCCGGCTGGAGGCCTTCTACGGCAAGCCGCTGGCGCAGGTTTTCCGCAGCTTCGAAACACAGCCGGTGGCGTCGGCCTCGGTCGCCCAGGTGCATTTTGCGGTGCTGCCGACCGGTGAGGATGTCGCGGTCAAGGTGCTGCGACCGGGCATCGAGCACGTCATCGCCAACGACATCGCGCTGATGGAAACCGCCGCCACGCTGCTCGAACGCGTGTGGTCGGAAGGCCGCCGGCTGAAGGCTCGCGAGGTGGTGGCGGAGTTTTCCAAGCACCTCGGCGACGAGCTGGATCTGATGCGCGAGGCGTCGAACTGTTCGCAACTGCGCCGCAATTTCCGCGATTCGCCGCTGCTCGCCGTGCCCGAGGTGTACTGGGACTACTGCGGTCCCGGCGCGATGGTGATGCAGCGCATGTACGGCCTGCCGATCTCGCAGGTCGATGCCTTGCGCGCCCAGGGGGTGGACATGGCCGCGCTGTCGCGCGCCGGCGTCGAGATCTTCTTCACCCAGGTGTTCCGCGACGGCTTCTTTCACGCCGATATGCACCCGGGCAACATCTTCGTCGCGCCCGATGGCCAGTACATCGCGCTCGACTTCGGCATCATGGGCACGCTGACCGACGTCGACAAGAATTACCTGGCGCAGAACTTCCTCGCCTTCTTCCAGCGCGACTACAAGCGCGTCGCACAGGCGCACGTCGACGCCGGCTGGGTGCCGCGCGGCACCCGGGTGGACGAATTCGAGGCGTCGATCCGCGCCGTCTGCGAACCCATCTTCGACAAGCCGCTGAAGGAGATCGAGTTCGGCCGCACGCTGCTGCGCCTGTTCCAGGTGTCGCGCCGCTTCAATGTCGAAATCCAGCCGCAGCTGGTGATGCTGCAGAAAACCCTGCTCAACATTGAAGGCCTGGGCCGCCAGCTCGATCCGGAACTGGACCTGTGGAAGACGGCCAAGCCCTTCCTCGAGCGCTGGATGAGCGAGCAGATGGGCTGGCGCGCGCTGCGCCGCAAGCTGGTCGAGGAGGCACCGGGCTGGGCGCTGACGATGCCCGAACTGCCGCGCCTGGCGCACCGCGTACTGAGCCAGGCCGCCGCCCACGACGCCTTGCACGACCCCATCATCATCGAGCGCCGCAGCCGTCGCCAGCTGCGCTGGCTGCGCATACTGAGCGCGCTGGTCGCCGTGCTGATTGGTCTGGAGATCTGGCGCATCGCCGCCGGTCTGTAGGACGCATCGGCAGCACGTCTGCAACGGTCGGGAAGAACACCCGAAGCGGCGCCCTCAAGTCAGCGCCCGCACCGTCGTTAGTGATCCTTCATGCCGCGAGATCACAACGATGAAAACGACCACGGTAGATACGCTAGATACGCATCGCGGCCGCACGGCGTCCCGCCGGGAGGACGCGCGATGACGCCGGCGCACCCCACACGCCTTGGCGCGCTGGCCGGGTCGATGACCCGTTCGGTGCGCGGCGCGGCGATGACCTTTTCGCAGATCGTGTCCGAACGCGTCGGCATGTCGGTTTCGCATGTCGCGCTGGCCGACCGCGAGTCGCTGCAGCGCAGCCTGTGCGCGCTCGACGAATTCAGCGGCGGTCGCCTGTGCGTGGTTGCGCAGCGCATGCGTACCGCCGATGGCCAGGCGGCCGAAGCGCTGCTGGCGCTGCCGGAGGAGGGCGCGCTGCTCATCGTGCGCCGCATGCTCGGCCTCGCCGACGTGGCCGACGAACTGTCCGAACTCGAACAGGACGCGCTGGCCGAAGCCGGCAGCATCGTCATCGATGCCTGCAGCGGCGGCCTCGCCGGCGCCTTTGGCTGGAAGGTCGAGGCGACGCAGCCGCGCGTCGCGCTGTCGTCGCGCGACTGCGGCTTCGGCGTCGACGAATCGCTGCAGAACGCGCTGGTCACCCATCTGCACATCCATCTGTCCGGCCTGCGGGTCGAGGGGCGCGTGGTGCTCGAAATGGTGGCCGATACGGCGCTGCCGGCCGCCTCGCCCTATCCACTTTCGGCCTGATCGAAAAACAGCCGCTTTCCTTTGCCCATCAGCGTTTGCGCGCCGCTATCATTGCGCTCGCGCGGCGTCGTGCCGCGCCGCGCAATGTTCCGCCGGGGCGTTCATGCTGATCTGGTTCGTAGTGCTCTATCTGATGGTGTCGGTCGGCATCGGCCTGTACGCGTCGAAGAACGTTCATAACGCGAAGGACTTCGCGGTCGCCGGGCGCAGCCTGCCGCTGCCGGTCGTCACCGCCACCGTGTTCGCCACCTGGTTCGGCGCCGAGGCGGTGTTCGGCGTGTCGGCGCAGTTCGTCACCGAAGGCCTGGGCGGCGTGGTGGCCGACCCCTTCGGTTCGTCGATGTGCCTCATCATCGCCGGCTTCTTCTTCGCCTCGAAGCTGTACAAGCTCAACATCCTGACCGTCGGCGACTACTACCGCATGCGCTACAACCGCACGGTGGAGGCGATCACCTCGATGTGCATCGTCGTGTCCTACCTCGGCTGGGTTGCGGCGCAGATCAAGGCCATGGGCCTCATCTTCTTCATGGTGACCAACGGCGCCGTGAGCCAGGAGGCGGGCATGGTGCTGGGCGCGGTCATCGTGCTCACCTACACCACCTTCGGCGGCATGTTCTCGGTGGCCATCCTCGACTTCGTGCAGATGGCGGTGTCGATGGGCGGCCTGCTCTACATCGCGTACATCATCAGCGGCCTGACCGGCGGCGTGGCGCCGGTGATCGAACACGCGTCGGCGGCCGGCAAGCTGGATTTCTTCCCGCCCGCCGACCCCTGGCTGTGGATCACCTTCATCGGTGCCTGGCTCACCATGATGCTGGGTTCGATTCCGCAGCAGGACGTGTTCCAGCGCGTCACCTCGGCGAAGAGTGCCAAAGTGGCCGTTGGCGGCTCGGTGCTCGGCGCCTCGATCTACTTCTGCTTCTGCTTCGTGCCGATGTTCATCGCCTACTCGGCGACGCTGATCGACCCGGCCACCTTCGGCGCGCTGATCGAGGAGGATTCGCAGCGCGTGCTGCCGACGCTGGTGATGCAGCACACGCCGCTGATCGCGCAGATCCTGTTCTTCGGCGCTGTGCTGTCGGCCATCATGAGCTGCTCGTCGGCGACGCTGCTGGCGCCCTCGGTCACCTTCGCCGAGAACATCGTGAAGGGCTTCTACCCGCGCATGAGCGACCGTCAGCTGCTGTTCGTGATGCGCGGCGCCATCGTCGGTTTCGCCAGCGTCGTGCTGCTGGTCGCGCTCAATTCGGAAACCAGCATCTTCGGCATGGTCGAGAACGCCTACAAGGTGACGCTGGCCGGCGCCTTCGTGCCGCTGTTCTTCGGTGCGTTCTGGAAGCGCGCGACGACCCAGGGCGCGCTGGCGGCCATCATCGGCGGGTTGATGTCATGGCTGCTGATCGAGATTCTGGTCGGTGAAGCGAGCCTGGTACCGCCGCAGCTGATCGGCCTGGCCGTCAGCATGGTCGGCATGGTGGTCGGTTCGCTGTTGCCGCAGTGGGTCGGTCATCGGCTGCCGCACGAACCGGATCACGCCGCGCTGCATCACCATGCTGCGTCCGGTACGCATCACGCAGCGCCCGGCGGTCACCATACGTCGAACTGATCAGGGCTTGGCGCCGCCTTCCGTGGCGGTTTCCTTCGCCGCCGCTTCGGCTTCGCGCCTGGCACGTTCCTCCTCGCGCTTCTGCACGCGCTCGTCGATCTTCGCCGCCTTGCGCCGCTGTTCGGCGGCGCGCTCGGCGGCGCGCGCGTCCTCGCGCTTGCGTTTGGCCGCCTGCGCGGCGTCGCGCTCTGCCTGAGCGCGTTCGCGCGCCTCGGCCTGGGCCGCCATTTCGGCGTCCTTGTCGGCGCGAGCGGCCGCATCCTGTGCCCGCTGCGCCTCCTGTTCGCGCGTTTTGACGCTCATTTCGATCGACTTGTCCCGGCGCGCTTCGGCCGCGCGCTGCTTTTCTGCGCGGCGCACTTCGGCGGCGCGGGTACGCATGTCGCGTTCGATGTCGCTGGCCTGGATCTCCAGCTTGCGGGCCTCTCCGAGGCTGCGGCGATAGGCTTCGTCGGTGTCCTCGATGCAGGACGACACCAGCGTGCGCTGCCAGCAGGCCGCATAGCCCTCGTCGCGCGCGATGCGGGCGGCTTCCTGTTGCGTGCGTGCCTGCTGTTTCAGCGCAGCGGCCTGGTCGCGCAGCCGTGCGCGTTCCTCCGCGGGGAAGCTGTCCTCCTGCGCAGCGGCGAAGGTGCTCGCGCCCAGGGCGATCAGCGCAGCCATGCTGCGCAGGGCAAAGGTGTTCACGTGCGGTGTCCTCGTTCAATCCGGGGCGCCACGGCGGGCGCCCTCGTTGCCGTCCCCGCGGCGCCGATGGCGGCAGGGGTCATGATGCTAACCCGCAACCGCGGGTCGGGCACGAGATCGATCAACGCGTATGCCTGGCTGGCGACCGACAGCACGCGCCGGCCGGGGATTCGGAGACAAGGCGCACGCACAAAAAAAACGGGCGCCCGAAGGCGCCCGAACCATTGCTAGAGGAGTGTTCGTATCAGAGGCGGTAGGCGGTTTCGCCGTGCGCGGTCACGTCCAGACCTTCGCGCTCTTCGTCTTCCGGCACACGCAGGCCGATGAAGATGTCGACCAGCTTGAAGGCGATGAAGGAGACGATGGCGGTCCAGAGGATGGTCACGCCGACTGCGGTGGCCTGGGTGATCACCTGACCCATGATGTCGTAGCCTTCGGCCACGCCGTTGGCGACGTAGTCATAGACACCGGTGCCGCCGAGCGAGGGCGAAGCGAATACGCCGGTCAGGATGGCGCCGAGGATGCCGCCCACGCCATGCACGCCGAACACGTCGAGCGCGTCGTCAGCGCCGAGCATGTGCTTCAGGCCATTCACACCCCACAGGCAGACCACGCCGGACAGCAGGCCGATCACCAGGGCACCCATCGGGCCGACAAAGCCGCAGGCCGGGGTGATGGCAACCAGACCGGCCACCGCACCCGATGCTGCACCCAGCATCGACGGCTTGCCCTTGAGGATCCACTCGCCCATCAGCCACGACACGGTCGCGGCAGCGGTGGCGACCAGCGTCGTCGCGAACGCCAGCACGGCGGTGCCGTTGGCTTCCAGGTTGGAACCGGCGTTGAAGCCGAACCAGCCCACCCACAGCAGCGAGGCGCCGACCATGGTCATCACCAGCGAGTGCGGAGCCATCGATTCCTTTCCGTAGCCCACGCGCTTGCCGACCATGTAGGCACCGACCAGACCGGCCACACCGGCGTTGATGTGCACCACCGTGCCGCCGGCGAAGTCCAGAGCGCCCTTGGCCCACAGGAAGCCCGCGTTGCCGGTGACGGTCGCCAGCGTCTCAGCCGAGGTGATCGCGTCGGGGCCGTCCCAGTACCACACCATGTGAGCGACCGGGATGTAGCTGAACGTGAACCAGAGCACCGAGAACAGCAGCACGGCCGAGAACTTCACACGCTCGGCGAAGGCGCCGATGATCAGCGCGGCGGTGATGCCGGCGAAGGTCGACTGGAAGGCGGCGAAGATCAGTTCCGGGATGTACACACCCTTGCTGAAGGTCGCGCCCAGCGATTCGGTCGTCACGCCCTTCAGGAAGAGCTTGTCCAGCGTACCGATGAACGGGTTGCCGGCAGTGAAGGCCAGCGAATAGCCATAAACGAACCACAGCACGACGATCAGCGAGAACACGGTCATCACCTGCATCAGGATGGACAGCATGTTCTTCGAACGCACCAGGCCGCCGTAGAACAGCGCCAGACCCGGAACCGCCATCATGATGACGAGGATGCTGGCCAGCATCATCCAGGTGGTATCGCCCTTGTTGATCGTGGGCGCAGGCGCCGCTTCAGCCGGGGCCGCTTCCGCCGCGGCCGGGGCGGCCTCGGGGGCGGCAGCTGGCTCAGCCGCGGGGGCGGCGTCGACCACTGCCGCTGGCGCTGCCGGGGGGTCTTCTGCCATGACAGGCGCTGCCAGGCCGATGGCCAGCGTTGCGCACAGGATGCTCAAAAAGCGCTTCATCTCCCGTTCTCCCTTAAAGCGCATCGACGCCGGTTTCACCGGTGCGGATGCGGACGACTTGTTCGAGATCGAATACGAAAATCTTGCCGTCGCCGATTTTGCCGGTGCTGGCGGATTTTTCGATGGCTTCGACGACGCTATCGACCAGCTCGTCGCTGATCGCCGCTTCGATCTTCACCTTCGGCAGGAAATCGACGACGTACTCGGCACCGCGATACAGCTCGGTGTGGCCTTTCTGACGACCGAAACCCTTGACCTCGGTGACGGTGATGCCCTGCACGCCGATGGCGGACAGCGCCTCACGCACTTCGTCAAGCTTGAACGGCTTGATGATGGCAGTGACTAGTTTCATGACATTCCCCTGGCAGATGCCGCGAAGCGTTTGTGTGAATCAGAAGGTCTTGGAAACGAATACGACGTACTGGTCGTCGCCGAGGTACTTGCCCTTCAGATTGGTGTAGAAGGCCTTTTCCGTGCTGTTCATGCTGGTGTCGGTATAGAAGGCGCCGACGGTGAAGCTCTGCGGCAGCGCGTAGGACAGGCCGATCTTCCAGTCTTCGTACGAGGCGAAGGAGTCGTTCTTGACGCCAGCGTTCGAGCCATCGAATTCCTGGATGCCGTAGTGCAGGTTAAGCGTCAGCGCGTCGGTGATCGGGTAGTTGGCCTGCAGGTCCAGATACCACGTGCCGTCCGCGTTGTTCACGCCGAAGGTGTCGCCGAGGCTGTACGAGTACTTGGCCGACAGGAACTTCCAGCTGGCCGCAACATAGACTTCGGTCGTGTCGGCCTTGGTTATGCCGGGGTTGCGATCGCCCGGATAGATGTACTGCAGGATACCGACGTCCATGCCGATGTCTTCGGTCACTGCGAACTTGTAGCCACCGTAGACGTCGATTTCCATGCTGGAGCTGGAGTAGGCCGGATCCACACCCGCCGGTGCATCCTTGAGCCACGAAATGTTCGAAGCCCAGGTACCGATGTAGAAGCCGCTGGCATGCGAGTAGTCGAAGCCGCCCTGCAGTGCGATGTCTTCATTGGTCTGGCTGATGCCGCGGAACACGTACTGGCTGAACAGACCGACGTTGCCGGTGAAGGTGTGCGGGCTGGCCGGCTCTTCGGCATGGACGGAGAAGGCGGGTACGGCCAGCGCGCTGGCGAGGGCGGCGGCGATCAGAGTCTTTTGCATGAGTGTTCACTCCTTGATGTTAGGGAAAACTGCTCAGCCTCCATTGCACGGACCGTGCCAGCAAGCAAACATCAATTATTTCAATGATTTGTGATCGTGTCCCACAGCGGCGCCGTGATCCATGCAACGGCCTTGCCCCAAGTTCACGCGCGCCAAATCCGACTCGCACCAAGTCGGTGCGTGAATACATGGCCTTACATTCCGTGCGCGAATTCGGTGCCCGCATGCCCGGAAATGCACCGCGATGTCATGAATGACGCCGCCGCGATGGTCGCGCCGGCTGCTGCTTGCCGGCACAATGCGCGGCGAGCGCACGTCGCGTCGGCGTCCCGCCGGGGCGCTGCGTTGAATCCCTAACTGCAGGAGGTCGCCATGCTCAATCCCAAGATGCTCGAAGAGCTGTCCAGCCGTTTTTCCGAACTGATCGCCGCCAGCCCGGCCCGCGATCTGGAAAAGAACGCCAAGGCGATGGCCAGCGCGATGTTTTCCCGCCTTGATCTGGTTACGCGCGAGGAATTCGACGTGCAGAAAGAGGTGCTGGCCCGCACCCGCGCCCAGCTCGAGGCGCTGGAAGCGCGCGTTGCCGATCTTGAAAGCCGGCTTGCCGCACGCGAGGGCTGACTGCCGCCGCGGAATTTTTCCCGTCATCGCGCATCAACAACGGTGTGCGACTTATATGGAGAGCTCATGACCTTCCCGAATTTCACGGCCGTGTGCCGGTCGACCGTGATCGCTGCGGGTCTGGCGCTGGCCTTGCCGGCGCTGGCGGCCGGCACCTACAGCCGTGTGCTGCCCGAGAAAAGTTCGCTGGCCTTCGTGTCGCAGCAGATGGGGGTGTCGGTCGACGGCACCTTCCGCAAGTTTGCCGCCACGCTTGATTTCGATCCGACCAAACCCGAGGCCGGGAAGGCCACGCTGGACATCGAACTGGCGTCCATTGATGCCGGTGGCCCGGAAGCCAACGACGAGGTGAAGGGCAAGAACTGGTTCGACGTGAAGCAGTTTCCGACGGCACGCTTCGTGTCCACCTCGGTCAAGCCGCTGGGCAACAACAGGTTCGAAGTGCGCGGCCAGATGAGTATCAAGGGCAAGACGCGAGAGGTGGCCGCGCCCTTCACGCTGAAACCGGAGGGTGCCGGTGCGGTGCTCGAGGGCAGTTTCCCGCTCAAGCGCCTTGACTACGGCGTCGGCACCGGCGCCTGGGGTGACACCTCGGTGGTCGCCGATGAGGTGCAGATCCGCTTCCGGCTCGCTGTCGCCGGCAAGTAATCCCCCGGACGCGCCCGACTGCTGCGCGCCCGTACATCAATAAGAAGGAGTTCCTGCATGAAGAAGATTGCTGTTGCCCTGTTCGGCGCATTCGCCGGCCTGTCCATGACCGCCGGCGCGATGGCCGCCGATAGCTTCACCATCGACAGCCGCCACACCTTTCCGGTGTTCGAGGTCAACCACCTCGGCTTCTCGACGCAGCGCGGCCGTTTCAACAACGTGACCGGCAAGATCATGCTGGTGCCGGCGCAGAAGAGCGGCAGCATCGAGGTCACGATCGACAGCGCTTCGGTCGACATGGGCCTCGAAGCCTGGGACAAGCACATGCGCGGCGAGGATTTCTTCAACGTCGAGAAGTTTCCGAACATGACTTTCAAGTCGACGAAGCTGATGTACGAAGGCGACAAGCTGGTCGGTGCAGAGGGCGATTTCACGCTGCTCGGCGTGACCCGGCCGGTGCGTCTGGACGTCAAGGGCTTCGCCTGCGGCACCCATCCGATCAACAAGAAGGCGCTGTGCGGTGCCGACATCTCGACCACCCTGAAGCGTTCGGAATTCGGCATGACCAAGTACCTGCCGGGCATCGGCGACACGGTGGTGATCAACATCCCGGTCGAGGCGTTCAAGGACTGAGGCGCTGCCGGAGCCCCGGCCTGGGACTCTGGGGGAGGGGTCCTCTGACCCCGACAGCAGCCTGAATCGAAGCCCTGGGAGTGCTGCGGCCGCGTCGCGGCCAAGGCCGCTCCCACAGGGGAGCGCGCGCAATCCCTGCCCGGAGCCAGAGCCGGGTTTCTGTGGGAGGGGTCTTCTGACCCCGACACGGCCGGCGATCAGACATTGCCCGCCGCCTCTCATGTGTTAACGGAATACCACCCCGTGCCCTGCCGTCCGTAGCACGTTAGCGACCTGCGCGCGTTGCGCGCTTCACGCGAGGAGGACGGACATGAAGGCGAAGAAAATCCTGTTGCTGGCCGGCGATTTCGTCGAGGACTACGAAATCATGGTGCCCTTCCAGGCACTGCTGGCCGTGGGTCACACCGTGCATGCGGTGTGCCCTGACAAGAAGGCGGGCGACCAGATCGCCACCGCCATTCACGATTTCGAAGGTCAGCAGACCTATTCCGAGAAGCGCGGCCACAACTTCACGCTGAACGCCACGTTCGATACGGTGAAGGCCGAGGACTACGACGCGCTGGTCATCCCGGGTGGCCGTGCGCCTGAATACCTGCGCATGGACGACAAGGTGCTGGCCATCGTCCGTCACTTCGCACTGGCCGACAAACCGATCGCCGCGATCTGCCACGGCGCCCAGCTGCTGGCCGGCGCCAAGGTACTCGAGGGCCGCCTGTGTTCGGCCTACCCGGCCTGCCGCGCCGAGGTCGAACTGGCGGGTGGCCGCTACGCCGACATCGCTGTCGATGGTGCGGTGACTGATCGCAACCTCGTCACCGCACCCGCCTGGCCGGCGCACCCGGCGTGGATTTCACAGTTCCTCGCGGTGCTCGGCACGCGCATCGAGTAAGCCCACAGCGCAGCGGGGCGCATGCGTTCCGCTGCGCTGTCTACAATAGGCGCAGGAGGTGTCACCCATGTGCCAGATCTTCATCCGCGCCGACCCCGAACTTTATGTGATGCGCAGCCGTTCGCTGCGGCTGCGTGGCGTCGCCACCAGCATCCGGCTGGAGAACCAGTTTTGGGACGTACTCGAAGAGATCGGCGCACGCGACGGCCTGACGCTGCCGCGCCTGATCTCCAAGCTGTACGACGAACTGGCCGAGGCGGGCGGTGGCGACGGCGCCCACCTGCTGCCGGCCAACTTCACCTCCTTCCTGCGCGTGTGCTGCGGCCGTTACATGGCGCTGCAGCTGGCCGGTGCGATACCGGCCGACACCCGCATCGCCATCTCGTCGCTCGACGCCGAGCGCGTGCTGGCGGCCGAGCGCCCGCGCACCGCGGCCAACCAGGTCGCCTGATGACGACATTGAAGTACCTGTCGGCCTATCCGGCTCACATCCAGGACCAGGTGCGTACGCTGATCGAGCAGGACCGGCTGGCCGAAACCCTGCGCGTGCGCTACCCGGAGCGTCACGACGTACGCAGCGACTCCGCGCTTTACGACTACGTGCTCGAACTGAAGAACCGCCACCTGCGCACCGCGCCGCCGGTCGCCAAGGTCGCTTACGACAGCGGCCTCGGACTGGTGGCGAAGGCGCTCGGCACGCAGACCACGATTTCGCGGGTGCAGGGTGCGAAGCTCAAGAGCAAGCGCGAAATCCGCGTCGCCACGCTGTTCCGCGACTGCGCGCCGGAATTCCTGAAGATGATCGTCGTGCATGAACTGGCCCACCTCAAGGTGCGCGAGCACGACAAGAGCTTCTACGCATTGTGCGAGCACATGGAGCCGCGCTACCACCAGTACGAGTTCGACCTGCGGCTGCATCTGACCTGCCTCGATATCGCCGGCAAGTCCGCGTAGCCGGTGAGCCGCGCGGCGCTACACTGCGGCCGATGAGCGAACTGAAGAAAACCGTATCCCTCGTGCTCGGTTCCGGTGGCGCCCGCGGCCTCGCGCACATCGGCGTCATCCGCGAACTGCTGGCCCGTGGCTACGACATCCGCGCCATTTCCGGTTCGTCGATGGGCGCGGTGGTCGGTGGCGTCCATGCCGCCGGCGGGCTGGACGCCTACGAACAGTGGGTGACCGGCCTTGCCCAGTCCGACGTGTTCCGCCTGCTCGACTGGACCTTCTCCGGCGGCGGCCTGATCCGTGGCACGGTGCTGATGACAAGGCTGCGCGAGCTGATCGGCGACTGCGACATCGAAACCCTGCCGCTGGACTACACCGCGGTGGCGGTCGATATCGAACGCGGGCGTGAAGTGTGGTTCACCGACGGCCCGCTGTTCGAAGCGATGCGTGCCTCGTTCGCCGTGCCGTCCATCTTCACGCCGCACGCCTACCGCGGCCGCACGCTGGTCGATGGCGGCCTGCTCAATCCGGTGCCGGTGGCGCCGACCCAGCGCACGCTGACCGATCTCACCGTCGTGGTCGACCTGAATGGCGAATCGGTCGAGCCGCCGCCGCTGCAGAAGCTGCCGGCCGAAGTGTCTCCCGGGCTGCTGGCGCGGCTGCGCGGCTATCTGCCGGGCGGCAACGGCGACGCCAAGCCGGTCGAGACCGGTCTGGCGATGTCCGACGTGCTCATGCGTTCGCTGGAAACCATGCAGGCCGCGATCACCCGCCAGCACCTCGCGGTGTTCTGGCCGGACGTCGTCATCAGCGTGCCGAAGAACACCTGCCAGTTTCACGAATTCCATCTGGCTGCGTCGCTGATCGACTATGGCCGCCGGCTGGCGGCCGCGGCACTTGATGCGGCCGAGAACGAGCGCGCGCGGCACAACGTCCATACGCCGCTGCGCACCGATCGCGCGCAGCAGTAAGGAGCCATCGATGCATGGAGCGATGATCGCGCTGACCGTTGCCCTGCTGAGTGGCGCGGTCGCGGCACAGACCCCGCCCCAACCGCTGCGGCCGGAGCAGGCCACCTGGTTCAGCCCGCCGACGGTTCCGGCGCTGAAGGCCGCCTGGCTGGTCGGTTCGGAACACGGCACCGGCCCCTACCTGCTGCGCGTGCGCCTGGCGGCGGGCGGTCGCTTTCCGCCGCATACCCATCCGGACACCCGCTACACGACAGTGCTGAGCGGTACGCTGTACGTCGGCTTCGGTGAGCGCGTCGACGAGACCGCCGTGGTGGCGGTGCCGGCGGGTGCCATTTACGAAGCGCCGGCCGGCGAGCCGCACTGGGTGTGGGCGAAGGACGGCGACGTCGAGTACCAGGAGTCCGGCGTCGCACCGACCGCCACCCGCCCTCTCCGCTGACCGCGCGTCAAAAAAACGCCCGGTTCCGCGAGCGGACCGGGCGAGCGCAAGGAGGAGTGAAACGGAGCAGCTACTTCAACAGCATCAACAGCAGGACTACATCTTTTGCTGGACGTCGCGGGCGGTGTCCTGGACCTTCTCGCCGCCGGATTCGATGTCCTTGCCGGCGCCTGCGATCGTGTTGCAGCCTGCCAGCGCGAGGCCAGCGCACATCAGCATCAGGGTGATCAGTCTGTTCATCGTCGTCTCCTGTCGTTCAGTGTGGGATTCAGGTGCGGTTGCGCAGCTGCGCAACCGTCGGCTGGAAGTCGCCCTCTTCATCGACGTCCAGCGTCAGCATCAGTCCGTCCTCGACCGGCTGCAGCCGGTAATCCGGTACCGCCAGACGCAGACCCGCGTCACTGCCGCGCGAGATGCGCACCATGGCGTAACGGGCGGAGCGTTCGCCGTGGCGGGCCGAGATGGTCTGTTCCACCACGCCCACGGTCGCGCCCTCGGTGTCGAACACTTCGCGGCCGTCCAGCGACGACAGCGCGACGGCGGCACCCGACGGTGACGCGTCGATACGTCCGGTGCGCCCCAGTTCATAGGCGGCGAGCAGGGCGATCACGGTCAGTGCGCCGGCCAGTGCCGACAGCAGCAAGCGACCAGTCATGATGGGTATCTCCGTCTGCATGACACGAACCCAGTATGGGCAGCGGCCGAGTGTGCGCCTGTCATCCGTCGCGGTGGGCGCGTGTAGGACAAATCCGGCAGGCGCGCTTCGGTTACCCTCGCGTCTGGTCGAGGAGGACGGACATGATCGGGTTGATCGCGGGACTGGTGCTGGTGATCGGTGTGCACTCATTGCGGCTGGTGGCGCCCGGCCTGCGCGAGCAGGTGATTGCGCGCCACGGCGCGATGCGCTGGCGCCTGCTGCATTCGGGCGCTTCGCTCGTTGGCCTGGTGCTGCTGATCTGGGGCTATGGCGAAGCGCGGGCGGAGCCGCTGTGGCTGTGGATACCGCCGGTGTGGTCGCGCCACGCCGCTGCGCTGTTGATGCTGCCTTCGTTCGTGCTGCTGGCGGCTTCGCTGCTGCCGGGTTCGCGCATCGCTGCCCGGCTGCGCCAGCCGCTGGCTGCGTCGGTGAAGATCTGGGCCTTCGCCCATCTGCTGGCCAATGGCACGCTGGCCGACCTGCTCATGTTCGGCAGCTTCCTCGTGTGGGCGGTGCTGTCCTTCACGCTGCTGCGTCGGCGCGAGGCACATTTGCCGGTGCCGCCCGGCTCGGCGGCCGGCGACCTGAAGGTGGTGCTGGCCGGGGTTGCCGGCTGGACCGTGTTCGCGTTCTGGCTGCACGGCGCGCTGATCGGCGTGCGGCCCTTCGGCTGAGGAGCGCTGGAATGATGACCGTACACATCGAGCGCCTGCGCCCGGGCGACGACCTGCGGCGCAGTCTTGAACAATGGGCGAAGCGGCAGGACCTCGGCGCCGCCTTCGTGCTGTCGGCGGTCGGCAGCCTGTCGCCGGCCATGCTGCGGCTGGCCGGGCGGGATACGCCGACGGTGATCGACGGCGACAGCGAACTGCTCACGCTGTCCGGCACCCTCAGCGCGCACGGCGTACATCTGCACCTGTCGGTGGCCGACGCGCACGGACAGGTGACCGGCGGTCATCTGCTTGCCGGCAGCATCGTGCGCACGACGATGGAACTGGTGCTCGGCATCGCCAGCGGTTGGGAAATCCGCCGCGAGATCGACCCGCTCACCGGCTACGAGGAAATGGTGGCCGAGAACCACGACGAACTGCTCGGTGCGCGCGGCCCTGATTAGAGGACGTGCCGGAAGCAAGGCGTCGCCCGCCGGTCCGCCCGCACGACGTAGCGCGACATCGCGCGAAAACTATTTCGTCACCGCTGCCCAATAAATAGGCAACACCGTTGACACCGGCCTCCCGCGCGCGATTGCGGCGTCTATACATCTTTCGCTAACAAGTTTGTCCACAGATGCTGTGGATGACGCAACGCGGTCTGCCGCGATCCATGTCATGGTCATCGGTGCGCGACGCAGCCGGAGGTGAATCCCCCGGCTTTGACGTACCTGCCCAAAAATGAGGCAACCCTATTGACACCCTCAGCTGGCGCGGGTGTCGCGACGACGCACTGCATCTTGTCCACAGATGTTGTGGATAAGAACAGCCCGCTGGCCGTGTAAGCTCGCGGCTTTCCAAATCAGGATCCTGCAGTGGCGAAAGTCATTCCCGACGGCTGGCGAGAACTCGCGGCGGGCGAGGCCGGCGGCGCGGCTGAACGCGAGCTGGCGACGCTGGCGCTGCTCGAGCGTGGCTTGCCGGCCGCCTACACCGTCTATCACGGTGTGCACTGGACGCGGCTGGACGAGGGCGGCTTCTCGATCTACGGCGACATCGACTTCGTCGTTGTGAATGCCGCCGGCGAGCTGCTGGCCATCGAACAGCGCAGCGGCTTCCTCGAAGAGGGCCCGCACGGTCTCAGTTCGCGCCGGCGCGGTCGCGACCGCAATGTCGCGGTCGGCATCGCGCGCTCGCGCACCGCGCTGCAGGCACGGCTGGCCGCGCGGCTCGGCGGCCCCGTGCCGCGCATCGAGTACCTGCTGTACTGCCCGGACTACTTCGTGCGCCAGGCGCATACCGCCGGCATCGAGCCTGAGCGCATTGTCGACGCCGCGGTGCGCGATCAGCTGATACCGCGCATCCGCGCCATCCTGCCGCCGGGCGAACACAGCGGACACGCGCCCGAGGTGCACCGCTTCCTGCGCGACGAGATCAAGCTGGAGCCGGACGTTGCCGCGCGGCTGGGCATCGCGCGCGAGCGCATCACCCGCGTTGCCGGCGGCCTGTCGCAGTGGGCGCGCGCGCTCGACTTCGACCCCTACCGGCTGCGTGTGGTCGGCACCGCCGGTTCCGGCAAGACCCAGCTGGCGCTGGCCGAGTACAGCGCCGCCATCGCGGCCGGCCGCCGCCCGCTCTACGTCTGTTTCAACCGCCCGCTGGCCGACCATCTCGCGCACATCGCGCCGGAAGGCGGCCTGGCCTGCACCTTCCACCACCTGTGCGAACGCGTGCTCGCCGCGCACGGCGAGCGGCCCGATTACGCCAAGCCGGATGCCTTCGACGCGCTCATCGCGCGCGCCGGCGAGCTTGAGGTGCCGGACGACCTGCGCTTCGATTCCGTCATCGTCGACGAAGGTCAGGACTTTTCCGCCGACTGGGCGCAGCAGCTGTGGCGCCACGCCGACGACGACGCGCGTCGCATCTGGCTCGAAGATCCGATGCAGAACCTGTATGCGCGCCCGCCGATCGAGTTGCCGGGCTGGGTGACGCTGCGCGCGCACAGCAATTTCCGCAGCCCGCGACCGGTGGTGCGCATGCTGCAGGCGCTGCTGCCGGCCGCCGAGCATATCGAGGCGGCATCGCCGTTCGAGGCGGATGAGGTCGAGCTGCTCGCCTACGACACCGCCCATCCGCTGACCACCCGCGTGAAGGAGGCGATACGCCTGTGCTTCGCCGCCGGCTTTCATGCGCAGGACGTCGCCATCATCAGCTGGCGCGGCCGCGAACAGTCGGAACTGCTGCGTCACGACCGGCTCGGCGCCAACGCGTTGCGCAGCTTCACCGGCCAGTACGACCTGCTCGGCCAGCCGGAGTATTCCGGCGGTGAGGTGCTGATCGAATCGGTGTACCGCTTCAAGGGGCAGTCGGCGCCGGCGGTCATCCTCGCCGAAATCGATTTCGAAACGCTGGACGAACGCACGCTGCGCAAGCTCTTCGTCGGCGCCACACGGGCAATGATGAAGCTGGTGCTGGTGGCGAGCGAGCGCGCCGCCGCGCAGCTGCGCGACAAGCTGGGAGCACATCCGTGAACGGCGCTGCGCCGCACGCGCTGATGATCCAGGGCACCACGTCGGACGCCGGCAAGAGCACTGTCGCCGCAGGCCTGTGCCGCAGCCTGCACCGGCGCGGTGTGCGCGTGGCGCCGTTCAAGCCGCAGAACATGGCGCTGAACAGTGCGGTCACCGCCGACGGCGGCGAGATCGGCCGCGCCCAGGCGCTGCAGGCCCAGGCCTGCGGGCTGGCGCCGCACACCGACATGAACCCGGTGCTGCTGAAGCCCAACTCCGACACCGGCGCCCAGGTGATCGTGCATGGCCGCGCACTGGCAAACATGGAAGCGCGCGCCTACCACGACTACAAGCGGGTCGCGATGGACGCGGTGATGCAGTCCTGGCGGCGGCTGACCGCGCAGTACGACTTCGTCGTGGTCGAGGGCGCGGGCAGTCCGGCGGAAATCAATCTGCGCGACCGCGACATCGCCAACATGGGTTTCGCGCTGCCCAACCGCTGTCCGGTGGTCATCGTCGCCGACATCGACCGTGGCGGCGTGTTCGCCCATCTGGTCGGCACGCTGGACTGTCTGTCCGATGAGGAGCGTGCGCTGGTGCGCGGCTTCGTCATCAACCGCTTCCGCGGCGACCGCGCGCTGCTGCGTTCGGGCGAAGACTGGCTGGAGCGGCGCACCGGTCTGCCGGTGTTCGGCGTGCTGCCAATGCTGAAAGGTCTGCACCTCGACGCCGAGGACGCGATACAGACGCAGCAGACCGCGGCGGGTGAGGCGGCGCGGCTGCGCGTCGCGGTTCCGGTGTTTCCGCGCATCAGCAATCACACCGATTTCGACGCACTGCGCGCGCATCCGCAGGTCGATCTGATGTTCGTGCCGCTGGACCGACCGCTGCCGGCCTGCGACCTCGTCATCCTGCCCGGCAGCAAGAGCGTGCAGGGCGACCTCGCCGCCTTGCGCGCGCACGGCTGGGACGCGCAGATCGTCCGCCACCTGCGCTACGGTGGTCGCCTGCTCGGCATCTGTGGCGGCATGCAGATGATGGGTCGCACGCTGCACGATCCGCAGGGACTGGAAGGCGCACCGGGCAGCGTCGCCGGGCTCGGCCTGTTCGACTACGACACCACGCTGGAGGCGGAAAAGCAGCTGCGCGTCGTCGAGGGCCGGTTGCAGCCGGGCGGCGAGCCGGTGCGCGGCTACGAAATCCATATGGGCGTGAGCACAGGCCCGGCGCTGGCGCGGCCGGCGGTCGAACTGGCGCATGGCCCGGACGGCGCGCGCTCGGTCGACGGTCAGTTGATGGCGACCTATCTGCACGGCCTGTTCGATGCGCCCCAAGCCTGCGCCGCACTGCTCGCCTGGGCCGGCCTCGAAGCGGCCGAGCCACTCGACCTGCAGGCGCTGCGCGAAACCAGCCTCGACCGGCTGGCCGACTGCATCGAAGCGGAGATCGACATCGACCGGATGTGCGGATTCCGCTGAACGCTCCCAAGGTCGGGACGCGCCGTCTTCAGCGTTGGCGTGCCTGACTTCTGTGGGAGTGGCCGTGGCCGTCGCGGTCCGCAGGCTTCGATGCAGGCTGCTGTCGGGGTCAGAAGACCCCTCCCACAGAACCCCGCCCTGGTTCAGTCCGCGAATCGGACACCTCTTGTGGGAGCGGCCCTGGCCGCGATGCGGCCGAAACCTGCTCTGGATCTCGATACCGGACGCCGCACCGCCCGACGGTTTGGGCCTTCCGCCGCCCGGTGGTATCGTGCGCGCCGGTGCCGCTGCGGCGGCACTGCGTTCGAGGTGCCCTGTGCCGCGGCACAGGGTTAAACGGGAAGCAGGTGAGCGAGCCCCGCTCGCAAGGCCTGCGCTGCCCCCGCAACGGTAAGCAGATTCGATGCACGTTCATGCCACTGGGCCTCGCGCCTGGGAAGGCCGTGCATCGCGACACGCGGCACTCCGCCGGTCGTCGCAGCTGCGAGCCCGGATACCGGCCACGGATGCACGAGCGGTCATGCCCGGGGTGCGGCATCGCGACGGATGCGGCCCGCTGCAGGCTGCCTGCGTTGTTGTCCCCTGTGCCATGACTTCATGAGACTGCCGTCGTTCGGGGACGGGCGATGGCTGCAGGGAGCACATAACAATGCACAGCCGTACCACGGTCGCCGCGCTGCTTGCCGGCGCCGGCCTTCTTTCCTCCTCCGTTTCCGCCCAGACGCACGTGCTGGAGCCGGTCGTCGTCACCGCAACCCGCGTCGAGCAGCGCGTGTCGGACACTTTGTCCGACGTCAGTGTCATCGATCGCGAACAGATCGAGGCGGCCGGGCAGTCCACGCTGACCGAACTGCTGGCGCGCCAGCCGGGTGTCCAGATGAGCGGCAACGGTGGCGCTGGCGCCAGCGTCGATTACTTCATCCGCGGCAGCGACTCTCGCCAGACCGTGGTGCTGATCGACGGCGTGCGCGTCGGCTCCGGTTCCAGCGGCACCGCCGCGCTGCAATACCTGCCGCTGTCGCAGATCGAGCGCATCGAAGTGTTGCGCGGTCCGGCCTCCGCGGTGTTCGGCGCCGACGCGATCGGTGGCGTGATCCAGATCTTCACTCGCCGTGGCGACGACGGCCTGCAGGGCGAGGTATTCGCCGGCGGCGGCAGTTACGGCAGCTCCGAGGGCAGCGCCAGCGTGCGCGGCGGCGACGGTCGCTGGCGCTTCGCGCTGGGCGCCGGCGTCAGCAGCAGCCGCGGCTTCAGTTCGACCAGTCCGCGCATCAATGAAGGCGTATCGGTGGCGCGGCGCGCCCACAACCCGGACCGCGACGGCTACCTGAACCAGAACTTCAGCGGCAGCCTGAGCTTCACGCCGCACGCCGGCACCGAGATCGGCGTCAGCGCGCTGGCCAGCAAGGGTTACAACGAATTCGATTCTGGCCTGAGCTTCCCGAACACACGCAATGATTTCGACAACGACAGCGCGACCGTGTATCTGACCCACGCTTGGAACGATGCCGTGTCGACCACGCTGCGCAGCGGCCGCTCGGTCGAGGATTTCATCAGCTACGCGCGGACTTCGCCGCTCGGCAATCACTTCCGCACCGAGCAGTACAGCCACGCGCTGGAGGCACGCGTGAAGCTGCCTTTGGGTGCGCTGTTCGGTAGCGTCGAGCGGCTGGAGCAGGACGTGCTGTCGACCACGCCGACCGCGGTGAACATCGATACCGAACGCAAGATCGATTCGCTGCAGCTCGGCTGGTCCGGCGCCATCGACCGCCACAGCCTGCAGCTGAATACCCGCCACGACCGCTACAGCACCAGCTCGCAGCACAAGACCACCGGCAACGTGGCCTATGGCTATCGGCTGACCGATGAATGGCGGCTGCATGGCGGCTATGGCACGGCTTTCCGCCTGCCCACCTTCAACCAGCTGTTCTTCCCGGGCTTCGGCAATCCGGATCTGGCGCCGGAGTCGTCGCGCAACAAGGAGGCGGGCGTGGTGTGGCAGCGCAAGGGCTCGCGCGCGGCGTTGACCGTCTACGACAACAAGGTGCGTAACCTGATCAACACGGTCACCGTGTCGCCCGGCGTGTCGGAGGCGCGCAACGTCGGCGAGGCGCGTCTGCGCGGCATGACCTTCGACGGATCGACCTATCTGTTCGGCCACACCGAGCTGCAGGGTTCGGTCGACCTGCTCGATGCGACCGACCAGGACAGCGGCGACCGCCTGCAACGGCGCGCGGTGCAGACCGGCCAGCTGCGCGTCATCCAGCACATGACGCGCGGCCGCGTCGGCATCGAGATCCAGACCACCGGTGACCGCTACTCGAACGCCGACGAAACGCGCCGGCTCGGCGGTTACACGCTGCTGAACCTGTTCGCCGTCTGGAAGCTGTCACCCGAGGTGGCACTTGAAGCGCGCGTGAACAACGTGACCGACAAGGACTACACCACCGTGTTCGGCTACAACACGGCCGGCAGCAGCGTGTTCGCCGGCTTGCGCTACACGCCGCAGTTCTGAACGCGGCCGAGCTGACCGGTAAACTCACGCGATGAGCAGCCACCCGCCCGCCACCACCCTGCCGTCGCCTGTCGCACTGCGCGCGCAGCGGCGCCGTGTCTGGGTGCTGCCGGCGCTGCTGCTGGCGCTGGGCGCGGCCTTCGCGTTGGCGCTGGCGGTGGGCAGCGTGGCGGTGAGCGCGGCCGAGCTGTGGCAGATCGCCACCGGTGGCGACGCCGGCATGGCGGGCGACATCGTGCGCTCGCTGCGCCTGCCGCGCGCACTGGCCGCCGCCGCCTGCGGCGGTCTGCTGGCGCTGGCCGGCGCGCTGATGCAGGTGCTGCTGCGCAATCCGTTGGCCGATCCCTATGTGCTGGGCATTTCCGGCGGCGCTGCGGTGGGTGCGCTGCTGGCCATGCTGGTCGGCGCCGCCGGCATGCTGCTCGAACTGTCCGCCTTTGCCGGTGCGCTGGCGGCAATGGCGCTGGTGTTCGGTCTGGCGCACGGCGAGGGCAGCCGCACGCCGACCCGTCTGCTGCTGACCGGCGTCATCGTATCGGCCGGCTGTGGCGCAGCGGTGTCTTTCATCCTCGCGGTGGCGAGCGAACAATCGCTGCGCGGCATGCTGTTCTGGCTGATGGGCGACGCCAGTACGGCCAGCCGTCCCGGCGTCGCGGTTGCCGCCTTGCTGGCCGGGCTGGTCGCCTGTGCGCCGCTGGCGCGCGACCTCAACCTGCTGGCGCGCGGCGATGGCACGGCCCAGGTGCTGGGCGTGCCGGTGGCGCGTCTGCGTCTGGTCGTCTATCTGCTGGCGTCGGCGCTGACCGCGATCGCGGTCACCACGGTCGGTTCGGTCGGCTTCGTGGGTCTGGTCGTGCCACACCTGATCCGGCTCGCTTTCGGCAACGACCAGCGCCTGCTGCTGCCGGCCAGTGCGCTGGCCGGCGCCACGCTGCTGCTGCTGGCCGACACCGCGGCGCGCACCGTCATCGCGCCGGCCCAGCTACCGGTCGGCGTGCTGACCGCGCTGCTCGGCGTGCCGGTGTTCCTGTTCCTGCTGAACCGCCACCGATGAGCGATAACGCCATCCTGCGCGCTCGCGAACTCGATGTGTCGGTGGCCGGGCGCGCGCTGTGCACCGGGCTCGACCTCGACGTGCGACCGGGCGAACTGCTGGCCATCGTCGGCCGTAACGGCATCGGCAAGTCGACGCTGCTCACCACGCTGGCCGGGCTGCGTCCGCCTGCCGCCGGCACGCTGACGCTGGCCGGCCGCGCGCTCGCCGACTGGCCGGCGCGCGATCTGGCGAAGCGGCGGGCGCTGCTGGCGCAGTCGCAGGAGGACCACTTCGCCTCCACCGTGCTCGACACCGTGCTGGTCGGCCGGCATCCGCACATCGGCCGCTGGGCCGACGAGAGCGACGCCGATGTCGATATCGCGTTGGCCGCGCTGGCGGCGGTGTCGCTGCGCGGCTTCGAACTGCGCGAGGTGCGCACGCTGTCCGGCGGCGAGCGGCAGCGCGTGGCGATCGCCGCGCTGCTGGCGCAGCAGGCGCCGGTCTGTCTGCTGGACGAACCGGTCACCCACCTCGATCTCGACTACCAGATCGAAACGCTCGAGCTGTTCGCACGACTTGCGCGCGACGAAGGGCGGGCAGTCGTGGCGGTGCTGCACGACCTGAACCAGGTGCTGCGCTTCGCCGACCGCGCGCTGCTGCTGACCGGCGGCGGCGAATGGGTATGCGGGCCGGTCGACGAGGTACTGCAGGCGGAGGTGCTGTCGCGCGCCTTCTGCCATCCGCTGAAGGAATTGCGCGACGATGGCCGGCGCTACTTCGTGCCGGCGTGAGGACAGAATGAGTGGAGGATGTGATGAGCGATCTTGACGAACGCCATGAAGCACGCATGAAGCGCAAGAAGGACGTGGTGGACCAGGCCATTGCCGCGGCGCAGGTCGAGCGCGGTGTGCTGGTGGTGAATACCGGCACCGGCAAGGGCAAGTCCAGCGCCGCCTTCGGTGTGGTCGCGCGCGCGCTCGGCCACGGCATGAAGGTGGGCGTGGTGCAGTTCATCAAGGGGCGTTCCGACACCGGCGAGGAAGCCTTCTATCGCCGTCAGCCGGACGTGCAGTGGCATGTGTCGGGCGAGGGCTTCACCTGGGAAACACAGAACCGCGCGCGCGACGTCGCCACTGCCGAAGCGGCCTGGGAGCAGGCGCGCGCCTTCCTGCGCGATCCGGCCATCGGCCTGGTGGTGCTGGACGAACTGAATATCGCGCTGAAGTACCACTATCTCGACGTCGCCAACGTCCTCGCCGACCTCGCCGCACGTCCGACCATGCAGCACGTCATCGTGACCGGCCGTGCCGCGCCGCCGGAACTGGTCGAGGCGGCTGACACGGTGACTGACATGACCATGGTGAAGCACGCCTTCAAGGCCGGCGTGAAGGCGATGCCCGGGCTGGAGTGGTGAGCGTGTCTTCCGCCGTCCGGCACTGCCCGGCGCTGATGGTGGCGGCGCCCGCGTCCGGTCAGGGCAAGACCACGGTGGTCGCCGCACTGGCACGGCTGCACCGTTCGCGCGGTCGCCGCGTGCGCGTGTTCAAGTGCGGGCCTGACTTCCTCGATCCGCAGATCCACGCGCTGGCCAGTGGCGCGCCGGTGTGCAATGTCGACCTGTGGATGACCGGCGACGCCGACATCGCCGCGCGGCTGTACGACGCGGCGGGCGAAGCCGACCTCATCCTCGTCGAGTCGGTCATGGGCCTGCACGACGGCAGCCCGTCCAGTGCAGACATTGCGCGTCGCTTCAATCTGCCGGTGCTGGCGGTGATCGACGCGCGCGCGATGGCGCAGACCTTCGGCGCGCTGGCGCACGGCCTGAAGCACTACCGGGACGGCGTGAACCTGACGGCAGTGATCGCCAACCGCGTCGGCTCGGCCCGCCACATCGACATGCTGCGCGACAGCCTGCCGGCCGACATCGCCTGGTACGGCGGCCTGCCGCGCGACGAGCGCATCGCGCTGCCGGAGCGCCACCTCGGCCTGCTGCCGGCGGCCGAGATCGAAGGGCTGGACGCCCGGCTCGACATCGCTGCCGAACTGCTCGGCGCATCGACCGCGGCCGACCTGCCGCCGGCGGTGGCGTTCGCACCGGTCGAGCGCACGCCGCCGCCGCGCCTGCTCGACGGCGTGCGCATCGCGCTGGCGCGCGACGACGCCTTCTGTTTCATCTATCCGGCCAACCTTGACTGCCTGCGCGCACTCGGCGCCGAACTGGTCGAGTTCTCGCCGCTCAATGACGCCGCGCTGCCCGCCTGCGACGCCGTCTGGCTGCCCGGCGGCTACCCCGAACTGCACGCCGCACGCTGGGCCGCCAATACCGCGATGCACGCCGCGCTGCGCGCCCACGTCGACGCCGGCCGGCCGCTGCTGGCCGAGTGCGGCGGCATGATGAGCCTGTTCGACACGCTGACCGACAAGGCCGGCGTCAGCCACGCCGGCGCCGGCCTGCTGCCGGGCTCGGTGCGCATGCAGACGCGGCTGGCCGCGCTCGGCCTGCAGCAGGTCGAGCTGCCGGAAGGTGCGCTGCGTGGCCACACCTTCCACTATTCGACCGCCGACACGCCGCTGTCGCCGCTGGCGCGTGCGCGCACGCCGGACGACCGCGACGGCGAGGCGGTGTATCGTCGGGGCCGGCTCACCGCGAGCTACCTGCACCTCTATTTCCCGTCCGCTCCGGCCGCGGTCGCCACGCTGTTCGGACGCTGAACCATGACTGCAACGAACGACGCCCACCGTTACCCCGACGACGCCCGCGACGCGCTCTATCGCGCCATCGCCGAGCGGCGCGACATGCGCCATTTCAGGCCGGACCCGGTCGATCCGGCGGTACTGCGTCGCCTGCTGTGGGCAGCCCATCACGCGCCCAGCGTCGGCTACATGCAGCCCTGGCGTTTCGTGCGCGTCACCGACGCGGCGCTGCGCAGGTCGATACACGGGCTGGTCGAGGAGGAGAGGCTGGCCACCGCGCGTGCGCTCGGCGAGCGCGAGGACGAGTTCATGCGACTCAAGGTCGAGGGCGTGCTCGACAGCGGGGAACTGCTGGTGGTCGCGCTGTGCGGCGGACGCGAGCAGCACGTGTTCGGCCGCCGCACGATGCCCGACATGGACGTCGCTTCCTGCGCCTGCGCGATTCAGAACATGTGGCTGGCGGCGCGCGCCGAAGGGCTGGGCATGGGCTGGGTGTCCATCTTCGACCCGCTGAAGCTGGCGGCGCTGCTGCAGATGCCGGACGGCGCGCGACCGCTGGCCGTGCTGTGCATCGGCCACGTCGATGCGTTCTACGAAGCGCCGATGCTCGAACTCGAAGGCTGGGCCAGCCGGCTGCCGGAAGATCTGCTGATCGGCGACAACGTGTGGCCGGAGCGCGCGCCGTGAATACGCTGCACCCCTTCGTCGTGCTGGCGCTGTGCGCCTGTGCCGGCGTCATGCTCGACCGCCGCTTCGGCGAGCCGCGCCGGCTGCATCCGCTGGTCGGCTTCGGCCGCTTCGCCGGCTGGATGCAGGCGCGCATGAATGTGGTCGCACGTCAGGGCCATCCGCTGACCCGGCTGAGCGGCCTGCTGGCGTGGGCGCTGGCCGTGCTGCCGCTGTTGCTGCTGGCGATCTGGCTGCGCAGCCTGGGCCAGACCTGGCAGGTGGCAACCGACCTGCTGCTGCTCTATCTCGCCCTCGGCGCGCGCAGCCTGGGCGAGCACGCGCACGCCGTGTCGCGCCCGCTGGCCGCCGGCGACCTGGTCGAGGCGCGCCGCCGCGTCGGCTGGATGGTGAGCCGCGATACCTCGCAGCTGGACGAAGCCGGCGTTGCGCGCGCTGCCACCGAATCGGTGCTGGAGAACGGCAACGACGCGGTGTTCGGTGCGCTGTTCTGGTTCCTGCTGCTGGGCGGGCCGGGCGCGCTGCTGTTCCGGCTGGCCAACACGCTGGACGCGATGTGGGGCTACCGCACGCCGCGCCTGCGCTATTTCGGCTGGGCGGCGGCGCGCATCGACGACGTGCTCAATTTCGTGCCGGCGCGACTGACCGCGCTGAGCTATGCGCTGTGCGGCGCGACGCGCAGCGCGCTCGCCTGCTGGCGCGCGCAGGCACCGGCCTGGGACAGCCCGAACGCCGGCCCGGTAATGGCTGCTGGCGCCGGCGCGCTGCATCTGTCGCTCGGTGGTGCAGCGGTCTATCACGGCGCGGTCGAACAGCGCCCGCCGCTGGGCGAGGGTGCGGCGCCGGGCGCCGCCGATATCGACCGCGCCGTCACGCTGGTGGCCAGCGCGCTGCGCCTGTGGCTCACCGTGGCGCTGCTGCTTGCCCTCGGAGTGCATCTGTCATGACATCCGCCCGCCCGCTGCACGGTGGCCGTCTGCGGGTCGCCGCCGATCGCTACGGCATCGCGCCTGAGGACTGGATGGACCTGTCCACCGGCATCAATCCGCAGCCCTGGCCGGTGCCGCAGGTGCCGCAATCCGTGTGGCAGCGCCTGCCGGAAGACGGCGACGGGCTGGAGGACGCTGCCGCCGCCTATTACGGCTGCGATGCGCTGCTGCCGCTGGCTGGCTCGCAGGCCGCGATCCAGCTGCTGCCCGCGCTGTTCCCGCGCAGCCGGGTGGCGATACTTTCGCCGACCTACAGCGAACACCCGCACGGCTGGACGCAGGCCGGGCACGCGGTGCGTGCGGTCGCGCCGGCCGAGGTCGAGGCGGCGGTGGACCACACCGACGTGCTGCTGCTGGTGCAACCGAACAACCCCTGCGGCACGCTGTTTCCGCCGTCGCAGGTGATGGACTGGCAGGCGCGGCTGGCGGCGCGCGGCGGCACGCTCATCGTGGACGAGGCCTTCATCGACGCCACGCCCGAAGCCAGCGTGGTGCATCACGCTGGCCGGCCCGGTCTGATCGTGCTGCGCTCGCTCGGCAAGTTCTTCGGTCTGGCCGGTGCGCGCGTCGGCTTCATGTTTGCCGAACAGTCGTTGCGCGACGCGCTGGCGGCGCGGCTCGGGCCGTGGCCGGTGGCCGGCCCATCACGCTGGGTGGCGCAGCGCGCGCTGGCAGACCGCGACTGGCAGGCGCAGCAGCGCGCGCGGCTGGCGACCGAGGGGGCGCGGCTCGAAGCGCTGCTGCGTACGACCGGCTGGGGCGCGGTGAGCGGCTGCGTGCTTTTCCAGCGCGTGCTGACCGCCGATGCCGCGGCGCTGAACGAGGCCTTCTGCCGGCGCGGCATCCTGCTGCGCCATTTCGACGCCCCGGCGGCGCTGCGTTTCGGTCTGCCGGAGGACGAGGCGCAGTGGCAGCGGCTGGAACAGGCGATAGACGACATAAGGAGCGCCGTCCCCACAGGAGCGGTCTTCTGACCGCGACGTCAGCGGTGGATCGACCGTCGGCAGGTACGCCCCGCGCTGTCGCGGTCGGAAGACCGCTCCTACAGGTGGGTGAGGGCTCTGTTGGAAGCCTCTGACCGCGGCGAGCTGATTGCCCGAGCTCGTTCGGTCAGACGAGCGCCCGCACCAGGACATCGAATCGAAGGATGACGGAATGAAGAAGGCACTTTTCCTGCTGCTCGCCGCGCTGGCGCTGCCCGTCGCGGCTGAACTGCGGCTGACCGACGACGCTGGCCGCACCGTGGTGCTGGCCGCGCCGGCGCAGCGCATCGTCAGTCTGGCGCCGCACGTGACCGAACTGCTGTTCGCCGCCGGCGCCGGCGGCAAGGTGGTCGGCGCAACCCAGTACAGCGACTACCCGGAGGCGGCGAAGACGATTCCGCGCGTTGGCGGCTACACCTCGGTGGACATGGAGGCGGTGGTCGCGCTGAAGCCGGATCTGGTCATCGTGTGGAAGAGTGGCAACCGCAACCAGCAGTACGACAAGCTGGAAAAGCTCGGCATACCGGTGTTCGTGAACGAGCCGCGCAGTCTGGATGACGTGGCGCGCGCGATCGAAACCTTCGGCCGCATCGCTGCCACGCCGCGCGAGGCGGACGAGGCGGCGCGCGCCTTCCGCGCGCGGCGCGACGCGCTGGCGAAGCAGTACGCAGCGCGGCCGCCGGTCGCGGTGTTCTACCAGATCTGGAACAAGCCGCTGATGACCATCAACGGCCAGCACCTGATTTCCGACGTGATGGCGCTGTGCGGCGGGCGCAACGTGTTCGCCGGCCTGCCGATACTGGCGCCGACGGTGACCGAAGAGGCGGTGCTGGCGGCCGCGCCCGAGGTCATCGTCGCCAGCGGCATGGGCGAGTCGCGGCCGGAGTGGCTGGACGCCTGGCGGCGCTGGAGCGCGCTGCCGGCGGTGAAGGGCGACAACCTCTATTTCATTCCGCCGGAAATCCTGCAGCGGCACACGCCGCGCATCCTCGACGGTGCACAGAAACTGTGCGAACAGCTGGAACAGGCGCGCCATAAGGCGGGCCGCAAATGAGCGCATGCGAGCTGTATCCCGAACGCATCGCCTGCCTATGCACCGAGGCGGTCGAGGTGCTGTACGCGCTGGGTGAGGCCGACCGCATCGCCGGCATTTCCGGTTTCACCGTGCGGCCTCCGGAGGCGCGCCGCGACAAGCCGAAGATCAGCGGCTTCTCGTCCGGCAAGCTGGAACGCATTCTCGCGGTCGAGCCGGATCTGGTGCTGGCCTTCTCCGACCTGCAGGCCGACATGTGCCGCGACCTGGTGCGCGCCGGTGTCGAAGTGCATGTGTTCAACCAGCGTTCGATAGACGGCATCCTGCGCATGATCGTGACGACCGGTGCGCTGGTGGGCCGCACGGCCGAGGCGCAGGCGCTGGTAGCCGGTCTGCGGCGCGGGCTCGATGACGCGCGTGTTCGCGGCGAAGCGCGCGTCGCCCGCCACGGCCGCCGGCTGCGCGTCTATTTCGAGGAGTGGGACGAACCGCTCATTTCCGGCATCCGCTGGGTGTCCGAGCTGATCGAACTGGCCGGCGGCGAGGACGTGTTCGCCGATTTCGCCAGCCGCCACAGCGCGAAGGAGCGGCGCATCGAAGACCCGCTGACCGTGGTCGCCCGCGCTCCGGAGATCATCATCGGTTCCTGGTGCGGCAAGAAATTCCAGCCCGACCACGTGCGTGCGCGGCCGGGCTGGGCCGAGGTGCCGGCCGTCGCCCACGACCGGCTGTACGAGATCAAGTCGCCATTGATCCTGGCGCCGGGCATCGCCGCGCTGACCGACGGCCTGGCCGCGCTGGAGGCCTGCCTCGACGCGGCCGGCGCCGATCAGAAGCGATAGCCCAGACCGACCGACAGCAGCAGCGGGTCGATATCCAGCTTGGTGACCGGAATGCCGGCGCCCTTGACCGCTATGTCGGTGTCTATCTTCACGTACTTGGCGTCGAGGTTCAGGAACCATTGCGGCGCGAGCTGGATGTCGACGCCGATCTGCGCTGCCCAGCTGACGCTGCTGCGATCCACCTTCAGCGGCACGCTGCCGCCGAGCACCGTGCCGGCGTCCAGCTTCACGCTGGAGAAGCGCGTGTAGTTCAGGCCGATGCCGGCGTAGGGGCGGATCGTGCCGGCCGGATTGAAGTGGTACTGCAGCGTCAGCGTCGGCGGGAGGTGCTTGACCGAGCCGATGTCCACGCCGCCCAGTTCGACGTCATGCTTCTGCGGGACGGTCAGGATCAGTTCGGCGGCGATGTTCGGCGTGAAGAAGTAGCTGATGTCGACTTCCGGGAACAGCTTGTCCTCGGCCTTCACCTCGCCCAGCGCGGGGACCACGGCGGTGGTCGAGTTGTCGTTCGACGGGTCCATGTGCAGCGCGCGCACGCGTACCAGCCAGTCGCCTTCGGCCGCCTGCGCACTGCCGGCGAACATGAATGTCGATGCGGCGACTGCCGCAATGCCTGCCCAGCTCTTTGTTGTCATGTCGATCTCCCCCGGTTTCGACATCCGCGGACACGGATGCTGAATCACTCTAGGAAAGCGACCGGGCGACTTGAAATTTGATTTTTTGCGCGGTGCATTGCGTTCGGCTTATGCCGGATGCGCTGCGAACCGGCTCATGTGCCGCTGTTCAACTGCACTTGAGCCGGGCGAGAAAGCCATCCAGCGCCGCGGCGAAGCTGCGACTGTCGGCGGTGGAGAACGCCGACGGCCCGCCGCTCATGACGCCGCTGTCGCGAAGATCGTTCATCAGCGCGCGCATCTGCAGGCGTTCGTGGATGGTGCCCGGCGCGAACCACTCGCCGCGCGGTTCCAGCGCGTGTGCGCCGCGCGCCAGCACCGCGGCCGCCAGCGGAATGTCGGCAGTGATCACCAGGTCGCCCGCGCCCACCGCTTCCTCGATGTAGCGATCGGCCGCGTCGAAGCCGTGCGCCACCTGCACCGCGCGGATGTGCGGCGACGGTGGTACGCGCAGCAGCTTGTTGGCCACCAGCGTCAGCTGCAGGCCGGTGCGCGTGGCGGCGCGGAACAGGATGTCCTTGACCGGTGCCGGGCAGGCGTCGGCATCGACCCAGATGGCCAGCGTCACGCTCACGCCAGCCACCACAGCAGCAGCAGTGCCAGCGCGACGAAGAAGCCGAACAGCGCCACCGCTTCCTCGCTGTGCGGCTCGCCGCGCGGCGGCGGATAGCGGCCCAGCGTCAGCACGCGCAGCGCAAGCCAGCCGGGCAGATAGAACAGCCCGACCGTCACCAGATTGAGGACGAAGATGGCGCGCAGCACGGCCGCGTCAGTCGAGCGCCTTGCGCAGCAGCTCGTCCACCAGATCGTTCAGTGACACCTGGCGCTCGGTCGCCAGGTCGCGCAGGCGCGCCGCCAGCTCGGCCGGAATCTTCACGGCGAACGGCACCAGACCGCGTTCGGCGTCGAGCCGACGCTGTTCCTTGCGGTCCACGACCGGCGCTGCGCCCAGCGCGCTTTTTGCCCCGGCGGCGTGCTTCATCTGCGCCACCACCTTCAGTCTTTCATTCTTGTACAGATCGGTTTTCTTCACGTCGGTATCCTGTGCGGTCTTTCGAATCGCGCACATTGTCGGCCATGGCTCTGAAATCCACCATCTACAAGATCAAATTGAACGTGTCCGACATGGACCGGCCGCATTACGGCGAGTACGCGCTGACCGTCGCCCGCCACCCGTCGGAGAGCGATGAACGCATGATGGTGCGCGTGCTCGCCTTCGCGCTGCACGCCGACGAGGACCTGCGCTTCGGCCGCGGCCTCAGCACCGAGGACGAAGCCGACCTGTACGCCCAGGACCTGACCGGCGCCATCCGGCTGTGGATAGACGTCGGCCTGCCGGACGAGCGCCTGGTGCGCAAGGCCGCCGCCCGCGCCGACCAGGTGGTGGTGCTGAACTACGGCCGCACCGCCGGCCAGTGGTGGGAACAGTCGAAGGGCACCTTGTCGAAACTGGCCAACCTGACCGTGTATCGGCTGACTCCGGCCGACAGCCAGGCCCTGGCCAGCCTCGCCCAGCGCGGCGCCGACCTGCAGTGCATCGTGCAGGAAGGGCAGATCTGGCTGGGCGACGAAGGCGCGATGCTGCAGCCCTCGCTGGAGACGGTGTTCGGCGGAGGCTGAAACCGTGGGTCAGCGTCGCTGCGCCCAATACGCCGGGCGGCGGCGCTGGTGCGCGATCGCCTGCACGATGATTGCGTCGGACGTGATGCGGTAGATGACCGAATACGGAAAGCGGCTGATCGGCAGGGCGCGCATGCGTGGGGAGACCGGCTTGCCAAGCTCGGGGTGCGCCAGAATCAGGGAGGCCGTGTTGTTGAACTGTTCCACGAAGGCGGCCGCGATGCGCGCGCTGGCCTGCTTCAGGTAGTAATCACGCGCCTCAGTGAGTTCGTCCAGTGCGGGTTCAAGCAGGATGACCTTCATTCGGCGGCTTGGCCGGGAAGGCCAGCTCGCAAGCGACTCAGGGCATCTTCAAGGCTGATTGCCCCGATTTCACCGCGGTCATGGGCATCGGCGCGACGCTCGGCCTCTGCAATCCACTCGGCGAGGGTTTCATCCTCTTCGTCGAGGCTGGCCAGCAGACGTTCAGCGAGATGGACACGGTCCGCCTGCGGCAACTGCATCAAGGTCGCCTCAATGGCTTCAAGGGCGGAGGGCTTCACGGAAGAGCTCCTTTGGCATTGAGCTATGCGCTGAATCATAGCAGTCGCTCCAACTACTTCTCTTCTGGGACGATTTCATGCTGATGACGCTTTTCAATCCTTCTTCGCCACCCTGCGCCGGACAGCCTGCGCCTGCGCGCGCTGCATCCGCATCAGCCGTTGCCGCACGCCGTCGGAATCCATCCACACATCGCTGCCCTTCAGGATGCGGCTGATTTCGCTGTCGCTGAGGAAGGGGGAGCACAGCCGGGTCGTCATCTTCTCGAACCAGCTGCTGACGGCGGCCACTTGCGCCTGCTGTTCGCTGCCGCGGCCGTCCAGGCTGCCGGAATAGGTGTGGAACATGAGCTGGCAGTTGTCGTGCACCACCAGTTCGTCGCCGCTCAGGAAAATGAAGGCGGCCATCGAGAAGGCGCGCGCTTCGAGCACCGTGACCACGTGCGCTTCCGAGGCGCGGATGTTGTTGATGATCTGCAGGCCGGTGTCGAATTCGCCGCCCGGCGAATTCAGGTGCAGGTAGATCAGGTCGGTCTCGGCCGCGGTGCGCAGCGTGTAGAACAGGTCGGTGTAGTGGTGCGGTTCGCGTATCTCGCCGCACAGGTAGTAGGAAATCTGGTGGATGGGCATCTGCCGCTCGTAGCGGGCGAGGCCGCGGAAAGGTTCGGCGTCCGTCATTCCGTTCTCTTCGTCGTCCGGCAGTGCGGGGTGGCGCGGCATCGTGAAATCCTCCGTGTGCGCCCGGATTATCGGGCGTCCGCCATGCCGTCACCAAGCTGCGCTGCGGCACGGCAGGCGCTCGGCGCGACTACGGCGGGTATTGCGCACCGACCCGGAAGAACTCCTTGATCAGGAAATCCTCCAGTTCCTTCTGGTGTTCCGGCCGTGCCGACAGCACGACGGTGCGACCCAGGCGCAGCGATTCCCAGTTGAAGTTGCCGCTGTAGTAGCGGCGTATCAGTTCGATCATGCGCTGCACGACGGCGCGCTCGATGTCGCCGTTCAGGCCCGCGTCGACCTCGATGAATTCGCGTCGCGCGTTGCCGGCGTCGGTGGTCCAGCCGCGGAATACGAAGGCGGCGGTGCGCACGCTCTTGCGGGTGATCTGGAACACGCCGTTGGTGCCCGGCTGCTGCAGGTTGCGCTTGATGTTGGCGGCAGCGATATCGTCGGCCGACGGGCCCTGTTCGCGGGCGCGCGCGGCGGCGTTCTCGCCGGCGGCGGCCTCTTCGGCCAGTCGGCGCTTTTCGCGCTGAGCGGCGACGAAGGACGCCATGTCGGTCGGCGCGTCCGGTGCAACGGCTGGTTTGGGCGGCGGGGGTGCAGGGGCGGGTTCGGGCACCGGAACGCGGGCGATCGGCGGTTCGGTCGGCACCGGCGGCGCCTTGCGGGCCTTCTCGCGCTGCTTCTTGGGCGGCTGCTTCTTGGGCTTGGGAGCAGGCGGAGTCGGCGCCGCGGCGGGCGGCGGTTCGGACGCCGCCTTGCGCGGCGCCTCCGGCGTGATCATGCGCACGCTGATCGGCTGGTTGGCACCGAGCGGCTGTTCCGGCTCCGCCTTCGGCCGCATCACCCACCACAGCGCGAGCGCGTGGATCAGCAGCGCCAGCACGAGCGCAATCAACCCGCTGGGGCGGACGCGGAAATGCAGGCTGGTATCGCCGAGCGGACTGGTCTCGACGTTCAGCGAGAACGGTGCGAGGCTGTCGGCCCGCCGGCGGTTGCGCGGGTGTTCGGGGTGTGCGGCGTGCATGGGCTGTTCAGGCGGCTGCGGACGGGCGGGCTGTCCGGTCGCGTCCGCCAGTGGCGTCCGCAGCAGTGAATCCTTCATTCCTGTTCAGCGTTGGGTCTGCAATCGGGTAAAGCGTCGGGTCGGACAGTCGGCGGATCAGCGGGCGGTCGGTTTGACCGCGCCGCAGTCGGCGGCGATCCAGCGCGCGTCGGTATCAGCCTTCATCGACCCCTCGGCTGACTGCATGTTCATTTTCGACGTGAAATGGGTCGGACTGTCGATCACCGCCTCGAAGTCGCCGCTGGCTTTCGGGTTGGTGCAGCTGATCTTGCCCTTGACCGATTTCGCGGTGTTCGTGACGTTGCTGTAGGTGCAGCTGCCGTCGTTCTTGCCGGAGTAGATGTCGCTGCGCTTGGCGTCGTCCGGCGTGATGCAGACGCGGACCGCGCCGCCGCTGCCCATGGCCACGCCCTGGGCGGCCATCTGCTGTTCCATCATCTTGCGCGCTTCCGGCGGCATCTTCTTCATCTCTTCCTGCATGCGCGCCATCTGCGCCGACATGTCGGGCATGCCCGGCATGCTCATGGCCGACTTGAATTCCCACAGGCCGGGCTTGATGTCGGCGGCGTGCGCAGGGCCGAGTGCGGCCAGCGCGAGTGCGGCAGGAACGAGCAGTCTTTTCATCGGGAGTCCTCTTCATCTGGAAGCGTGCCGGGTGGCACCGGTGCGACGTAGCTGGCGATCAGGATGAGCGCGCCGATGCCCAGCAGCGAGCCGGTCCATTCGACCGTGCCGGCACCGGCCAGGTCGATCATCAGCATCTTGGCGCCAACGGCGGCGAGCAGCGCGAAACCGGCGAACCACAGCGTGCGCGCACCGCTTCGTGTCGCGTACACCATCAGCGCCAGCGCGGTCAGCGCCCAGGTCAGCGACAGCGTCGCCTGCAGCAGCGTGGATTGGAACATGGCGGCGGCCGACCACGCCACCCCGGCGAGGTGATGCACGCCGCGCGCCGCCAGTGCCGACACCCACAGCAGACCGGCCGCGCCGACCAGCGGTCGCGGCAGCAGGCGGCTGCGCGCCAGCCACAGCAGCGCGGCCATGCTGGCCAGATCGAGCGCCGAGGCCAGCGGCAGATAGGGCAGGGCGGAGCCGCCGTCGTGGCCGAACTGCAGCGCGACGACCGTCAGCAGCAGCAGGCCGGCGACCGGCCACAGCACGGTGCGCGCATAGGCCTCGGGTGCGGCGGCCCAGGGCCAGACGTCGGCGTTCTCGCCGTCAGCGGAAAGCGCCGATTGCAGCGCTCGGCCGGCCGTGAGCCAGACGGCGATCCAGGCCAGCCAGCCCCACAGGTCCTGCCCCGGCAGCCAGTCGGCCAGCCAGCTACCGGCTTCGATGCCGACCGACAGCAGCAGCGTCCACGCGGTGGCGACGTGGCGTGCGGTGTTCAGCAGCGCTGCACCGTCTTCGTCCTGCCGGCGCAGCGCCCACAGGTGGGTGGCCCAGGCCAGTGGCAGCGCAAGCGCCATCGCACCGTACAGCAGGTGCCCGTGCTGGTCCCAGGCGAGCAGGCTGCCGGCCCACAGGATGGGCAGCGTCAATGCGGCCAGCGCGCGGGCGGTGATGAAGTCGCGGGCGCGGCCCTGCTGTTCGGCGAAGGCGGCGCTGGCGACGCCGAACAGCAGCGCGATCGCCGGCTGCAGGTCGTGCGGCACGAAGTCGTCGATGTCGGCCAGGCCACCGAACAGCCACCAGCCGGCCAGCCACAGCGTGAGCGCCTTCGGCAGCCAGTCCGCGCCGGCGCCGGTCTGGCGCAGCACGCGCACCGAGGACAGCGCCGCACCGGCCAGCAGCAGGCAGCCGAGCGTGCGGCCGTTGAGCAGCGGCCAGGCGACGGTCAGCGTATCGAGCGAGGCGGCCAGCCAGAATCCGGCTGCGACCTGCAGCGCAGCACCTGCCCACAACGTCAGGCGGGAGGCGCGGGCGCAGCCGTACCACAGCGCTGCCGCGCCTTCGACCGCGTAGATCGCGGCGGTCATCTGCAGATCGAATGCGAGCGGCACGGCCAGCGTCAGCAGCGCGGCGCCGATGCCGGCATGGGCGCGGAAGGTGAGCACTTCGTCGGGTGCGCGGTGGCGCAGCAGGCCGGCCAGCCCAAGGTAGTAGACGCCGGCCAGCGCTGCGCTGATCGCCGCGCCGTATTCATAGGGCTGGACCAGCGCCGCCTGCAGCACGCCGGCCGCCAGCGGCGGGCCGAACAGCAGGCTGCCGGACTGCCAGCCGGCCGCGCCCGGCGCGCGCAGCACCGTCTGGGCGACATGGGTGGCGGTGAACAGCACGAAGAAGGCGATCAGGAAGCCCTGCACCACGAGGTAGTCGTCCGCCACATAGCTGCGCAGGCCCCAGCCGGCGCCGACCGCGAAGGTGAACAGGAAGCCGGCGAAGATGAGTGCGCGCCAGGCGCGCCGCCAGCTCAGCGCGATGATGAAGGCGTCCAACAGCAGGTAATAGCTGAACAGCACGACGTACTGGCCCTGCCCGCTGGACGCCAGCATCGGTGCCACGAAGGCGCCGGACAGGCCGAGCAGCGCCAGCACCTGCGAGCTCTGCCGCGCGGCGGCAACCGCGCAGGCGACGCCGAGCGCGGCGAACAGCAGGAAGGCGGGGGCCGGCCCGATGAAGCCGTAGCGCGCCAGCGCGAAATAGACCGCCAGGTAGAGCAGCGCGAAGCCGCCGCCCTGGATTGCCAGTGCGAACATGCGGCGTGGCCCTTCACCGGGCAGGCGCAGACCGAAAACGATCAGCGCGGCGCCGACGGCAACGGTGCCGGCCAGCCGCAGTTCGGGCGGCAGCCAGCCGGCCTGGGCGGCCAGCCGCAGCGCCGACGCGACGCCGAAGAACAGCACGATGACGCCGATGCGTGCCAGCGGATTGCTGCCCATCAGGCGCGACCACAGCGTGGCGAGCGGCCGGGTGATGTCGTCGCGCTCGGCCGCCGACGGCTGCGGTCGAGCGGCGACGCGTGTGCCCTCGGCGTGCAGCGCGTCGAGCGGCGCGGCCTGTGTGCTGACCGCTGCTGGCGCGACCACGGCTGGCGCGACGGCAGGCGGCGCTTCAGTGGCGGCCGGTGTCGCTGCATCCTCCGGCGCCGCGCTCGTGGCTTCCTTGCCGGCTGCCGCTGCCGGTCGCGCCTTCAGCGCCTCGTACAGCCAGCGCGTCTTGTCGTCGAGTTCGCGCAGCCGCTCCTGCACTGCGCGCTCGCGCGCGGCGGTGCGGGCCGACACCCACAGGCCCGCAGCCAGACCGGCGAGGGCGCCGAAGAAGGCTTCGATCTCGCCGTGCGCGGCGCCGGCGATCAGGCCGAGAACACAGAGGATGGCGGTCAGCATTGGCGGGCTCCGTCGTGGCCGGGGGCGTTCATCGCCGGTCGCCGCGCAGGCCCGCGACGATGGTCTGCAGTGCGTCCGGTGTCGCCGCCTCCGGCGCCACTGCCGGCGCGCCGACCAGTTCGATGCGGTTGAACAGGCCGCGGCGCAGCGGCCTGGTCATCGCCGGGCCACCCTTGCGCGAGAAGAAGCTGCCCCACAGGCCGCGTAGCGCCAGCGGTACCACCGGCACCGGTGTGCGCGCGACGATGCGCGTGATGCCGGGCTTGAAGGGGTGGATGTCGCCGGTGTCGGTGATCAGTCCTTCCGGGAAAATGCCGACCAGTTCGCCCGCCTCCAGCGCGGCAGCGATGTCGTCGTAGGCGCGCTCCAGCAGCTTCGGATCCTCTTTGGCCGATGCGATCGGGATGCAGCGGTTGGTACGGAACACGAAGCGCAGCACCGGCAGGCGGAAGATGGCGTGGTGCATGACGAAGCGTATCGGCCGCGGGCATGCTGCGGTGATCACCAGCGCGTCGACGAAGCTCACGTGGTTGCAGACGATGACCGCCGGTCCTTCGGCGGGAATGTTGTCCAGTCCCCTCTTGTCGAGCCGGTACACCGTGTGCACCAGCAGCCACACGATGAAGCGCATCAGGAATTCCGGCACCAGCGTGTAGATGAACACCGCCACCGCCGCGTTGAACAGTGCGGCTACGAGGAAGAGCTGCGGGATGTTCAGCCCCGCCTCGAAAAGCAGCAGGCTCACGCCGGCGGACGCGACCATGAAGCCCGCGTTCAGGATGTTGTTGGCGGCGATCACGCGAGCCGCGTGGCTGCGTTCGCAGCGGGTCTGGATCAGCGCGTACAGCGGCACGATGTAGAGGCCGCCGGCCGCGCCGAGCAGCGCGATGTCGATCAGCATGCGCCAGTGCGCCGCGTGCTGCAGGAAGGCGCTTACGCTGCCGTCACCCGGCAGCGGCGCCGACGGTGTGGCGAAGAACAGATCAACGCCGAACAGCGTGAGGCCGATCGCGCCGAAGGGCACCAGACCGATCTCGATGCGGCCGCCGGACAGCTTTTCGCACAGCAGCGAGCCGGTGCCGACGCCGACCGAGAACACCGCCAGCAGCAGGATGAATACGTTCTCACCGCCGCCCAGCACGTCGGACGCGTAGACCGGGAACTGCGCGAGCAACGTGGCGCCATAGAACCAGAACCACGATATGCCGAGCAGCGACAGCCAGACGGTGCGGTTGCCGACCGCGAAGCGCAGGTTGTCGCGGGTCGAACTGACCGGATTCCAGTCGATGCGTATGGCCGGCTCGGGCGCCGGCGAACGCGGGATGCCGCGGCTGGTCCACCAGCCGGCGAGCGCCAGCAACAGCACGGCGGCCGACAGGCCCCAGGCGTCGGTCACGCCGACCAGCCATGCGCCGAGTATCTGGCCGAGCAGGATGGCGACGAAGGTGGCCGATTCGACCAGGCCGTTGCCGCCGACCAGTTCGCCCTCGTGCAGGTGCTGCGGCAGGTAGGCGTACTTGACCGGTCCGAACAGCGTCGATTGCGTGCCCATCAGGAACAGCGCCAGCACCAGCGCGGGCAGGCTGGCGGCGACGAAGCCGATGGCGCCCAGGCCCATCACCGCGATCTCGATCACCTTGGACAGCCGCGCCAGCATCGCGCGGTCGTACTTGTCGGCGATCTGGCCGCAGGTGGCGGAGAACAGGAAGAAGGGCAGGATGAATACGCCGGGCAGCACGGTGGCCAGCAGCGCCGGCGATACGTCGGTGATGCTGCCGGCGCGGAAGGTGAGCAGCGTGATCAGCGCGGTCTTGAACACGTTGTCGTTCAGCGCGCCCAGCAGCTGGGTCAGGAAGAAGGGGCGGAAGCGCGCCTCCTTCAGCAGGTGGAACTGCGAACTCATGACGTTCTCCGCAGCAGCCGGAATACGACGAAGGCGATCACCGCGGCGGCGCCGACCAGCCACACGATCAATGCGCGACGCGACGCCGGCAGCGGCTCCTTCGGTGCCTGCGGGTCGCGCAGTTCGTCCGGGAAGGGGCGCGGCGGCGCTGGCCGCACCACCCACTGGCTGCGGTCGGCCGGCACGCGCGCCATGTATTCCTCGTAGCTGGCGACCGGCGCACTGCCGAAGGCGCGCGAGGACGGGATCTGCGGCACGCGCACGAACAGGAGGGCCTCGACGTCGTCGGCCAGCAGGTGTTCCAGCCCCTGGTCCATCACCTTGCCCTGGGTCAGCCGGCCGAGCAGGTCGCTGCCGGCGACGTTGAAGGCGACGAAGGGAAACAGGCCGCTGCGCTCGGCCATCATGTAGTCGAAGGCCTGCAGGCCGCTGCTCACGCTCATGTCCTTGATCGCCATATAGGGCAGGCCGAGCCAGGCCTTCGCCTTCGAGGTCGGGCCCAGCGTCGGGATGCTCCAGCCGAGCGAGCGCAGCGTGTCCAGGCTGATGCCGGCACAGTTCGCGCTGGCGTGGCGGTAGGTGAAGTCGTGCCGGTAGAAGTGATTGAACACGCGCGCGATGCCCTGGTCGTACAGGCGCGCCGCGCGGTCGTCGCGCAGCACGGCGACCAGCATGTACGAAGGGCGGTACCAGCTCTGGCCGCCGTTGAGATCGGTCAGGTAGGCGTCCATCGTCAGCATCGAGGCGACGATGCCCTTTTCGCTGTGCGCGTTGAGGTTGTAGAAGTTGGCGACCAGCCAGTCGCTCCATTCGCCGCGCGCGCCCATCAGGCCGGTGGCGATCGCGAAGTGGCCGCCGTGCGCCTCGTCATCGTCGCCCTGCGCACCATTGAGCATGATGGCCAGAACCGGCTTGCCGGCGGCCGTGCGCGCAGCGCCCGGCGTGCGCTCCCACAGCAGTCGCGTCGACGCCGGCTTGCGTGCGCCACCGTCGTCGGCGCGTACCAGTGTAGCCAGCGTTTCGCCGTCCTGCAGCGGCGACGGCGTCAGTGCAGCGAGGTCGATGTCGAAGGACGACGGCCAGACCGTGCGCGCGGTGAAGCTGTCGCCCGACCGCGTGCCGCGCAGCGCGAGCCGTTGCCCCTGCAGCCAGGCGGTGCTGTCGGCATTGAACCAGGACACATTGGACGGCAACTGCGGCACCAGCGTGAAGCTGGCGCGCGTGCCGTCGGCGAAGCTGAGCGTGCGGCCGTCGGCGTCGAGCCGGGCGTCGTGCGCGATCAGCGGCGAGCCGAGCCAGATCAGCGCAGGCTTCTGCGCGTCCGGTTGCCATTCGTTTGCGTAGGCCCACTGCCGCACGTCGTCCTGCGCCGGCAGCGTGGCGACGAAGCCGGCAGCGTCGGCCCGCGGCACGGCGACGGTGTCGTCGGTGAAGTACCACAGCGCCTGCGGCGGTGCGGCGCAGTCGGTGCAGCGGCCGGTGGCGAGCCGGAAGTCGCTGCCGGCGTACACACCGATCCGGCTGTCGGCCAGAGCGTCGCGCGGCGCGGCGGGCGTGGGAGGGGCATTCGTCATGAGTGCCAGTGTAAAGAGGGCGGCGGGAATGCGCATGCGGTGTGGAGTCTGGCGAAGGAAGGGGTCAGGCGGACGGGAAGGCGCGCGCGGCTTCGAACACGCTGTTCGCGAAGCGATGGCGGCCGTCGCGCAGCAGGCGTTTGAGCATGAAGTCGAACAGCAGCGGATTGTGGTCGCGCACCTGTTCGAGCACCGGTGCGGCGGCCGCGTCGAGCAGGCCGGCACGAGCCAGCGAAGACAGCGACATCAGTGGCAGGATGCCCGGCAGCGGATAGTCGGAGCCGTAGAGCAAGCGGTCGTGCCAGTCTTCGCGGCGCAGCAGCGCGCGCACGACTTCGACGTCACGATTGCGCAGCGTGATCGCCGAAATGTCGCCGTACAGACGACCGTTGCGGCGCTCGCCCATCAGCCGTGCGAACAGTTCGAAGCTGCTGCGCAGCGGCGCGCCGCGGCCGGCGTCGAGGTCGATGTCCTGACCCATCGTTGCGCAATGCGCGACGATGACGCTGACGCCATGGTCGAGCGCACGGCGCAGCCGCAGCGGGTTGCCCAGCTCCTGTCCGCCCGCGCCATGCACGGCCTTTTCCTCGCCAGCGTGGCTGATCAGCGGCAGGCCGAGGCGGGCGGCGGCGGCGTAGAAGCGATCGCAGCGCGTCGAGGCCGGGTCGATGCCCATCGCTGGCGGCAGCCACTTGATCGCGCGGGCGCCGTCGCGTGCCGCCGCTTCGAGCGCGTCGACGGCATCCTCGCGGTAGGGGTGGACCGAGCACACCCACTCAAAATGGTCCGGGTTGCCGCGGGCGACGTCACGCGCGTAGGCGTCGGGCACGTGGAAGGCAGTGTGCTCGGGCAGGTGACGGCCCGCCTCGTCGTAGGCGCGCTCGAACGCGAACAGCATGAGCTTGAAGCCGGCCGGCAGCGCTTCGACCAGGTTGTGCAGGCGGTCGACGTAACTGGCGTCGACGCGGCCCGGGTCTTCGTGCGCACAGCCGGCGTTCAGATAGAACAGGCGCTGCACGTATTCGGCCGGGTGCAGCGGGCTCAGCATGCGCGGCGTCATTTCGATGCCGCGACCGGAATCGCCGGTGCCGGCAAGGTGCACGTGGACGTCGCGCAGCAGCGTCGGGTCCAGCCCGTCGAAGGTCTGCGCGATCAGTTCGTGACCGGCCAGTTCCGGCGGCAGCGCGGCGAGGCAGGGGTTCATCAGCTGGCTGCGCGCGACCGTGCTCAGCGCCCAGCCGCCGGCCGCGGCACCGCCGAGCACGAGGCCGGTCTTCAGCAGGCGACGACGACGGGCATCCATGGTCAGGCGGACTCCGCCATCCGCTTCAACGTCACGTAGTCGGTCTTGCCGGTGCCGAGCAGCGGCAGCGCGTCGACGACGACGATTTTGCGCGGCACCGCGATTTCCGGCGCGCCGCGCTCGCGGGCGGCCGCCTGCAGCGCGTCGCGGCCGAGCGCGGCGTCGGTTGTAAACAGCACGATGGTTTCGCCGCGTGCCGGGTCGGGCTGTGCCGACGCCGCGTGCTGTGCCGCCGGGCTGGCGGCGGTGGCCAGTTTCTCGACCGTTTCCAGCGAGATCATTTCGCCGGCCACCTTGGCGAAGCGCTTGACGCGGCCGACGATGCGCACGAAGCCGTCGTCGTCGAATTCGACCACGTCGCCGGTGTCGTACCAGCCTTCGCCCGCTTCCGACGACGGCGCCTGCAGTACGCCCGGCCTGTCCCACTTCAGATAGCCGCTCATCAGGTTGGGGCCGCTCACATGCAGCACGCCACCGCGGTCGATGCCGGCCACCGGCATCAGCTTCGCGTGCAGGCCCGGCAGCAGCTGGCCGACGGTACCGCTGCGATAGGCCATCGGCGTATTCACCGCCAGCACCGGCGCGGTTTCGGTCGCGCCATAGCCTTCGAAGATGCGCAGGCCGAACTTCTCGAACCACGCCGTGCGCACCGATTCCGACAGCTTCTCGGCGCCGGCGATGACGTAGCGCAGCCGGTAGAAGTCGTAGGGGTGGGCGAACTTCGCGTAGTTGCCGAGGAAGGTGCTGGTGCCGAGCAGCACGGTGCAGTTGCGGTCGTAGGCCAGTTCCGGAATGACGCGATAGTGCAGCGGCGACGGATAGAGGAACACGTTGGCGCCGGTCAGCAGCGGCAGCAGGCCGCCGGCGGTCAGGCCGAAGGAATGGAACAGCGGCAGCGCGTTGAGTATCTTGTCGTCGACCGAAAAGTCGATCACCGCGCGGATCTGCGCGATGTTGGCGAGCAGCGCGCGGTGCGACAGCACGACGCCCTTGGGCTTTCCTTCCGAGCCCGAGGTGAACAGCACGACCGCCGGCGCTTCGGGCGACAGCTTTTCGGCCGCCAGCCGCGGTGCGCGCAGCGCCCACAGCATGAGCCACAGCTTGTCCGCCAGCGTGATGCGTTCGCGCAGGTCTTCCAGGTAGTGCAGTTCGACACCCTGCAGCGCGGCCAGTTTGTCGCCCAGCTTGGCCTGGTCGACGAAGGCGCGCGAGGTGACGATGACGCGCAGTTCGGCCGCGGTGCAGGCCGCCTGCATGCCGTCGACGCCGGCGGTGTAATTGAGCATGGCCGGCACCCGGCGGTGCGCGTTCAGGCCGAACACCAGGCCCAGCGTCGGCGCGAGGTTGGGCAGCAGCACGCCGACGCGCTCGTCCGGCCGCGTTATGCGGGCGACGACGCGACCGAGCGCCAGCGCCATCTTCAACAGGTCGCCATATGAATACTCGATCTGCTTCATGTCCTCGACCAGACGGCGGCTACGGCCGTGGATTTCGGCCGCGTCGCACAGCGCGTCGAACAGCGTCTGCTGCGGGCGCGAGGCGAAGATCATTTCCTGCATCAGCCGGCGCATCGCTTCACCGGCGCGGCGACGGCGTTCCTTCGCGCTGCCCGCTTCCGGCATGACGATCTTCGTGGTCGGCAGCACGGTGATCGCGATGCGCGGGAACAGCGACTTCGGGTAGCGGCCGGATACGCGCGAGAAATAGCTGCGCGAGGCGCCGTCCAGCCGCACCGGCAGCACGGTGGCACCGGTCTTTGCGGCGACGAAGGCGGGACCGTCGTACACTTTCATCAGGCTGCCGGTCGTGGTGATGCGTCCCTCGGGGAAAATGACCACCGGGCGACCGGATTCGAGCAGGCGGATCACCTTCTTCATCGCCATCGGGCTGGTCGGATCGACCGCGAGGTAGTCGACCAGGGACAGCAGGAGCCGGAAGAAGGGGTTGCGTGCGACCCCGGTGTGCACGACGAACACCGGATCGATGGGCAGGAAGAGGCCGAGCAGCAGGCCGTCGAGAAAGGACTCGTGATTGGCGACCACCAGCAGGCGCTCGTGCTGGCCAGGCAGCGACGCCGGTGGGCTGATGCGGAACAGCAGTCGGCAGACGAAGGTGAGCAGGGGACGGACAAGGCTACGCAGCATGAATGCTCCGCGAGGTCAGAAAAGGAGTTCGGCCGGATGCGGATGGCCGAGGAAGTCGAGCGGACTGGCGCTGGCGCCGTAGGCGCCGGAGCAATGCACGACCAGCAGATCGCCGGCTTGCGCGCGCGGCAGATCGATGTCGCGCGCCAGCACGTCGAACGGTGCGCACAGCGGCCCTGCGATGCTCACCCGTTCGACCGCGTCGGTCGGCGTCTGCGGATGCAGCGTCATCGGGAAGTTCGCCGGCTGTAACCGGTCCGGTTGCAGCGTCGCGTGCAGGTGCTGGTGTGCGCCGCCATCGACGATGAGCCAGGTACGACCACGCACCGTCTTGCGGTCGATCACGCTGCAGACGTAGATGCCGGCCTCGGCCACCAGGTAGCGGCCCGGTTCGAGCGCGAGCCGGGCCCGCGGGTGACGCGCGCGCAGCGACTCGTCCAGTGCGTGCAGATGGGCCGCCACCGGCGCGAAGTCGAGCGCTTGTTCGTCGTCGGCGATGGCAACGCCGAAGCCGCCGCCCAGATTCAGCCAGGGCAGTGCGATGTCGGCCGCGTCGGCGATCTGCATCGCTTCCGCAAAGCAGCGGGCGTGCAGGGTGACGATCTCGGCCGCGTCCAGCATGCGCGAGGCACAGTAATAGTGCAGGCCGCCGAATTCGAGGCCGTGTCCGCGCACGGCCGCGATGGCGCGACCCAGTTGCGCACTGTCGATGCCGAAGAAGCTGTCGCCACTCATGCGCACGCGCGAGCCGGCGATCGCGAAGTCCGGATTGGCGCGCAGCGCGACGCGTGCCTGGCGTCCCTGCTGCCTGGCGATGCGCGCGATGCGCTCGATTTCGCCGACTGATTCGGCGCAGATGCGCACGCCGGCTTCGATCGCGGCCGCCAGCTCGGTGTCACGCTTGCCCGGACCGGTGAAGCCGATGTGCGCCGCGGAAAAGCCGGCGTCGAGCGCGCGCGCCAGTTCTCCACCCGAACTGACGTCGGCGCCGTCGAGCCGAGCGCTGATGCACTGCAACAGCGCCGGCAGGGGATTGGCCTTCACCGCGTAGCACAGTTGCAAGGTGGCGGGCAGCGCGGCGCGCAAGGCGTCGATGCGAGCGAACACGGCGGCGCTGTCGACGGCGTAGAAAGGGGTGCGACCGGCGCGCTGCGCCAGGGCACGCAGCGTTTCCGCGGCAAGTAGGGGTGCCTGCGCGCTCACCGGTGCGCGTCCAGGTAGTCGATGACGGTCTGCAGCCGCTGTATCAGCGAGTCCGCCATCAGCCGGAAGTGAATTTCGCGGCCCTGCCGTGTCCGCTCAAGCACGCCGGCTTCGCACAGCAGCTTCAGGTGGTGCGAAACGGTGGGCCGGCTCAGCGAGGAGGCGCGAGTCAGTTCGGTCACATTGAGGCTTTCTCCCGGCTCGAAGGTGAGCAGGATGCGCTGCCGCTCCGGGTCGCCGAGCGCGGCGAACAGACGGGAGTAGTCCTGCCAGTCGGCAGGAATGGTCTGGGCGTAGTCGTTTCTCATGTCGAAAAATATCGACTATTTTTGAATCGAGGTCAAGCGTCGTCCGCGAGCGGAACGTGCGAAATGTTTTCTTTTCGCCGGATCCGATGCACACGCACTGTTCCGGGGCAAAATCCGGGAACTTCTTGACGGCGGCTGTAAGCGTATGTATCGTCAAGGGCTTTGCGCGCGAAGCTGTGCCGGTTCAGCTCGTCGCAGTGCGAACACTTGTGTCTTATAGAAGATTCGAGGTTCGCGGACTTTGGGTGGTACGGATGCGTGGAAGGCCTGCTGCATGTTGAAAGCGATCATGCTGCAGCTTTCGCTGGTGCTCGTGGTGATGGGCATCGCGCTGTTCGTCGGGGGCTGGATGGCTGGACTGTCCGCCCTGCTCGGTGGCCTGAGTTATGCGGTGCCGAGTCTCCTGTTCGCGATACGTCTCGGTCGTCTGGCGCGCCCAGGAGCGCAGGCCGCGGTGTCGTACCCGCTTGAATTCTTCCTCGGCGAGGCGATCAAGGTCGTCTCGACGATTGGGCTGCTGCTGCTGTGCCACTACCTCGTGCCCGGATTGTCGTGGGGCTGGTTCTTGGGAGGTCTGGCTGCGGCACTGCAGGCAGGTTTTTTTGCTTTCTTGTTCAAACACTGACATGGCATCTGGAACCGAACTGGCGACTGAAGTGGCCCACGGCCCGACCCCCGGCGAATACATCGCCCACCACCTGACTTTCCTGAACAACACCGGCGAGAAGCAGGTCGAGTTGATCAACTGGAATCTGGTCAACCTCGATACCGTCTTCTACTCGGTGCTGCTCGGCGTCCTCGCGCTGTTCGTGCTTTACCGCGCTGCGGCGAAGTCGACGTCCGGCGTGCCGGGTCGCTTCCAGGCAGCCGTCGAGATTCTGGTCGAAATGGTCGCCGACCAGGCCAAGGGTCTGATCCACAGCGAAGAGTCGCGCCGTACCGTGGCACCGCTCGCCCTCATCGTCTTCGTCTGGATCTTCCTGATGAACGCGATGGACTTCCTGCCGCTGGATCTGCTGCCGCGCATCTGGGAAGGCATCTACGCCTCCGCCGGTCACGACCCGCACCACGCCTACATGCGTGTCGTGCCGACCGCCGACATCAACGCGACCATGGGCATGTCGATCGCCGTGCTGCTCGTGTGTCTGTACTACAACGTCAAGATCAAGGGCGCCGGTGGCTGGGCGCACGAGCTGATCTCGGCGCCCTTCGGCGACAAGCTCATCCTGGCGCCGTTCAACTTCGCGATGAACGTCATCGAATTCCTTGCCAAGACCGTGTCGCACGGCATGCGTCTGTTCGGCAACATGTTTGCCGGCGAACTCATCTTCATGCTGATCGCGCTGATGGGTGCCGCCTGGACGGGTGCCAACGCGCCGAGCTTCCTGCTCGCCTTTGGCCACATCGTCGCGGGTTTCGCATGGGCGGTGTTCCACATCCTCGTGGTCGCGCTCCAGGCATTCATCTTCATGATGCTGACGCTGGTGTACATCGGTCAGGCACACGAAGGTCACTGAGTTTGCAGTTGCAGTCCGGTTTGTTGTTTTCGTTTTTCTTTTAAATCTAAGGAGCTGTTATGGAACAAGTGTTCGGTCTCGTCGCCCTCGCCTGCGGTCTGATCATCGGTCTGGGTGCAATTGGTGCTTGTATCGGTATCGCGCTGATGGGCGGTAAGTACCTCGAAGCCTCGGCTCGCCAGCCGGAGCTGATGAACGCGCTGCAGGTCAAGATGTTCCTGCTGGCCGGCCTGATCGACGCCGCCTTCATTATCGGTACCGGTATCGCCCTCTGGTTCGCCACTTCGACCTTCCTGAAGTAAGAACGGCATCCGCCCCAACACCGATTTATTGAAGGGAAAGTTGCCGTGAATCTGAACGCAACGCTCATCATCCAGATCGTCGTGTTCCTGACCTTTGTGTGGTTCACGAAGAGCTTCGTGTGGCCGCCGATCGTCAAGGCTCTCGACGAACGCGCGAAGAAGATCGCTGACGGGCTGGCGGCTGCGGACAAGGCAAAGGCGGATCTGGCCAACGCGGAGAAGAAGTCGATCGAGGAACTGCGCGCAGCGCGTGAGTCCGCGGCCGAGCTCCGTTCGGGTGCAGAGAAGCAGGCGGCCAAGCTGGTCGAGGATGCGCGCGCGGAAGCGAATCGCATCGTCGCGGCGGCCCGCGAAGCAGCGACCACCGAAGCTGCGGCTGCAGCGCAGAAGGCGAAAGATGCCCTGCGCGACCAGGTCGCCACGCTGGCGGTCGCGGGTGCAGAACGCATCCTGCGTCGCGAGATCAACGCCCAAGTCCACGCCGATCTGCTCACCAACCTGAAGCAGGAACTGAGCTGACACCATGGCAGAGAACGTCACCATCGCGCGACCCTACGCCGAAGCCGCGTTCCAGCTGGCCAAGGAAGGCAACTCGCTGGCAGCTTGGGCTGACGCCCTCGGTCTGATGGCCGCCGCTGCCGCCGAGCCGCAGGTCAAGAAGCTGCTGGCCGATCCGACCCGCACCTCGACCGACCGTGGTTTCCTCTTCCTCACCGCAGTGCCCGGCGAACTTGCCGAGGCGCATCGCAGCTTCGCACGCGTGCTGGCGCAGAACGGCCGTCTGGCCGTGCTGCCCGAAATCGCGGAGCTCTTCACCGAGCTGAAGAACGAGCACGAGCGCTGCGCCGTCGCCCACATCAGTTCCGCCTTCCCGATGGACGACGCCACCGTGTCGCGCCTGCTGGCCGACCTCGAGCCGCGTTTCGGCCGTCGCCTGGAAGCCCGGGTCACGCTCGATCCCGAACTGATCGGCGGTGTGAAGGTTGCGGTCGGTGACGAAGTGATCGATGCCTCGGTCCGCGGCAAGCTTGCCGCCATGGCCACTGCGCTACAGAACTAGGAGTTTTTTGATGAACCTCAATCCGTCTGAAATCAGCGACCTGATCAAGAGCCGGATCCAGAACCTGCATTTGTCGTCGCAGGCGCGCACCGAGGGCACCGTGGTTTCGGTGACCGACGGCATTGTGCGCGTGCACGGCCTGGACGATGTCCAGCAGGGCGAAATGCTGGAATTCGAAGGCAACACGTTCGGTCTGGCGCTGAACCTCGAGCGCGACTCCGTCGGCGCCGTGGTTCTGGGTGACTACGAACACATTTCTGAAGGCCAGACCGTCAAGTGCACGGGCCGCATTCTCGAAGTGCCGGTCGGCCCCGAGCTGATCGGTCGCGTCGTGAACTCGCTCGGCCAGCCGATCGACGGCAAGGGCCCGATCAACGCCAAGCTGACCGACAAGGTTGAAAAGGTGGCTCCGGGCGTGATCGCACGTCAGTCGGTTTCGCAGCCGGTGCAGACCGGCCTGAAGTCGATCGACTCGATGGTGCCGGTCGGCCGTGGCCAGCGCGAGCTGATCATCGGTGACCGTCAGACCGGCAAGACCGCGGTCGCCGTCGACGCCATCATCAACCAGAAGGGTCAGAACATGACCTGCATCTACGTTGCGGTGGGCCAGAAGGCCTCGACCATCGCCAACGTGGTGCGCAAGCTGGAAGAGTACGGCGCGATGGAATACACCATCGTCGTCGCCGCCACCGCCTCCGACTCGGCCGCCATGCAGTTCCTGGCACCGTACGCCGGTTGCACGATGGGCGAATACTTCCGTGACCGCGGCGAAGACGCGCTGATCGTCTATGACGATCTGTCCAAGCAAGCCGTGGCCTATCGTCAGATTTCGCTGCTGCTGCGCCGTCCGCCGGGCCGCGAAGCCTACCCGGGCGACGTGTTCTACCTGCACAGCCGTCTGCTCGAGCGCGCCGCTCGCGTGAATCCCGACTACGTCGAGAAGTTCACCAACGGTGAAGTCAAGGGCAAGACCGGTTCGCTGACTGCGCTGCCGATCATCGAAACGCAGGCCGGCGACGTGTCCGCCTTCGTTCCGACCAACGTGATCTCGATTACCGACGGCCAGATCTTCCTGGAAACCGACCTGTTCAACGCAGGCATCCGCCCGGCTATCAACGCCGGTGTGTCGGTGTCCCGCGTCGGTGGTGCGGCCCAGACCAAGATCATCAAGAAGCTGGGCGGCGGTGTCCGTCTGGCGCTGGCCCAGTACCGTGAGCTGGCTGCGTTCGCGCAGTTCGCCTCCGACCTGGACGAAGCGACCCGCAAGCAGCTCGAGCGTGGCCGCCGCGTGACCGAACTGATGAAGCAGCCGCAGTACTCGCCGCTGTCGGTTGCCCAGATGGGTGTTTCGCTGTACGCCGCCAACAACGGCTATTTCGACGACGTCGAAGTGTCCCGCGTGCTCGCTTTTGAATCGGCCCTGCACCAGTTCCTGCAGCAGAAGTATTCCGATCTGATGAACAAGATCGAGTCCTCCAAGGACCTCGACGGTGAATCGGAAAAGACGCTTGCTGCCGCGGTGGCCGAGTTCAAGAAGAGCTGGGCGTAAGCGCGCGGACAGGAGATAACCATGGCCAGCGGAAAAGAGATCCGTTCCAAGATCAAGAGCGTGCAAAACACGAAGAAGATCACCAAGGCGATGGAGATGGTGGCTGCATCCAAGATGCGCAAGGCGCAGGACAGGATGCGGGCCGCCCGGCCCTACGCCGACACGATCCGCCGTCTTGCTGCCAACCTGTCAGCCGCCACGATCAGCGACTACAAGCACCCGTTCCTCGCGACCGTCGGTCAGATCAAGCGCGTCGGCATCATCGTCGTCACCACGGACAAGGGTCTGTGCGGCGGCATGAACACCAACGTGCTGCGTCTGGCGCTGAACACGATGAAGGAGTGGGAGGGCAAGGGCGCCACCGAAATCCGCGTTGCCGCCATCGGCAACAAGGGTCTGGGCTTCATGCAGCGCATGGGCGCCAAGGTGGTGTCACAGGTGACGCAGCTGGGCGATACGCCGCATCTGGAAAAGCTGATCGGACCGGTCAAGGTCATGATCGACGCCTTCCAGGCCGGCGAGCTCGACGCGGTCTATCTGTCCTTCACCCGCTTCATCAACACGATGAAGCAGGAGCCGGTGCTTGAGCAACTGCTGCCGCTCACGGGCGATCGTCTGGGCACGCCGGAAGGCACCTGGGATTACCTGTACGAGCCGGACCCGCAGGTGGTGATCGACGAGCTGCTCGTTCGTTACGTTGAAGCGCTGGTGTATCAGTCGGTCGCCGAAAACATGGCGTCCGAACAGAGCGCACGTATGGTGGCGATGAAGGCCGCGTCTGACAACGCAGGCAATGTCATCGGCGAACTGCAGCTGGTCTACAACAAGACCCGCCAGGCGGCGATTACCAAGGAACTGTCCGAGATCGTCGGCGGCGCCGCGGCAGTCTGATCGCGCAAACGAATTTTTGTATTGGGGATAGACGATGAATACCGGAAACATCGTTCAGTGTATCGGCGCCGTGGTGGATATCCAGTTCCCGCGCGACTCGATGCCGAAAGTGTTTGAAGCGCTGCAGCTCGACGAGGCCGATGGTTCGCACACGGCCGAAGCGGGTCTGACGTTCGAAGTCCAGCAGCAGCTGGGCGACGGCGTGGTGCGTACGATTGCGCTGGGTTCCAGCGACGGTCTGCGCCGCGGCATGAAGGTGAAGGGTACCGGCGCCGCGATCAGCGTGCCGGTCGGCACCGCCACGCTGGGTCGCATCATGGACGTGCTTGGCCGTCCGATCGACGAAGCGGGCGACATCGCCACCGAGGAACGTCGTGCCATTCACCAGAAGGCACCGAAGTTCGACGAACTGAGCCCGTCGGTTGACCTGCTGCCCACCGGCATCAAGGTGATCGACCTGATCTGCCCGTTCGCCAAGGGCGGCAAGATCGGTCTGTTCGGCGGTGCCGGTGTGGGCAAGACCGTGAACATGATGGAACTCATCAACAACATCGCGAAGAGCTACGGTGGTTACTCCGTGTTCGCCGGTGTGGGTGAGCGCACCCGTGAGGGCAACGACTTCTACCACGAGATGGAAGAGTCGAAGGTTCTCGACAAGGTGGCGATGGTGTTCGGCCAGATGAACGAGCCGCCGGGCAACCGTCTGCGCGTGGCGCTGACCGGTCTGACCATGGCCGAGAAGTTCCGCGACGAAGGCCGCGACATTCTGTTCTTCGTGGACAACATCTACCGCTACACGCTGGCCGGTACCGAAGTGTCCGCACTGCTGGGCCGCATGCCGTCCGCCGTGGGCTACCAGCCGACGCTGGCCGACGAAATGGGCCGCCTGCAGGAGCGCATCACCTCGACCAAGGTCGGCTCGATCACGTCGATCCAGGCCGTGTATGTGCCTGCGGATGACTTGACCGACCCGTCGCCTGCCACGACCTTCCAGCACTTGGATGCAACTGTCGTGCTGTCGCGTGACATCGCTTCGCTGGGCATCTACCCGGCGGTCGATCCGCTCGACTCGACCTCGCGTCAGCTGGATCCGCTGATCGTCGGCGAAGAGCACTACGCGGTCGCCCGCAAGGTGCAATCGACGCTGCAGCGCTACAAGGAACTGCGCGACATCATCGCGATTCTGGGCATGGACGAACTGTCGCCGGAAGACAAGCTGGCCGTGGCTCGCGCCCGCAAGATCCAGCGTTTCCTGTCGCAGCCGTTCAACGTGGCTGAAGTCTTCACCGGCTCGCCGGGCAAGATCGTTCCGCTGGCGGACACGATCAAGGGCTTCAACATGATCGTCAATGGCGAATGTGACCACCTGCCGGAACAGGCCTTCTACATGGTCGGCGGCATCGAGGAAGCGTTCGAAAAGGCGAAGACGCTGCAGTGACGCGGCAAGCGTGAGCCGTGACGGACTCCGGTCCGGCGCGGCTCGCGGGCAGCATTCACGGAGTAATCATGGCTATGACCGTACATGTCGACGTTGTCAGCGCGGAAGAGAAGATCTTCTCCGGGCTCGCAGAATTCGTCGCGCTGCCGGGCGAGAGCGGCGAGCTGGGCATCCTGCCCGGCCACACGCCGCTGATCACCCGCATCCGCCCGGGCGAGGTCCGCATCAAGCTGCCGAATCAGGCAGCCGACGAGCTGATCTTCGTGGCCGGCGGCCTGCTGGAAGTGCAACCGGGTCTGGTGACCGTGCTGGCGGATACCGCCATCCGCGGTACAGACCTGGACGAAGCAAAGGCGAACGAAGCCAAGCGTCTGGCCGAAGAAGCACTGGCCAACCGTCAGGCAGGTGTCGACTACGCTGCAGCACAGGCGGAACTGGCTTCGGCCATCGCCCAGCTGGCGGCAATCCAGAAGCTGCGCAAGCGTCACTGAGCGCGGTTTCAAGCAGGTCCGGAAAGGCACGCCTCGGCGTGCCTTTTTGTTTTTGGCGAGCCCGGTGCAGAATCGGCCCATGCACCGGGAATCCTGCGACCTGCTCATCGTCGGGGCCGGCATCAACGGCGCCGGCATCGCGCGCGACGCCGCATTGCGCGGCTTGGACGTTATCGTCTGTGAGCGCGGCGACATCGCGGGCGCCACCTCGTCAGCCTCCACCAAGCTCATCCACGGCGGGCTGCGCTACCTCGAACAGGGCGCCTTCGGCCTGGTCAGGGAATCCCTGCATGAGCGCGAGACACTGGGCCGCATCGCCGCCCACCTTGTGCGTCCGCAGCGCTTCGTCGTGCCGCACACGGGTGAGCGGCCGGCCTGGATGCTCGCTGCCGGACTGTTGCTCTATGACCTCCTGGCCGGGCGCAGCACACTGCCGCGATCGCGACGTCTGCGCGCCGAATTTCCCTTGCTGCAGCACATGCAGCCGCCAGTGAGCGCGGCGCACGCCTACTACGACCTGTGGGTGGACGATGCGCGGCTGACGCTATGCACCTTGCTCGACGCGCAGGCGCACGGCGCACGCGTACTGCCGCAGAGCGCGCTGATCGCGGTGACCGACGAAGGCGCGCACTGGCGCTGCACAGTGGGACAGAAGACGGTGCTCGCGCGCTGCGTCGTCAATGTCGCGGGGCCATGGATGAACGCGGTCGAGGCCCTGCGCGGTATGGCGGCGGCACCGGTGCGCCTGGTGCAGGGCACACACATCGTCCTGCCGCGCCTGCACGCCGGCGACGACGCCTGGCTGCTGCAGCAGCCGGACCGGCGTATCGTGTTCGTCCTTCCCTTTGCCGACGATTTCCATCTGGTCGGAACCACCGAAACCGATCTGCCGTCACCCGAGGCGCTCGGCGCCACGGCGGCGGAGCGTCGCTACCTGCTCGACGCGCTGCGGCGCGCCTTTGGGCGCGCACCCGCCGAGCAAGATATCCGCTGGGAATTCAGCGGCATGCGACCGCTGGTCGCCGGCGGCGGAGGCAGCGCGCGCACCGCCAGCCGCGAGTACCGGATGACGATGGCAGGCGAGCGCGGCGGCCGTGGCTGGATGTCGATACAGGGCGGCAAGCTCACCACGCATCGAAGCCTCGCCGAACGGGCGGTCGACAGACTGGCCTCATTCCTCGGATCGAACGCACGCAGCATGACCGCCGACCGCCTGCTGCCGGGCGCCGAGGCCGCCGGCCCGACACAGCGTTCGGAACTCGTGCGGACGCTGGCGCAGCGTCATCCCGCACTGCCGTCTGGATGGATCGCCGCGCTGGTCGGACGCCATGGCAGCACGGCGTCGCGGCTGCTCGAACAGGTGGCGTGCACCGGTGGAGTCGGACGCGACTTCGGGGGAGGGCTGTACGAGGCGGAAGCGCGCTGGTGCGCACAGTACGAATGGGCGCACTGCGCCGACGACGTGCTGTGGCGACGTACGAAATGCGGGGTCGGGATGAGTGCTGCGCAGCGCGACACCTTCGCGCGCTGGTGGGTGGATCAGCGTATCGGCTGAGCTTTGCGTTCGAGCAGTTCGAGGCGCTTCTGCAGACGTGCCAGATCGTCGCGCAGCGTATCGACCTCATCGGCAAAGGCGGCAGTTGCGGCCGGACGCACTAGCAACTGCGCCTCGTCCGCCGCATATTCGCTGGCCGACGCGGCGAGCCGCGCGCCGAGGTCGCGCCCGCCGGCCCATGCCGCACGCGCACCGCCTACCACACGTTCGGCGGCCGCGTCACCGATCAGCCGGCTCAGGTCTTCCGCCGCGTCCCAGCGCAGGCCGCGCAGCACCTGGCCGAGGGTTTCGGCCAGCGCCGCGTCGCCTTCGATGCGCGCATCGCGCAGCACCACGTCGCCTTCGTGTAGCAGCCGGAGTGCGGCATCCGCCGGCAGTCGCAGGGTGACCGCCAGCGGCTCATCGGAGGCCGCAGCCAGCCGGCCGTCTTCGCCAACCCTGAAGGCGACGCCGAGCGCGCCCAGTTCCAGCCTTGCCTGCGCGCCCGCATGCCGGGCCAGTCGGGCGTGCGCGCCCGGCGCCTGATCGAGCAGGTGGTTCAGTACCGGGAGCGCGGCCGTCGCGAGCATGATTTACTGCAGTTGCTGGATACCAGCGATCACCCAGCCGCGGCTGCCGGATACCGGCTTGGCCAGATGCCACACTTCGTCGAACGGTGCCGGCGCGGCGCTGACTTCCTCACGCAGCAGCCCGCTGAAACGGACGCTGGCGATGTACTGCTCGTTCTCGGTGGCCAGATCGAGCAGCGCGGCGTCGAGCTGCACGATGTCGATGTGCTGGGTTTCGCCGCCGCGCTCCTGCAGCTGCATGCGGATTTCGGCGAACACCTCGGGCGACGTGAACTGACGGATGTCCTCGACATCACCCTTGTCGTTCGCCGCCTGCAGGCGCACGAAATTCAGCTTGGCCTGACGCAGGAAGCCTTCGACGTCGAAATCCGCCGGAATGTTGCCTGCACCGGCTGCGGCGGCCGGCGCTGAGGCGGCGACCGGGGCCGCCGCTTCGAAGCGCTGCGGGGCCGCGCCCGGGCCGGCGGTCGCGCCGGCGTACTGCATGCCCTGCTGCTGCGGCGCGTTGCGGCGTGCGGCGAACATGCGCCAGACGAAGAGGGCGACCATGACCAGCAGCGCGATCATCATGAAGGACGCCATTTCCTCGCCGAAACCGAGGTGGGACGCCAGTGCGGCGAGGCCGATGCCGGCCGCCAGACCGGCCAGCGGGCCCATCCACGAGCGCTTGGCCGGCTGCGCGGCGGCGGGCGCTGCAGGCTGCGCCTGGCGCTGGGCGGTGGTGGCGTTCTGGGTCGGCGAGGCCGGCGTGGCGTCGCGCTGCATCGTGGTCGAATCACGCTGCGAACCGAAGGACTTGCCGCCACCCATGCGCTTGGCGGCTTCGGCGTCATGCATGGCGCCGCCGAGGCCGACGACGGCCACGCACAGCGCGCACAGGAAATTCTTCATCGATATGTCTCCATCAAAGGTGGGGCAAAACGCGAGAGCGAAACTTAGCACACGAATTGACCGCGAAATGCGCGGATCGTTCGCCTCTCCCCCCGGATTTCAGAGCTTGAAGCCGCGATGCAGCGCCACCACGCCGGCGCTCATGTTGAAGTATTCGACGCGGCCCAGGCCGACCTCGCGCATCATGCCGGCCAGCGTTTCCTGGTCCGGGTGCATGCGGATCGATTCGGCGAGATAGCGGTAGCTCGCCTCGTCGTTGGCGACGCGCTTGCCCAGCCAGGGCAGCACCTTGAACGAATACAGGTCGTAGGCCTTTTCGAGCGGCTTGGCGACGCGCGAGAACTCGAGCACCAGCGCGCGGCCGCCCGGCTTCAGCACGCGGCGGAACTCGGCCAGCGCGCGGTCCTTGTGCGTCATGTTGCGCAGGCCGAAGGCGACAGTGACGCAGTCGAAATGGTTGTCTGGAAAAGGCAGCTTCTCGGCGTCGCACAGCAGGCTGGGCAGCACGAAGCCGGCGTCGCGCAAGCGGTCGCGGCCTTCGCGCAGCATGTCCGGATTGATGTCGGTGTGCCACACTTCGCCGTTGGCGCCGGCACGCTTCGCGTGCGCGAGCGTCAGATCGCCGGTACCGGCGGCGACGTCGAGTACGCGCTGGCCCGGGCGCACGCCGGCCATTTCGATCGCGAACGCCTTCCAGGCGCGGTGCAGGCCGGCCGACATCAGGTCGTTCATGATGTCGTAACGGCGCGCGACCGACGAGAACACGCTCGCCACACGGCGGGCCTTGGCCGCTTCGGGTACGCGCTCGAAGCCGAAATCGGTGGAGTTGTCGCTCATCGCAGGCTTAATGGTGGTGACCGCAACCGCCGCTGCCGCAGCCGCCCTTGGCGGCCGGCGGCGGCACCAGGGCCGGATCGCGGCTGGCGCCGGCGGCGTCCAGGCGGGCGAGGTAGTCGGCCCACAGCGCTTCCTGGTTCTCGCCCAGCAGATAGAGGTAGTCCCACGAGTAGATGCCGCTGTCGTGGCCGTCGGAAAACACCGGCTTGATCGCGTAGGCGCCAACCGGTTCGACGCGCGTGATGTCGATGTCGCGCTTGCCGATCTGCAGCGTTTCCTGTCCCGGCCCGTGGCCGCGCACTTCGGCCGACGGCGAGCATACGCGCAGGAACTCGAAACTGAAGCTGAAGCTGCGGCCGTTGTCGAAGCTGACTTCCATCACTTTCGACTTCTGCTGCACCTTGATCTCGGTGGGGATGGGGGTGTCCTTGTCCAGTCCTGCCATGATGTGCCGTGTCCGCTGCGAAGAGTCCGGAATGATACCCCGCGCCCGTCAGGATGGCCCTGTGGACAGACCGGAGGCGCTGTCACTAAACCGTCACCATACTGAAATAGACTGCGTCGCGTTCCCGTCATCCCACGCTCGCATACCGTCATGGCCCGCATACTCGTCGTCGAGGACGAACCGTCCATCCAGGAACTGATCAGCGTCACGCTCACCCGCACCGGCCACGATCCGCTGCGCGCGCCGGACGCCGAAACCGCGCTGCGCCTGCTGCAGGCCGAACTGCCCGATCTGGTGCTGCTCGACTGGATGCTGCCCGGCCAGAGCGGCATCGATCTGGCGCGCCGGCTGCGCGCCGACGAACGCACGCGTGGCGTGCCCATCATCATGCTGACGGCGCGCGGCGACGAACAGTCCAAGGTGACCGGTCTGGAAACCGGCGCCGACGACTACGTCACCAAGCCCTTCTCGCCGCGCGAACTGGCGGCCCGCATCAAGGCCGTGCTGCGCCGGCAGAAGCCGCAGGCGACCGAAGACCCGGTCGAGATCGACGGTCTGCGTCTCGATCCGGCTACGCATCGCGTCACGGCCCGCGGCCAGGCCGTGGTGCTCGGCCCGACCGAGTTCCGCCTGCTGCACTTCTTCATGACCCACGCCGAGCGCGTGCATTCGCGCGCACAGCTGCTCGACAGCGTGTGGGGCGACCACGTGTTCGTCGAGGAGCGCACGGTGGACGTGCACATTCGCCGCCTGCGCGGTGCGCTGGAAGCGAGCGGACACGACGCGCTGATCCAGACCGTGCGCGGCAGCGGCTATCGCCTGTCCTGCCAGAAGGAGTGAGCCGTTTTGCGCGTGAGCGCCCATAATCCGGCGCCGTGATCACTCGCTGCGTACTCCATGCGTGAATTCTGGTTCCGCGCCGCCCTGCGCGTCGCGCTCATCCTCGTCTGCGTGCTGATCGGTCTGGCGGCCGACGCGCTGGCACCGGCGCTGGCGCTGGCCTGCGCGCTGCTGCTTGCCGGCAGCCTGCGCGACCAGTACGAGATCGGCCGCTTCGACCGCTGGCTCAACTCGACCAGCGACGCCGAACTGCCGGACGGTGCTGGCCAGTGGGAATTCCTGTTCGCCAAGCTGGCGCGGCGCGAGCGCAACGCCCGCCAGCAGCGCGAGGACCTGCGCAGCCGGCTGGAGCGTATGCGCGAAGCCAGCCGCGCGATGCCCGACGGCACGCTCATCATGTCGCGCGACGAACTGATCGAGTGGCTGAATCCGATGGCCGAGGAACACCTGGGGCTGGACGGCCGGCGCGACATCGCGATGCCCATCCTGAACCTGGTGCGCCAGCCCGAGTTCGCCGAATACCTGCAGTCCGGCGACTACGGCGAGCCGCTGTCGATGCCCTCGCCGCGTCAGCCCGGCCGCACGCTGCAGCTGCGGGTGGTGGCGTTCGGCGACGACCAGAAGCTGCTGCTGACGCGCGACATCACCCAGCTCGAAAAGCTCGAAACGATGCGGCGCGACTTCGTCGCCAACGTGTCGCACGAAATGAAGACGCCGCTGACGGTGATCCACGGCTTCCTCGAAACGCTGGAGGACGCGCTGCCCGAACTGCCTCAGGAGCAGGCGCTGTCCTTCATCCGCATGGCGCAGCAGCAGTCGGTGCGCCTGCAGCGCCTGGTCGATGATCTGCTGACGTTGTCGGCGCTGGAGACCGACACGCCGACACCCGAAGAGCCGGTGGACATGCGCAACTTGCTGGACATCGTGCTGGTCGAGACGCGGGCGCTGTCGTCCGGCCGGCACACGGTGACGCTGGACGTCGACGCTGCGCCCGGTGCGCTGCTTGGCTGCGCACGCGACCTGCGCAGCGCGCTCGGCAACCTCGCCAGCAACGCGGTGCGCTACACGCCGGACGGCGGCAGCGTGAAGCTCGCCTGGCGCGTGGTCGATGGTTGCGGGGAGTATTCGGTGACCGACAACGGCATCGGCATCGACGCCCAGCACATTCCGCGACTGACCGAACGCTTCTATCGCGTCGACCGCGGCCGCTCGCGCGAGACCGGGGGTACCGGCCTCGGCCTGGCCATCGTCAAGCACGTGCTCGAACGGCATCAGGCGACGCTGCAGATCGACAGCCAGCCCGGTCAGGGCAGCCGCTTCACCGTCCGCTTTCCCGCTCGCCGCACGCTGCCCGCACTCTGAGCGGCGGCGCTCAGACGCTGTTTGCGGGTGCGTCCTCGCTGAAGGCGGCGCGTTCGTAATTGACGCCGAAAGCGAGCAGGCGGGTCAGCTGCACCGCGCGCAGCGTGCCATTCAGGAAGATTTCGAGCTTGCGTTCGGCCTGGAACCAGCCGCGCGGCAGCACCAGCGACGCCTCTTCGCCCATCACCTGCACAGCCGGCAGCAGAAAGGCCCGACTGAAGCGCTCGGCCGGCATGCCTTCGTCGGCCAGCGGACGCACCGACAGTGCACGCGGCGTGCCCGGCAGCACGTGCAGGCCGGTCAGCAGGTGGCCGTCGTGCTCGTACATGAGCCAGGACACGCGCGCCAGACGCCAGTGTTCCGAGTCCGCTCCGAACACCGCCAGCATCTGCGAATACTCGATCGCTCCGGTTTCGCGCGGGGCGCGCAGGCGATAGCCCATCACGCTGTGGTCGAGCACCGCCCAGTGCTGAGTCGGGTATTGCGCGCGCGCGCTGGCCTGTCGCACAGCCAGGCCGGCGCCGTCGGTGGCGCGTTCGCCGAAGGTGGCGATGTCGACGAAATCGCTGTGACTGTAGATGCGCGCTGGCGGTGGCTGCACGAACTCTTCGCCGGCGATCAGGTAGTGCATGGCCTCCTGGCTGATCGCGATGTCTATCTCGCCGTCGCCATTGCGTCGCTGGAAGCGGCGCGGGTTGGCCGCGTGGCACCAGGGTTTGTACAGCTGAAGCAGCAGGCGGCCGGCCGACAGCGGGTGACAGTCGGCGCCCAGACCCAGCGTTTCCGGCGACAGGCCCTGCTTCAGGCCGGCCACCACGCGCTCGATCTCGCTGGCCAGCCGCGCCGAACCGAGCCGGCGCAGATTGGGCGTGCGGGCGAACACTTCGAGCGGCTTGGCGCCGCCGTCGAGATTCAGATCGACCGCATAGGTCCGGGCGTCGGTGCCGCCGAACACCGGCATGATCTCTGTCAGGCCGGCGTACTGGTCGGCCCAGCGGCACACCCACTCGAATTCGCGCGGGCTGCGGCCGTAGGGGTTGGCCAGGTCGACCAGCAGCACGCTGCAGTAGGATTCGGCCGCGCTTTGCGGGTAGCCACCTTCCTTCAGGCTGTCGGCCACCGGCTGGGTGGCAAAGCCCCATTCCTCGGCCGTGCTGTAGTAGCCGTGCAGTTCCAGCCAGAGGCCGCGCGGCAGCGTGCGCCGGGCGCGGAAATACTCGATCACCGCGCGGCTGGCGTACAGCACGCAACGCTGGCACACCAGTGCCAGCTGGGCGTCGGTGAGCGGGTGCAGGTCGGCCTTCTCGGCCGCCTGCGCGTACGCCTGCGCCATGGCCATCCACAGTGCGACTACCTGGCGCAGCACGCCGTCCTCGGTGCTGCCTGGCGCGACCGGCCGGCTGCTGTAGCGCTTGCCCAGGCTTTCCTGCAGGAAGTGCAGCGGCGCGCGCATCGCCTCCAGCACGTCGAGGTAGTCGGCGCTGCGCGGCGGCGTCTGCCGCAGCCCGTAGAGCATGCGCGTCAGCGTGTCGCGCACGCGCGGCACGTTGGTCAGTGGCAGCTCGGCGATCAGCGCGCGGCACTGCTGCGCGTCGCGGTAGTTCAGCATGCCGGGCGTCGGTGCGGGCGCGTTCATGCCGCCGGCTCGATGCGGGCGAGGTCGAAGTCGGCCCCGCGTTCGATGGATTCGACCAGCCGCACGCGCCGCTTTCCCTCGTCGGCGGTGAGCACGATGTCGCGCGACTTGCGGTACCAGCCGCTGGGCAGCGCGACGCATTCCGGCTGACCGATGCGCGGCACTTCCGGCATCAGCACGCCGCGCGCCTCGTGTTCGCCGCTGCCGTCGGGGGCACGCGCGAGATCGACCAGGCGCGGCGCGCCGGCCAGCATGCTGATGCCCATCTGCAACTCACCTTCGACCGCCATGATCCAGCACACGTGGGCGAGCATGAAGTGCGGGCTGTTGTCGGGCCGCACCGCCAGCAACATGCCGTTGCCGATGCGCGCGCCGTCCGTGCTGGCGCGGCGGCCCAGGCGCAGGCCGGTTGGGCTGTCGTCGAGGATGCGCCAGTCTTCGACCAGATAGCCGGCCGCCACCGTTTCCGGTCGGTCGACCGGATCGTTGTCGCCGCCGCCGAGAAACTGCTGCACTGCGCCCATGCCGATCACCACCGACGCGTTCTGCTGCAACGGCCGGCGCGCTTCGGCGCGGGTCAGGCCGCCGCGGCAGCAGTGCGCGTGCAGATGGCGCAGCAGGCGGTCGGCCTGGGATGGACTCAGTTCGTCGCCCAGGCGCAGTGCCAGCGGTGTTTCGCCCTGAGCCAGCAGCGCCATGCGCTTGCGCACGCTGTGCGAGAACTCGTCCAGCACCAGCCAGCGCAGCCGGCTGTCCGGCTGCGGCGTGCGGGCGACCGGTTCATCGGTATTCAGGTCCAGCATCAGGGGGGGCAAGGCGCTGTGCGGCACCGGTGTGTCGAACAGCGCCACCTTGCCGGCCCATTTGCCCAGCCAGCGATGCAGCACGCGCAGCTGGCGGTGGGTCAGACCGAAAGGGCTGGAGGTGTGCAGCAGCACGCACAGCACGTAGGCGGCACGCACGCTGGTCGGCCGTTCGTCATGGATGGCGTCGTCGCGGATCGTGCGCTCCGCCGCGCCGAGCCGGGCGGCCGCGTCGTAGCAGGCATGCACGCGGCGCCAGTAGCCGGGTGCAGGCAGATGCGCGGTGCGCAGCGTGTCGAGCTGCATCAGCGCCAGCGCGCTCAACGCACGATGCGCGATCAGGCCCGCCTGACCGACCACGGCGCCATCGCCGTCGAGCGCCGCGGACAGGCAATGCAGATAAGCGGTGACCAGCGTGTCCCACATGCCCTGATTGGCGTCGAAGGCCGCTCGTTCGCCAGCGGACAGCGGCAGTGGACGGCCGACGAAGCGGTTGGCGGTGGCGGCCTGCACGTCCAGCACCGTGTCGCGCAGCTCTTCGGCGATGCGCAGCCGCTCGCCGGCGCCGATGCTGCGGCGATTCAGCAGGTTGAGCTGGCCGAGCAGACGGGCCTGGGTGGCGAGCGGCTGGGTGCTGTCCATGTCCTGCACCCAGTCGCGCGCAGCCCGCGCGTCGGAGAACTCCGGCAGGTGCGTGCTGTGGCTGATGGCGGGCAGAGCGAAGGCGTGCATGAAATCGGGGGGCGATGTAAGCCAATGTAACCAATTCTATGTGTACGCCGCAGTTTGCGCGCGGGAGGCCGGCACGGCGGACATTCTTTTTGACAGCAAATTTCCGCCGCGCCTGTCTCCGATACGTTCAGCCGTCCGTATATCGATCCGGACACACGATATCCGGGTGTCGAACCTCTGCAAGGAAGGAGAATCACGATGATCAGGAATGCCCTCTGTGCCGCGCTGCTGGGTGCGGTCTGCTGCGCTGTCCACGCCCAGTCCGTCGTCGGTTCGGCAGGACTGCTGACCGACGCCGCCGGCCGCGTGCTGTACACCTTCGACAAGGACAGCGACGGGAAAAGTGCCTGCTACGAGCAGTGCGCCGCGCTGTGGCCGCCCTTCGTCGCAGCGGCCGATGCGCGTGCGTCGGGCGAGCACACGCTGGTCACGCGCAGCGACGGCAGCCGGCAGTGGGCGGTTCGCGGCAAACCGCTCTATTACTACGTGGGCGACAGCGAAGCCGGACAGACCACCGGCGACGGGCGCGGCGGCGTCTGGCATGTCGTGCGCGACAGCGGCAAAGCGCCGGCCGAGGCCGGCAGCTACCGGCCGCGGGACTACTGATGGGCTGCGACCCGTCGATGAGCATGGCATCATGCGGCGATGCTCGATCCGGTCCAGCTTGAGAGGCTGCTGGCGCGCGTCGCCCTGCGCGACCGGCAGGCCTTCCGTCAACTCTACGATGCCTGCGCGCCGCAGCTGCTCGGGGTCGCGCTGCGTCTGCTGCGCCGGCGCGACCTGGCTGAAGACGTGCTGCAGGATGCCTTCACCAGCGTGTGGCACCGCGCCGACAGCTACCGTGCCGACGCCAGCCAGCCGATGACCTGGCTCACCTCGATTGTGCGCAACCGGGCACTCGACCTGCTCCGCGCGGAGTCCGTACGGCGGGCCGAATCGCTGGACGACGACGAAGACGGGCAGGGTGGTGTCGCCGCGCTGGGCGACGACCGCCCCAGCCCGCTCGGCCTGCTCGAACAGGCGGCCGACGCGCTGCATCTGCGCCGCTGCATAGACGACATCGACGGGCCGCAGCGCCAGTGTCTGGCGCTGGCCTACTACCACGGCCTGTCGCACTCGGAACTGGCGGAACACCTCGGCTCGCCGATCGGCAGTGTCAAGGTGTGGCTGCGCCGGGGCCTGGACAGGCTGCGCCGCTGCATGGAGCGGCTGGCATGAAGTACGACCACCCGGAACTGCTCGACCGCCTCGCGGCCGCCTACGTGTTCGGCACGCTGGGCCGGCTGCCGCGGCGCCGCTTCGAGCGGCTGGTGCGGTCGAGCGAAGCGGCGGCGCGCGCGCTGCGCACCTGGGAAATGCATGGCGCCGCGCTGGCGGCTGCCGTGCCGCCGGTGCAGCCCTCGCCCGCGGTGTGGGCGGAGGTCGAACGGCGCACCGGCGCTGCACCGCGCCCGCGGCCGACGGCGCAGCGGCGCTGGCGCGATTGGCTGCGCCCGGCGCTCGGCTTCGCCTTCGGCCTGCTGGTGGCTGTCGGCGTGGTGCGCGAGCAGCCGCAGTGGGTGCTGCCGTCCGACCTGCCGGAACACGCCGTGCTGCCGGCCAGCTATGTCGGCCTGATGCTGGACGCCGCCGGCAAGCCTGCCGCGCTGGCGTCGTCGCGCCGGCACGGGGTGGAACTGAGCGTGAAGCTGCTGCAGCCGCTGCTGGTGCCCGATGGTGCTCAGGCGGTGCTGTGGGCGCTGCCGAAGGACGGCGCGCCCTTCCGGCTCGGTGTGCTGCGCACCGACGCCAAACAGGTGATCACGATGGCCGGCACTTCGGAAGCGCTGCTGGCGACGGTGGGCGAGCTGGCGGTGTCGATCGAGTCGGTCGGCGCGGCCGCGGCGCAGCCGTCGGGCGGCTTCCTGCTGCGCGGTCATTGCGTGAAGCTGTGGTGATCCTATGAGGTCTCTGGCGGCGACGGTGATATCCGTCACGCTGCCGCCAAGTCCTTCGTCACCCGGCTGTCTCCGCTGAAGCCCGGGCTTCGTAGATGACGAATGAAAGCAGACGCTTTCATCCTTCATTCATCCTACGGAGTCCGTCATGAACACTTCCATCCGCACCGCACTGATCGCCGCATTGACCGTCCTGCCCGCTGCACACGCCAGTGCAGCCAGCGTCGATCTGGGCACGCTGGTTGCCGGTCAGTCCTTCAGCTTCGAACAGCAGCTTGGCAACTTCGCCGACAGCTTCAGCTTCACCGTCGGTGAGCCGGTCGATTTCACGCTCGATTTCTCCAACCTCGGGCTGGGCTCACGCGCCTCGCTGTCGGTGTTCCTGAACGGCAACGAAATCGTCGGCACCTTCGGCCGCAATCTCACCTTCGCGTGGGGACCTTTCACCGGCGGTGGCAGCACCTTTCCGTTCGCTACGGGCACCGAGTTCCTGGTGACCGTCGATGGCGTGGATAACACGCTGGCCGACGCCAGCTACCGGCTGGGCATCACCGCCGCCGTGCCGGAGCCGGCCAGCGCGGCCATGCTGCTGGCCGGGCTGGCGGCGGTCGGCGCAGTGGCGCGCCGGCGCATGCAGGTTCGCTGAGTCAGTCGGCCTGCCGGCGCACGCACCAGCGCAGCTGGGCCGTGCCGCCGGCATCGCCGGTCAGTACCGCGTTCTGGCCGAAGGCGGCGCCGATGCGCAGCGCCTCCTCGGCGGTCAGGCCGGCGCACAGCAGCGAAGGCTCGGTCCAGCCGGCTTCGGTCGTGCGGTTCTCGGCGTCGAGCAGCGGCAGACCGCGCTGCGTCAGCAATGCGCGCAGTGCCGCGTGGGCGGCGCGGTTGGCGTCGTCGTCGCTGCGTGCGGACCACGGATTGGCGGCCGCCAGCAGCGCCCACTGTGTTGCGTTCTGCGTCGCCAGCCAGCGGTCCAGCGCCGGCGAGGGCGCACCGACGTGCAGTGTCGTTTCGCCGTCGGGCAGGGCCACGGCGTAGTCGGTGCCCTCGTAGGCGCCGGTCAGCGCGTCGCTGACGGCCACCGTCGGCAGGCCAAGACGGGCCAGCAGCGTGGCGCGCCACAGCGCCGCCGGTACGCGCGGGCGCGGCGCACCGTCGCGCTGCTTCGTGCTCCAAACCGAACCGGGGAAGTGGGCGTCGTCCTGCCAGCGCGCGACGACGTGCCAGTGCAGGTGCGGCACCATATTGCCGAGGCTGCCGAGGTTGATCTTTTCCGGCTGCGCGATTTCGCGCACGCAGCGCTCGACCTGCCACACCACGTGCATCAGGTGATCGCGGTCGGCGTCGTTGAGGTCGGTCATTTCGCGCACGTGAGCGTTCCAGATCACGCGCAGAAAGGCCGGGTGATCGGCGTCGCGCGCGTCGATCACGCGCAGGCGGTCGTCGCGCCACAGCCAGTGATGGCCGGGCGCGTCGTCGCAGATAGGACAGGTGTGGGACATCTCGGTCACTCCGGCTGGCACTGCGCAACCCGCGACGGATGCAAAGGACGCCGCGCCGCCCGCAGGGCCGCCCCAAGGGCGAGCGTAGCCCCCTCGGGGGGCAGCGAACGCAGTGAGCGTGGGGGCCTCATTTCAGTCGTCGATGCCCTGGCTGGCGAGGTAGTCCTCGTAGCCGCCGCGGTAATCGACGATCTGGCCGTCGCCGCGGACTTCGAGCACGCGGGTGGCCAGCGTGGACACGAACTCGCGGTCGTGCGACACGAAGAACAGCGTGCCGTCGAAGGCGTCGAGGCCGGCGTTCAGCGACTCGATCGATTCCATGTCCATGTGATTGGTCGGTTCGTCGAGCAGCAGCACGTTGTTCCGCTGCAGCATGAGCCGGCCGAACATCATGCGGCCCTGCTCGCCGCCGGACAGCACGCGCACCGCCTTCTTCACGTCGTCACCGCCGAACAGCAGGCGGCCGAGCGTGCCGCGGATCAGCGTGATCGCGTCGTCGCCCTCGTAGCCGCCCTCGCGCACATAGCCGCTGATCCAGTCGGTCAGGTTGGCGTCGCTGTCGAAATCGGCTGAATGGTCCTGCGCGAAATAGCCAAGGCGGGCCTTTTCCGCCCACTTGATCGAGCCGTGCTGCGGCGTCAGTTCGCCGACCAGCAGCTTCAGGAAGGTGGTCTTGCCGACCCCGTTTTCGCCGATGATGGCGACCCGGTCGCCGCCGTCGAAGGTGGCGGTGAAGCCCTTCAGGATCTGCGGGCCGCCGTCGTAGCCGAACACCACGTTGTCCAGCTCGACCGCCTGCCGGTGCAGCTTCTCCTTCGGGTCGTAGTCGAAGCGTATCCACGGGTATTGACGCGAGCTGGGCTTGAATTCCTCGATCTTGATCTTGTCGATCATCTTCAGACGCGAGGTGGCCTGCTTCGACTTCGACTTGTTGGCCGAGAAGCGGCGCACGAAGCTCTGCAGTTCGGCCACCCGTTCCTTCGCCTTCGCGTTGGCCGCTGACGCCCGCTCGCGCGCCTGCGTCGACGCCTCGATATAGTCGTCCCAGGTGCCCGGGTAGAGGCGGATGGTCGCGTAGTCCAGGTCGGCCATGTGGGTGCACACCTGGTTCAGGAAGTGGCGGTCGTGGCTGATGATGACCATCGTGCTGTTGCGCTCGTTCAGCGTGTGTTCGAGCCAGCGGATGGTGTTGATGTCCAGGTTGTTGGTCGGTTCGTCGAGCAGCAGGATGTCCGGGTTGGCGAACAGCGCCTGGCACAGCAGCACGCGCAGCTTCCAGCCCGGTGCGACCTGGCTCATCGGGCCGTTGTGCTGTTCGGTCGGGATGCCGACGCCGAGCAGCAGTTCGCCGGCGCGCGCCTCGGCGGTGTAGCCGTCGTATTCGGCGAACTGGCCTTCCAGTTCGGCGGCACGCATGTAGTCCTCTTCGGTCGCGTCCGGATTGGCGTAGATCGCGTCCTTTTCCTTCATGCAGGTCCACATTTCGGCGTGGCCCATCATGACCACGTCGAGCACGCGCTGGTCCTCGAACGCGAACTGGTCCTGGCGCAGGAAGGCCATGCGCTCATGCGCGTCGATGGACACGTTGCCGGCGGTCGGTTCGAGCACGCCGGCGAGGATTTTCATGAAGGTCGACTTGCCGGCACCGTTGGCGCCGATCAGGCCGTAGCGGTAGCCGTCGCCGAACTTGATGCTGACGTTGTCGAAAAGCGGCTTGGCGCCGAACTGCATGGTGATGTTGGAAGCGGACAGCATGGAATTCACTAGGGTGTGGCATGCGCGGATGCGCAAGAAGCCCGGATTGTACCGGAGCGGGGAGGCGACCCCGGCTGCGGGTGTAGAATCCGCGCGCCTGAACCTCATTGCGGATTGCGCCCGCTCACGCCCATGGTGCCTCACCTGACCACCGCGCTCACCGGCCCGCTGCTCGCGCTGGAGAGCCGATTTCTCGAACGCCAGACCGACATCGAACAGTGGTTCCGTTCGCAGTGGCTGGAGCACAGCCCGCCCTTCTATGCCTCGGTCGATCTGCGCAACGCCGGCTTCAAGCTGGCGCCAGTCGATACCAACCTGTTTCCGGGCGGCTTCAACAACCTGAACGCCGAATTCCTGCCGCTGTGCGTGCAGGCCACCATGACGGCCGTCGAGAAGCTGTGCCCGGAGGCACGCAACCTGCTGCTGGTGCCGGAAAACCACACGCGCAACCAGTTCTATCTGCGCAATGTCGCCCGGCTGGCGCAGATCCTGAAGCTGGCCGGTCTGAACGTGCGCATCGGCAGCCTGATTCCCGATCTCACCGGCCCGACGCCGCTCGACCTTGGCGACGGCCAGACGCTGACGGTTGAACCGCTGATCCGCCTGCCCGGCGGTCGGCGCATCGGCGTCGCCGGTTTCGATCCATGCGCCATCCTGCTCAACAACGACCTGTCGGCCGGCGTGCCCGAGCTGCTGCAGAACGTCAATGAGCAGACCTTCATCCCGCCGCTGCACGCTGGCTGGACCACGCGCCGCAAGTCGCAGCACTTCGATGCCTACAGCGAGGTCGCACGCAGCTTCTCGTCGGTCATGGACATCGATCCGTGGCTGATCGACCCGCTGTACGACGTGTGCGGCGACATCAACTTCCAGGAACGCAGCGGCGAGGAATGTCTGGCGACCCGGGTCGGTGCGCTGCTCGCCCGCATCCGTGAGAAGTACCAGCAGCACGGTGTCGATCACGAGCCCTTCGTCATCGTCAAGGCCGACGCCGGCACCTACGGCATGGGCATCATGACGGTGCGCGACCCGTCCGAGGTGGTCGGCCTGAACCGCAAGCAGCGCAACAAGATGGCGGTGGTGAAGGAGGGGCTGGAAGTCAGCTCGGTGCTGATCCAGGAAGGCGTGCCCACCTTCGAAAGTGTCGATGGCGGCGCGGCCGAACCGGTGGTCTACATGATGGATCGCTACGTCGTCGGCGGCTTCTATCGCGTGCATGGCGAGCGCGGCATCGACGAGAACCTGAATGCGCCGGGCATGCACTTCAAGCCGCTGGCTTTCGAGTCCTGCTGCTCGATGCCCGACCCGGGCTGCGCGCCGGACGCGCCGCCCAACCGCTTCTATGCCTATGGCGTGGTGGCCCGCCTCGCGCTGGTCGCGGCCAGCCTGGAACTCGAGCGCGGCCTGCCGATGAGTGCGGCGGAAGAGGCGCTCGAAGCGGAACTGAGGGGTTGAAGCGGACATGAACCTGCGCCTCGCCTTCATCGTCGATCCGCTCGACAAGCTCAAGCCGGCCAAGGATTCGAGCATCGCGATGATGCGCGAGGCGGCGCGGCGCGGTCACGAAATCTGGACCATCCAGCGCCCGAGCATGAGCCTGCACGGCGACGAGGTGATGGTGACCGCGACCCGCATCCAGCCGCAGCGCAGCGGCGTGCCCTGGTACGTGGCGCTGCAGACGCAGCCGCGTGCACTGCGCGAATTCGACGCCGTGCTGATGCGTCAGGACCCGCCCTTCGATTTCGAGTACATCACCGCCACCTGGATGCTCGAGCGCGCGGCCGCCGCCGGCGTCCGCGTGTTCAACCATCCGCGCGCCATCCGTGATCACTCGGAGAAGGTGTCGATCTGCGAATTCCCGGAGCTGATCACGCCGACGCTGGTCAGCCGCGACGTCGCCGCCATCAATGCCTTCATCGACACGCACGCCGACTGCATCCTTAAGCCGCTCGATGGCATGGGCGGTTCGCGCATCTTCCGCGTGCGCGCCGACGACGCCAACCGCAACGTCATCATCGAAACGCTGACCGAGGACGGCGCGCGCACACTGATGGCGCAGCGCTTCATCCCGGAGATCGCGCAGGGCGACAAGCGCGTGCTGCTGATCGACGGCGAGCCGGTGCCCTACTGTCTGGCGCGCATCCCGAAGGCCGGCGAAACGCGTGGCAACCTGGCCGCGGGCGGTCGCGGCGTCGCCCAGCCCCTCTCCGAGTCCGACCTCGCGATTGCGCGCAAGCTCGGGCCCATCCTCGCGGCGCGCGGTCTGCTGCTGGTCGGGCTGGACGTGATCGGCGACCGGCTGACCGAGATCAACGTCACCAGCCCGACCTGCTTCGTCGAAATCACCGAACAGACCGGCTTCGACGTGGCCGCCATGTTCGTCGATGCGCTTGAACGTGCGACGACGCGCTGAGCGTTTCGCCGCCGCACTGCTCCTGTTTGCGCTGCTCGCCGGCTGCGGCAAGAAGGAGCCGGTCGAGCGCCAGGAGTCCTTCGTTTTCGGCACCCGCGTCGAAGTGGTCGTGTACGGCCTCAACCACACGCAGGCGCGCGACGCGCTGGGTGAGGTGCTGCGTGAGTTCGACCGCCTGCACCGCAAACTGCACGCCTGGCAGCCGTCCGAGCTGACGCGGCTGAACACCGCCTTCGCGGCCGGGCAGACGGCCGACGTCGATGCCGAGACCGCCGCGCTGCTGGTCGAGGTACAGGCCGCCGCCGCGCGCGGCGAGGACCTGTTCAATCCGGCCGCCGGCGCACTGGTCGAGGCCTGGGGCTTTCACGCCGACGAATTCGTGCCGCGGCGGCCCGAAGCCGCCCGGCGCGACGCGCTGGTCGCGGCGAAGCCGCGCATGGCCGATCTCGTGATCACCCCCCGACCGGACGGTGGCGCCACGGTGTCCAGTCGCAACCCGGCGGTGCAGCTCGACCTCGGCGGCTACGGCAAGGGCTATGCGCTGGACCGCGCCGCCGCCATCCTGCGTGCACGCGGCGTCTGCTGTGCGCTGGTCAACATCGGCGGCAACGTGATGGCGCTGGGCAGCAAGGCCGGCACGCCGTGGCGCATCGGCATCCAGCACCCGCGCAAGCCAGAGGCGCTGGCCACGGTCGAACTGCACGACGGCGAGGCGATCGGCACCTCCGGCGACTACCAGCGCTTCTTCGAACTGGACGGCGAGCGCCTGTGCCACCTGATCGACCCGCGTAGCGGCGAGCCGGTGCGTCACACCCAGTCGCTGACCGTGCTGATGCCGGCAGGCCCGCAGGCCGGTGCCCGCTCCGACGCCGACAGCAAGCCGCTGTTCATCGTCGGTCGCGACGGCTGGCGCGCGCTGGCTGAACGCATGGGTATCGCGATGGCGCTGCGGGTGGACGCCGACGGTTCGGTGGACATGACGCCGCAGATGGCGCAGCGCACGGCGGCGCTGGCGCGTTGAAGCCGCCCGGTCGGCAGACCGTGCTTCAGTCGCAGTGCGTGCTGGCCGGCGCCGGCCCGCATTCGACCCGGTTGCGCCCGCCGGCCTTGGCGCGGTAGAGCGCCTTGTCCGCGTGTTGCAGCAGGTGCTCGGGCGACGTGGTGGTCGAACTGCGGCTGGCAACGCCGGCGCTGATGGTGAGCACGGGCGGGCGCTCCCAGTGCGCGTCCGCGACGTGCGTGCGGATGCGCTCGGCGACGGCGCGCGCGGTCACCGGTTCGGCGCCCGGCAGCACGACCAGAAATTCCTCGCCGCCGAAGCGCGCGACGTAGTCACTGGCGCGCAGCGCCTCGCCGATCAGCCGGGCTACGCGACGCAGCACCTCGTCGCCGTGGGGGTGGCCGTAGCTGTCGTTCACGTCCTTGAAGTGATCGACGTCGATCAGACAGACGGACAGCGGCAGTTGCAGCCGGCTGGCGAGCGCGAACTCCTCGCCCAGTCGCGCCTCCCCTGCGCGGCGGTTGCCGCTGCCGGTCAGCGCGTCCACATGGACTTCGGTTGCCAGCTCCTCGCAGCGCGTCTGCAACGCCTGCCGCTGGCGTTCGAGCAGTTCGTGCTGCTGGCGCAGTTCCCGCGTCAGCGCATGCAGCTGCTGTACACGCATGCGCAGGTGCAGCTGCGCTTCGGCCTGCGCTGCCAGCGCGCCCAGCTGGTCCAGCTGGCGAAGGTCGAGGCTGCGCGGCTTGAAATCGATCAGGCAGAAGGTGCCCAAGGGCAGGCCGTCCGGGTTGAGCAGGGTGATGCCGGCATAGAAGCGGATGCCGGGCGCGCCGACCACCAGCGGGTTGTCGGCGAAGCGCGGATCGTTCAGCGTGTCCTCGATCACCATGCGTCCCCGCGGCGAGACAATGGTGTGCGTGCACAGCGCGGCATCGCGTCGCGTTTCGCGCAGGCACAGTCCGTGCGCCGACTTGAACCACTGGCGCGATTCGTCGATCAGGCTCACCAGCGCTACCGGCATGTCGAACAGTTGCGCCGCCAGCGCGGTCAGCGCGTCGAACGCCGGTTCCGGCGGTGTGTCGAGCACGCACAGATCGCGCAAGGCCTGCAGGCGCTGCGCCTCGTCATCCGGGAAAGGGGCTGTCTTCATCAACGCTCTATCGGGCAGGTGTACGGTTCGCTTGAGTGAATTCCGGTTACGGGCGCAGCGGATGAAACCCGCAGGCGGGCAGACTGTCCAGAGGCGGGCACCAAGACCGCGAGAACGTCGATGAAGTCCCGACACAAGGGCAACAAATCCTTCCTGCCAAGCAAGCCCTGTGCGGTCTGCGGCCGCGACATGACATGGCGCCGCGCCTGGCGGAACAACTGGGCCGAGGTGAAGTACTGCTCCGAGGCCTGCCGCCGCAAAGGATGCGCAGATGACTGATGTCCGCCATCTGGTTCTGGTGCTCGGCGACCAGCTCGATCACGCGTCGGCCGCCTTCGAAGGCTTCGATCCGGCCCGCGATCGCGTGCTGATGATCGAAGCGGCGGGCGAATCGACCCATGTCTGGAGCCACAAGGCGCGCAGCGCGCTCTTCCTGTCGGCCATGCGCCATTTCGCCGACGCGCTGCGTGACCGTGGCTGGACGGTCGATTACCGCGCGCTGGGCGACGGCGACAGCGAAGACCTGGTCGACATACTTGCCGCACGGCTGCGCCGCCACGCGCCCGGCAAGCTGGTGCTGGTCGAGCCGGGCGAATGGCGGCTGGAACAGGCGATCCGCGCGCTGTGCGAGCGTGAGCGGGTGGTGCTCGATCTGCGTGACGACCTTCATTTCATGATCTCCCGCGCCGGCTTTGCCGACTGGGCGAAGAAGTACCGGCAGCTGCGCATGGAGTTTTTCTACCGCATGATGCGCGAGCGCCACGGCGTGCTGATGGAAGGTGGCGAGCCGGCGGGCGGCCGCTGGAACTTCGACGCCGACAACCGCAGCGGCTTCGGCCGCAAGGGGCCCGGCCTGGTGCCACCGCCACTGCGCTTCGAACCGGACGCGATCACCCGCGAGGTGATTGCCGAAGTCGAGGCGCGCTTCGCCGGCCACCCGGGCTCGACCGACGTCTTCGACTGGCCGGTCACGCGTGAACAGGCGCTGGCCGCGCTGTCGGACTTCGTCGAGTACCGGCTCGAACTGTTCGGCCATCACCAGGACGCGATGTGGACCGGCCAGCCCTGGCTCTGGCACGCGCGGCTCAGCGCGGCGATGAACCTGAAGCTGTTGTCGCCACGCGAAGTGGTCGCCGCCGCCGTGGCCGCCTGGCGCGAGCGCGGCCTGCCGCTGCAGTCGGTCGAGGGCTTCGTGCGCCAGGTGATCGGCTGGCGCGAATTCATCCGCGGCATGTACTGGCTGGACATGCCGCGCCTGCGCGACGCCAATCACTATGGCCACGCCCGCGCGCTGCCACGCTGGTACTGGACCGGCGACACCGGCATGAACTGCATGCGCGCCGCCATCGGCCAGACGCTGCGCCACGGCTACGCCCACCACATCCAGCGCCTGATGGTGACCGGCCAGTTCGCGCTGCTGGCGGAGATTGCCCCGCGGCAGGTCGAGGACTGGTATCTGGCGGTCTATGTCGACGCGGTCGAGTGGGTGGAACTGCCGAACGTGGCCGGCATGGCGCTGTACGCCGATGGCGGCCGCTTCACCAGCAAGCCCTACGTTGCCAGCGGTGCCTACATCCAGCGCATGAGCAACTACTGCGACGGTTGCCGCTACAGCCCGTCGGCGCGCAGCGGTGAGGCGGCCTGTCCGGTGACCGTGCTGTACTGGCATTTCCTCGACCGCCACGAGGCCGAATTCGCCGCCAACCCGCGCACCGCACTGATGGCGAAGAATCTGCAGAAGCTCGCACCGGCCGAGCGGGCGGCGATAGGCGAGCGCGCCAGACAGATGCTGGAGAAGCTCGACGATCTGTGAGCGAGGGCGCCGCCGGCGTGCACTGGATCCGCGGCAGGGGTTCTGTGGGAGGAGTCTGCTGATCCGGACGGTAGCCGGTATCGAAGCCTTCGGACTGCAGCGGCCCAGTCGCGGCCAAGGCCGCTCCCACAAGGGGGCACGCCGATTGACGATTCAAGCCCGGGCCGGGGTTCTGTGGGAGGGGTCTTCTGAACCCGACAGCGGCCCTTGTCGAAGTCTGCTCGCCGCAGCGGCCGCGCTCACTGGGGTAAGCCCGAGACCCGCCGGCTGCGGGTGTTTCCTCCCGCGGGTTGTTACATCCCCTTTCCAAGCGAATTTGCTGCCCTGCGCAAAGGCGGGGGCGCGGGTCGGGTAAAATCCCGCGCCATGACTTCACCAGCGCAGCACGTTGCCGGCTTTTCGTGGCCGGTACGCGTCTACTACGAAGATACCGACAGCTTCGGCGTGGTGTACTACGCGAACTACTTCCGCTTTCTCGAACGAGCGCGCACCGAATGGCTGCGCGCGCTCGGTTTCGACCAGGTCGAAATGGCGGCCCAGGGCGTCGGCTTCGTCGTGCGTTCGGTACAGGGCGAATACCTGAAGCCAGCCCGCTTCAACGACATGCTCGAAGTGCGCAGCCACATCGCGTCGACCACGCGTGCCGCGGTCGATTTCGTGCAGCGCCTCTACCGCGGTGACGAACTGCTGTTCGACGGCAGGGTCCGTGTGGTGTCGATCGACATGGCGAAGAACCGTCCGGTATCGCTGCCCGCGGCGCTGCGTGAGCGTCTTCTTCCTTCCATCCAGCCTTCAGTCCCCTCCCTCACATGAATCTTTCCGAAGACCTTTCGATCATTTCGCTCGTGATGCAGGCCAGCCTGCTGGTCAAGCTGGTGATGGCGCTGCTGGTCGGCATTTCCTTCATGAGCTGGTACTGGATCTTCCGCAAGTCCTTCGCCATCCGCGCGGCGCGGCTCAGTTCGGACAAGTTCGAGCTTGAGTTCTGGTCCGGCGGCGACCTCAATGCGCTGTTCCAGAGCGCGGCCAACGACCGCCACAACGCCGGCGGCATGGAGCGCATCTTCGAGGCGGGTTACCGCGAATTCACCAAGCTGCGCGGGCGGCAGAACATCGACACCGCCACGGCCGTGGACGGCGCCCGGCGCGCGATGCGCGCCACCTACCAGCGCGAGCTGGACGAGCTGGAATCGCACACCGCCTTCCTTGCGTCGACCGGTTCGGTCAGCCCCTACATCGGCCTGTTCGGTACCGTCTGGGGGATCATGAACGCCTTCCGCGGCCTGTCCAACGTCGGTCAGGCCACGCTGGCCCAGGTCGCGCCGGGCATCGCCGAAGCGCTGGTCGCGACCGCGATCGGCCTGTTCGCCGCCATCCCGGCGGTGGTCGCCTACAACCGCTTCGCGCACGACATCGACCGCATTTCCATCCGCTGGGAGAGCTTCATGGAAGAGTTCTCCAACATCCTGCAGCGTCAGGCCCGGTAAGCCGCGATGAGAAGACAGCGCCGCATGATGAACCAGATCAACGTCGTGCCTTACATCGACGTGATGCTGGTGCTGCTCGTCATCTTCATGGTGGCGCCGCAGGCCACGCCGACCGGCAGCATCGAACTGCCCAGCGTCGGCCAGGCCTCGCAGACGCCGGTCCAGCCGATCGAGGTGATGGTGAAGGCCGATGGCAAGCTCGCGCTGCGCGACCGCGATAAGGGCGGCAAGGAAGAGGCGGTCACGCGCGATACGCTGGTGAGCCGCCTGCGCGACATGCAAGGTGGCGACGCCAGTCGCGCGCTGGTCGTGGCCGGCGACAAGGCGGTGCGCTACGAGGAAATCCTGCGCGTGATGGATACGCTGCAGGGCAATGGTTTCACCCGCATCGGCCTGCTGGTGCAGACCGGGCAGAACGCGAAACCGGCCCGCTGATGCGCGATCTCGCACTGAACCGTCCGCAGCCCGGCAAGTGGCAGTCGGCCGCACTGGCCGCCGGCATGCACCTGCTGCTCGGTCTGTTCCTGTTCTACAGCGTGCGCTGGCAGACCAGCCAGCCGGCTGCGGTGCAGGTCGAACTGGTGGGCAGCCTGCCGCCGATCGAGGCGCCGGTGCGTCCTCCGCCTCCGCCGCCGGAACCGGTGGTCGAGAAGCAGCCGGAGCCGGTGGTGGAACCGCCGCCGCCGCCTCCGCCGCCCAAGCCGGACATCGCGATCAAGGAGCCGCCGAAGCCGAAGACGCCGCCCAAGGTCGAGCCGAAACCTGTGCCCAAGCCGGTGGAAAAGAAACCGGAACCCAAGCCGGAACCGAAGGTCGAGAAGAAGCCGGAGCCCAAGGTTCCGCCCAAGCCGGACAACCGGCTGGAGCAGGAACTGCAGGACAAGCTGCTGAAGGAATCTCTGGCCCGCGAAAGCGCCGACCAGATGCGTCGCCAGGCCGCGCAGGAAGCGGATCTGATGGCCAAGCTGGCGGCCGATGGCGCGCGCAGCAAGGCGCGCGAAACCTGGGCCGGCCGCATCAGCGCCAAGGTGAAGCCCAACGTGGTGGTGCCGCCCGGCGCGTCCGGCAACCCGGAAGCAGTGGTGGCGATTTCGCTGCTGCCTGACGGTTCCGTGGTCGGCGAGCCCAGATTGAGACAGTCGACCGGCAATGCGGCGCTGGATGCGGCGATACTGCGCGCCATCGTGAAGTCGTCGCCGCTGCCCAAGCCGGAAGACCCGGCCGTATTCGAGCGCAACCTGGAACTGAAATTCCGGCCGCTGGCCGAGTGACCGGCGCCTGCAGACACTTTACGGAAAGGATCCGATGATCAAGCTCTTCAGACTGATGGCCGTCGCGCTGCTGTTCGCCGCGCAGCTGGCCCACGCCCAGCTCACGGTCGAAATCACCGGCGCCGGTGCCAACCGCATCCCGATCGCCATCGCCAACTTCGCCGGAGAGGGCCTGCTGCCACAGGCGCTGGTTGGCGTCGTGCGCGCCGACCTGGAACGCAGCGGCCTGTTCAAGCTGGTCGACCCGGGCCCCACTCCGGTGCATCAGGACGCCGCCGTCGACCTCAACCAGTGGAAGGATCGCGGTGCCGACGCGCTGGCGCTGGCCAGCATCCTGCCGGTGCCGGGCGGTCGTTACGAAGTGCGCATGCGCCTCTATGACATCGCGCGCCAGGGCAAGCCGGACGGCATGATTTTCGTGTTCGCGCCAGCCACCGTGCGGGAAACCGGTCATCGCATCGCCGATTTCATCTACGAGAAGATGACCGGCGAACGCGGCGTGTTCAACACGCAGATCGCCTACGTGGTGAAAAAGGGTACGCGCTTCGAACTGACCATCGACGACGCCGACGGCCAGAACCCGCGCATCGCGCTGCGCTCGGCCGACCCCATCATCTCGCCGACCTGGTCGCCGGACGGCACGCGCCTCGCCTATGTGTCCTTCGAGGCGAAGAAGCCCATCATCTACGTGCATTCGCTGACCACGACCTCGCGCTCGGTGGTGGCCAACTTCAAGGGATCGAACTCGGCGCCGGCCTGGGCGCCGGACGGCAAGCGTCTGGCCATCGTGCTGACCAAGGATGGCTCGTCGCAGATCTACACGATCAACGCCGACGGCAGCGGCCTGACGCGCGTGGCCGGGTCCAGCTCGATCGACACCGAACCGCAGTTCTCGCCGGACGGCCAGTACATCTACTTCACGTCGGACCGCGGCGGCAGCCCGCAGATCTACCGCGTGCCGGCCAGCGGCGGCAACGCCGAACGCGTCACCTTCGAAGGCAGCTACAACGTGACGCCGCGTCTGTCGCCGGACGGCAAGACGCTGGCCTACGTATCGCGCAATGGCGGCCGCTTCCAGATCACGGCGATGGATCTGGCGACGCGGCAGACGCAGATCCTGACCGACTCGTCGGGCGACGAGTCGCCGTCCTTCGCGCCGAACGGCCGGATGATCCTGTACGCATCCGAGATCGGCGGCCGCGGCGTGCTGTCGGCGGTGTCGGCCGACGGCCGCGTCAAGCAGAAACTGTCCGGGCAGGCTGGCGGCGATGTCCGCGAGCCGGCCTGGGGCCCGTTCAACAAACCGTAATACCGTCACAACCCCACGCAGTAGCGAAACCAGAGAGGCCAACACCATGCGCACCCATACCAAGCTTTCCATCGCAGCCCTGACGCTGGCCGTGCTGGCCGGCTGCTCGTCCACCGGTCCGGAGCAACCCGCCGCGCCGACCGAGGACAAGTCCCCGACCGCACCGACCGGCCCCTCCGTGTCGCCGGTGACGCCGCCGTCGGTCGACGGCAAGAAGATGACCGCCGAAGAGGCACTGCTCGCCCAGCTGAAGGACCCAAACAGCCCGCTGTCCAAGCGCATCATCTACTTCGACTACGACAGCTACGTCATCAAGGACAGCTACGCCAGCCTGATTTCGGCGCACGCCAAGTTCCTGACCGCCAACCCGAAGTTCAAGATGCTCATCCAGGGCAACACCGACGAGCGCGGTTCGCGCGAGTACAACCTGGCGCTGGGCCAGAAGCGGGCCGAAGCGGTCAAGCGCGCGCTGATGCTGCTGGGCGTGCAGGAAGCGCAGCTGGAGTCGGTCAGCCTGGGCGAAGAGAAGCCGCGCATGGTCGGCAGCGACGAAGCGTCGTACGCCGAGAACCGCCGCTCGGAAATGCTCTATTCGGGTGAGTTCTGATGCAGGCCCGCAACGGGGTCGCGGCGGCGCTCGCCGCGCTGTTCATCGTCGCGGCTCCGGCGCGGGCCGCGCTGTTCGATGACGAGATCGCGCGCCAGCGCATCGAGGACCTGCGCGCCGATACCAAGGCGCGCATCGGCAAGCTCGAAACGCAGCTCGAACAGTCGCAGCGCACGCAACTCGATCTGAGCAACCAGATCGAGACGCTGCGCGGCGAGATCGCCAAGCTGCGCGGCCAGGTCGAGGTGCTCACCTACGAGCTGGAGGCGTCCACCAAGCGGCAGAAGGACTTCTACCTCGATCTCGACACCCGACTGCGCGCGCTGGAAACCAAGCCGGTCGCCGCAGCCGAGCCCGAGGTCGATCCGGCCGCCGAGCCGCGCGACTACGAGGCGGCGCTGAACCTGCTCAAGGGCGGCAAGTACGCCGAGGCGCAGCTGGCGTTCGAAGCCTTCATCAAGAGCTGGCCGAAGAGCAGCTTCCAGCCGGCTGCCCACTACTGGGCCGCCAGCGCCGCCTTCCAGACCAAGGCTTACTCGCGTGCCGCAGAGCTTTATCAGCAGGTGCATGCGCAGTGGCCGGCCGACGTGCGGGCGCCGGAAGCGCTGATCGGACTGGCCAACACGCAGCAGATCCAGGGTGACGCCAAGGGCGCGAAGAAGACGCTGGACATGGTGATCGCCCAGTATCCGGGCACGCCATCGGCCGACGTGGCGCGCCAGCGCATCAAGCAGGCAGCGCAGAAGAAGTGAGCGGGCAGGGTGCGGGCGGCAGGGCCGCAGTCGTTCTGCTGTCCGGCGGCCTGGATTCGGCCACCGTGCTGGCGATGGCGCGTGCGCAGGGGCTGCACTGCTACTGCCTGTCGCTCGACTACGGCCAGCGTCACCGGGCAGAGCTGGCGGCGGCCGAGCGCGTCGCCAAGGCGCTCGGTGCGGCCGGCCATCTCACCATTGCGCTCGATCTGCGCGCCTTCGGCGGCTCGGCGCTGACCGACAGCGCGATCGAGGTGCCGACCGGCGGCGTGGCGCGGGGCATACCGGTCACCTACGTGCCGGCGCGCAACACCATCATGCTGTCGCTGGCGCTCGCCTGGGCCGAAGTGCTCGGCGCGCAGGACATCTTCTGCGGCGTCAATGCGGTGGACTACTCCGGCTATCCCGACTGCCGCCCGGAGTACATCAAGGCTTTCGAGGCGATGGCCAACCTGGCGACCAAGGCAGCGGTCGAGGGCGCGCGGCTCACCCTGCACGCGCCGCTGATCAGCCTCACCAAGGCGGGTATCATCCGTGCCGGCGCGCAGCTCGGCGTCGATTACGCGCTGACCGTGTCCTGCTACCAGGCCGACGACGAAGGCCGCGCCTGCGGTGTGTGCGACTCCTGCCGCTTGCGGCGCGAGGGATTCGCGGCAGCCGGGGTGGCGGACCCGACGCGCTACCGCTGAACCGTCGTCCCGCATTCCGGGGCGGCGTTACCGCTCCGGAACGACGATGGAACTGAACATCCACACCGAAACACTGGCAGCCGTGTTCGCGCTGTCTGTCGCGCTGGGCGCGCTCACCTCGCGCACCGGCTTCTGCACCATGGGTGCGGTGTCCGACTGGATCAATATCGGCGACCTCGGCCGCATGCGCTCGTGGATGCTGGCGATTGCCACGGCGATGGCCGGCCTGGTCGGGCTCGAATCGGCCGGCGTGGTCGACCTCAGCACCACCTATCCGCCCTACCGCACGCCGCAGCTCGCCTGGCTGCGCTACATCGTCGGTGGGCTGATGTTCGGCGTCGGCATGACGCTGGCCAGCGGCTGTGGCAACAAGACCCTGGTGCGCATTGGCGGCGGCAACCTGAAGTCGCTGTTTGTGCTGGCGGTCGGCGCCGTGTTCGCCTACCTGATGATCTTCACCGATTTCTACGCCAGCGCCTTCGGCTGGATGAACGACTGGACGCTGTCGCTTGACGCCCGCGGCATCGACTCGCAGGCGCTCGGTTCCGTCGTCGCCGGTGCAGTCGGCGGTGACGCCGCCATGCTGAACCGGGCGCTGGCCTGGATCATCGCCGCCGCGTTGGCCGTGTGGGCCTTCGCCTCGGCCGATTTCCGCCGCAACATCGACCACGTGGCCGGCGGCATCGGCTTCGGTCTGGCGGTGCTGGCGGGCTGGTGGCTGACCGCCGGCCCGCGCGCGGCGGCGTGGAAGGAGTGGGCCGAATTTGCCGACGTCATGCCGAGCCGGGTCGAGGCGCAGTCCTACACCTTCGTCGGCCCGATGGCCGACGGCGCGCGCTGGCTGCTCGATCCGACCAACACAGCGCTGCTCAACTTCGGCCTGATGGCGCTGGCCGGCGTCGTTGTCGGCGCCTTCATCCATGCCCTTGCCAGCGGAAAATTCCGCGTCGAGTGGTTCCGCGGCACCGCCGACGTCGTGCGTCACGGCATCGGCGGCGCGCTGATGGCCATCGGCGGCGTGCTCGCCTCGGGCTGCAGCATCGGTCAGGGCATCACCGGCGTATCGACGCTGGCGCTGGGTTCGGCCATTGCGCTGCTCGCCATCATCGCCGGCTCGGCGCTGACCATGAAGGCGACCATGTGGTGGCTGATGCGCGACTGAGCTGCGCGCGGCACCGGGCGGAAAATTCCGGGTTGACAGAGCCCTTTCGCTCACCTATAGTCCGCGGTCTTCGCAAGGCGAGGGTCGGTAGCTCAGTCGGTAGAGCAGCGGACTTTTAATCCGTTGGTCGCGAGTTCGAGTCTCGCCCGACCCACCACGCGGTGGGCCGAAGCAGTACGCGAAGCAGGTTTCCGGGTTGTTAGCTCAGTTGGTAGAGCAGCGGACTCTTAATCCGTAGGTCGAGTGTTCGAGCCACTCACAACCCACCAGATGCAGCATGAAAAAGGGCCGGTTCTTAGGAACCGGCCCTTTTCTTTTCCACGCTCGCGGAGCTTGCTGTGACGGGCCGGTGCGGCCCGCCCGGCTTCAGCTCCTGCGTTGCGCCCCTTCCGTTTCGATAAGCTGGGCGAGCAGGCGGCGGGCACGCACTGGCGCCGGGTCGCCGGACAGCAGCACCGGCTTCAGCGACCACAGGTCGGTGGTGCCCATCTCTTCCTGTGCCGCCTCGATGATGGGCTTGTCCTCGGTGCTGAAGGCGGCCACCGTGCCCTCCAGCTTCATCCGGTTCAGTTCGGCGTCCTCGACCAGCCAGTTGCGGCGGGTGGCGAAGAAGTAGTGGGTGGACGTTTCGGTCTCCGGCGTCATCAGGTGGTGGTCCCAGGACAGCAGGCCGTCGTCCGGATTGCTGCTGCCTTGAACCGCGCCGACGGTCAGCAGCATCGTGCAGGGGGCGGTCCACACCACGCCCACATGATGTTCGGCACCCGCGCCCGGCGTCGGCAGGAAGGGCGAGAAGAAGCCCATCGGCGGATCCTGATGCCATTCCCAGCGCACGCTGACCGTGCTGCCTTCCTCCACTACCTTCGGGATCTGCGGGCTGAGCTTGCCGGCGGTGTTCAGCAGCGGGCCGTGCACGTGGTCGACGTGGCTCAGGTCCATGATGTTGTCGACGATGATTTCGTAGTTCGCCTTCATGTGCATGTAGGCCCAGCCCTTGGAATTGGCGTGGCCGCCATCCAGCAGCGAATAGTCGGGGATGGTCGCCGGATCGGCCTTGGCCGCTTCGCCGGTCCATACCCAGATGAAGCCGTGACGCTCGGCGGCCGGGAAGGCTTGCACCACCGCCGCACGCGGGATGTGACCGTCGCCATGCGGGCTTTCGACGCACTTGCCGCTGCAGTCGAAACGCAGCGCGTGATAGGGACAGACCACGTCGTCGCCGACCCGCTTGCCCATGTGCAGCGGCACGAAGCGATGCGGGCAGCGGTCGCGCAGGATGACCGGCGTGCCGTCGCCGCGGCGATAGATCAGCATCGACAGGCCGAGAATCTTGCGATGGAACAGCGCCTCGCCCTCGACTTCGGTCGACAGGGCCGCGACATACCAGGCGTTGTGCAGGAAAGCCATTTTCATCCTCCGTACGGGCCGTGCCGGCCCTTTGTTGTTCAGGTGCCGGCCTTGCTGCAAACCCCATGCCAGTCGAACGGATGTGGCCACGGTGTTGATTTGAAAAGTTTTTTCCAGCTGCGCAGCGTTTCCCTCGCTTCAAAAGACTGAAAAGATGCGATTGCCGTCGCGGTGTGTGCGGTGCTGTGCATGGTGTCATGCATCATGTGCCGCTCGTCGATTGCGGGGAGCTCTGCATGCATCCGTCCAACCTCGGCGTTCCGGACGCCGACCAACGCCTTTCCGAGCGGCTGCGTTTCGCGCCGGATACCGGCCACATCATGCTGTTCGACCAGCGCATGCTGCTGATGCACGGCTTCTCGATGGCCGAACTGCGGCGCGAACTGGTGGAGCGGCTCGGCGCCGATATGGCGCGCGGCGTGTTCACCCGGCTGGGCTACCAGCAAGGACTGGCCGATCACCGCCGGGTGCGCGACGCCTTTGGCGACGACGTGGCCACCGCGGTGTCGCTCGGGCCGCGCCTGCGCGACATGGAAGGCTATGTGCGCAATACGCCGCTGGAAGTGCGCTTCAATCAGGACGCCGGCGAGTTCTTCGGCGACTTCACCTGGACCAGTTCGTGGGAGGCCGAGGCCCACCTGCAGCAGTTCGGCATCAGCGGGTCACCGGCCTGCTGGATGAACGTCGGCTACGCCACCGCCTTCGCCACCAGCGCCTTCGGCCGGCCGCTGCTGGTACGCGAGGTCGAATGCGTGGCCATGGGGCATGCGCGCTGTCGGGCGGTCATCCGGCCGGTGGCCGAATGGCCGAATGCCGAAACCGATCTGCACTTCATGCAGGTGGAGGATTTCGTCGATCCGCCGATGCAGCGACGCCCGGCCGAGGCGAGCGCAGATGGAGAAGTCGGTTTCGAGGCGGTATCGCCGCTGGAGCACGAACTGGTGGGCGCCTCGACCGCCTTCAACTCGGTGGTCTATCTGCTCAAGCGGGTCGGTCAGACCGATGCCACGGTGCTTTTTCTCGGTGAAAGCGGCGTCGGCAAGGAGCGCTTCTCGCGCGCGCTGCACCAGATCGGCCGGCGCGCGGGCGGCCCTTTCGTGTCGCTGAACTGCGCCGCCATCCCGCACGATCTGGTCGAGGCCGAACTGTTCGGCGTGGATCGCGGCGCCTTCACTGGCGCATCGGTGTCGCGGCCCGGCCGCTTCGAGCGCGCGCACGGCGGCACGCTCTTTCTCGACGAGATCGGCAGCTTGCCGCTGCATGCCCAGGGCAAGCTTTTGCGTGCACTGCAGGAGCGCGAGGTCGAGCGGGTAGGCGGCAGCCAGCTGCGCAAGGTCGATGTGCGCATCGTCGCCGCCACCAACGAAGACCTGAGGAAGGCGGTGGCGGAGGGGCGCTTCCGCGCCGACCTGTTCTTCCGGCTCAATGTGTTCCCGATCCGCATTCCGCCGCTGCGCGACCGCCGCGAGGACATTCCGCTGATGCTGGGCGTGTTTGTCGAGCGCTTCGGTCAGCGCTTCGGCAAACGCATACGCGGCATCACGCGCAACGCGCTGGACGCGCTGTGGCACTACGACTGGCCGGGCAATGTGCGCGAGCTGGAAAACATGGTGGAACGTGCGGTCATTCTGGCCGACGCCGATGGCGCGCTCGACGTGCACCATCTGTTCTCCGGCGGCGAGGTCACCGACTGGCAGTCCTTCAGCCTGCTGCCCAGTGGCGACGTGGTGGCGCGCGGTGACGGCGTGGCCGCGCACACCGCCGCGGGCGAGGCGACTGCAGACGCCGCGGCCCGCCTGCTGGCCGGCGGGCGCACGCTGGCCGATATCGAGGAGGCGGTCATCCGCGCCGCGCTCGATCGCCACGGCGGCAAGCTGGCGCCCGCCGCGCGCGAACTCGGACTGGGTCGCGGCCAGATGCAGTACCGCGTGGCCCGCATGCGGCGTCGCAACACGCCATCCGCCTGAAGCCCTTTGCTGCACTGCGGCCTCCCACTGGCGCGGGTGCGCGTCCATCCATACCTTTCTCGTATGAATCGGCGGATCAAATGGTATTGGATCGCATGGTTCCGCCGCTGTAAGTTTTCGAACACGACGTACCCCAACCTCGAAGCGAGGTAAGGAAAGCGGACGCAGGAAGGCCGGAACAAGGTCGCGACGCGGAGGAGGCATGGAGCCACAGGTTCAGCGCTTGCCGGTTGGCGACGGCACGCACGACGCCGGGCATGGTGCGACGAGTTATGCGGTGACGATCGAAGGTGTGGACCGCGCCGTCAGCTGCCGCGCCGGCGACGCCTTGCTCACCGCCATGCTGGCGCGCGGTCTGCGCGACATACCGGTCGGCTGTCGCGGCGGCGGCTGCGGCGTATGCAAGGTGGAAGTGCTCGGCGGGCGTTACGCCGCACTGAAGATGAGCGTGGACCACGTGAGCGCCGACGACCGCCTGCAGCACCGCGTGCTGGCTTGCCGCATCGTGCCGCGCAGCGATCTGCAGGTACGGGTGATCGGACAGATGGCGAATACCGTGCGGCGGCTGGTCGACAGCGCGTCGCAGGCGGAACGGAGCGGAGGCCGGCACGGCCTCCCGGACCAGAGCTAGGAGGCAGCAGTGGCGAAGATCAGATGTGCGCTGATCGGGTCGGGCAACATCGGTACCGACCTGATCTACAAGCTCAAGCGCAGCGAGGTGCTGGAGCCGGTGTGGATGGTGGGCATAGACCCGGCGTCCGAAGGGCTGGCACGTGCACGCGAGCTGGGCCTGAAGACCACCGCCGAAGGCGTGGACGGCCTGCTGCCGCACGTGCGGGAAGACGGCATACAGATCGCCTTCGACGCCACCAGCGCCTACGTGCATGCCGAGAACAGCCGCAAGCTCAACGAGCTGGGCGTCATGATGGTCGATCTGACGCCGGCGGCCATCGGCCCGCTGTGCGTGCCGCCGGTCAATCTGCGCGAGCACATGGACCGCGTGGAAATGAACGTGAACATGATTTCCTGCGCCGGCCAGGCGACCATACCCATCGTGCATGCGGTGTCGCGCATCCAGCCGGTGGAGTACGCGGAAATCATCGCCAGCCTGTCCTCGCGCTCGATCGGTCCGGGCACCCGTGCCAATCTCGACGAATTCACCTACACCACCTCGGACGCGATCTGCCGCGTCGGCGGTGCGCGCCGCGGCAAGGCGCTGGCCATCATCAATCCGGCCGACCCGCCGATGATCATGCGCAACACCATCTACTGCCTGACCGACGACAAGCCGGACGAGGCACGCATCACCGACTCCATCCTGGCGATGATCGGCGAGGTGCAGTCCTATGTGCCGGGCTACCGGCTGGTGAACGGCCCGGTGTTCCACGAGCGCAAGGTGTCGGTGTTCATGGAGGTCGCCGGCCTCGGCGACTACCTGCCGCGCTACGCCGGCAACCTGGACATCATGACTGCCGCTGCCACCCGCACCGCGGAGATGTTCGCGCAGGAACTGCTGTCCGGCCGCATCGAGCTGAAACCCCTGGAGACCGCGTGATGAGCGCCGAGCAAAACCTGAAAGGACGCAAGGTCGTCCTCCATGACATGTGCCTGCGCGACGGCATGCACGCCAAGCGCGAACAGATCAGCGTGGACCAGATGGTGCGCGTCGCCAGCGCGCTCGACGCCGCCGGCGTGCCGCTGATCCAGGTCACCCACGGCGCCGGGCTGGGCGGCAACTCGCTGCAGCACGGCTTCGCGCTGCACAGTAACGAGGACTACCTGCGTGCCGTCTGTCCGCAGATGAAGCAGGCGAAGATTTCGGTTCTGCTGATTCCCGGTCTGGGCACCATGCGCGAACTGCAGTCGGCCTATGACTGCGGTGCGCGCAGCGTCACCATCGCCACCCACTGCACCGAAGCCGACACCGCGCCGCAGCACATCGCCTTCGCGCGCAAGCTGGGCATGGACACCGTCGGCTTCCTGATGATGGCCCACCTGAACACGCCGGAAGGCCTCGCGCAGCAGGGCAAGCTGATGGAAAGCTATGGCGCGCAGACCATTTACATCACCGATTCCGCCGGCTACATGCTGCCGGCCGACGTGCGTTCCCGCGTCGCCGCGCTGCGCGCGGTGCTGAACCCGGACACCGAAATCGGCTTCCACGGCCACCACAATCTGGGCATGGGCATCGCCAACTCGATCGCCGCGATCGAGGAAGGCGCCAGCCGCATCGACGGCTCGGTGGCCGGCCTCGGCGCCGGTGCCGGCAACACGCCGCTGGAAGTATTCGCCGCGGTGTGCGAGCGCATGGGCATGGACACCGGCGTCGACCTGTTCAAGCTGATGGACGTGGCCGAAGACATCATCGTGCCGATGATGGACCACCTGGTGCGCGTCGACCGCGAATCGCTGACGCTGGGTTTCGCCGGCGTGTATTCCACCTTCCTGCTGCACGCCAAGCGCGCGGCCGAGCGCTACGGCGTGCCGGCGCGCGACATCCTGGTCGAACTGGGCCGGCGCAAGATGATAGGCGGGCAGGAAGACATGATCGAGGACACGGCCATGACCATGGCCAAGGAAAGAGGGCTGCTCAAAAGCGTCGCCTGACGCTGCGGCAGCCATCTCCGGAAACGCGACCCCCACACATATATAAAAGGAGGAGAGGAATGTCGCTGAGATCGGTTTTGAGGCTGGGAGAGGTCGCCATACGCGTGCTCGACATGAAGGTGTCGAAGCGGCACTACGGCGAGCGCATGGGCCTGCACGAAGTGATGACCGACGCGGACGGTCGCGTCTATTACAAGGCCTGGGACGAGCACGACCACCACAGCATCGTGCTGCGCGAGGCCGATGCACCGGGCATGGATTACCTCGCGTTCAAGGTGTACGACGATCAGACCCTGAACGACCTGGAACCGAAGATCCGCGCCTTCGGCCTCGAAGTGCGCCACATCGACGCCGGCGTCTACCCGAAGAGCGGCCGCCGCCTGCAGTTCACGCTGCCCAGCGGCCATGTGATGCAGCTCTACGCGCACAAGGATCAGACCGGCAATACGCTGGGCACGCTGAACCCGGGCGTGCTGCCGGACGAAGGCGTCATCCGCGGCTTCCGCATCAACCGGCTCGACCACGCGCTGCTCGGCGGCGTGAACATCGACGAAACCGCGCGGCTGTTCATGGAGGTGTTTGGCTTCGATCTCAGCGAAAAGCTGATCGACGCCGACAGCAAGCAGTCGCTGGCGCTCTTCCTCAGCTGCTCGACCAAGCCGCATGACGTCGCCTTCGTGCTGCAGCCGACGCCCGGACGTTTCCACCACGTGTCCTTCCTGCTGGAGTCGACGCACGACGTGATCCACGCGGCGGACCTGATCGGCAAGTACCGCATTCCGGTCGACGTCGGCCCGAACCGCCACGGCGTCACCCGCGGCGCGACCATCTACTTCTTCGATCCGTCGGGCAACCGCAACGAGGTGTTCAGCGGCGGCTACGTGCATTACCCGGACACGCCGACGCTGGTGTGGGACACCACCGAACTGGGTCACGCCACGTTCGCGCAGGACAACATCGTGCGCGAAAGCTTCCTCAACGTGCTGACCGGCTGATCGCGATGGACGCAAAGCAGGCAGAACTGGCGGTCGTCGTCGGTGCCACCGGCGACTTCGGTCAGGCCATCGTCGGCCGGCTGCTGCAGGCCGGTCTTGGCGTGGTCGCGGTGGCGCGCAGCGCCGGCTCGCTCGACGCGCTGTGCAGTGCTCACCCGGGCGTGCGCGCCTGCGTGGCCGACATCGGCGACGACAGCGCCATCGCGGCGCTGGCGGCCAGCCTCGACCGGCCGGTGCGCGCGGTGGTGCACGGACCTGGAGTCGCCGTGGCCGGCGGCATCCTGAACGCACCGACGGCAGCGCTGGTCGATGCGGTGAACATCAAGGTCGGCGGGCTGCTGCGTCTGGTACGCGCGGTCGACGAGCGCCTGGTGGCGGGTTCGCGGCTGATCGCCATCGGCGGTCACTACGGCTTCGAGCCGACCGCCTACGCCGCCTCCGCCGGCATCGCCAACGCGGCGCTGGTCAATGCCGTGCGTCAGCTCAGTCTCGCCTATGGCGAACGTGGCATCACCGCCCACCTGATCGCGCCCGGCCCGGCCGACACCGCGCGTCTGCACCGCGTGGCCGCCGACCGCGCCGCGCTGCGCGGCGTCACGGTCGAGGCGGTGCTGGACGACATGCGGGCCGAGTCGTCGATCCGCGCCTTCACCACGCCGGCCCAGGTCGCCTGGGCGGTGAGCACGCTGCTGGATCCGGAAGCCGATGCCATGACCGGCGCCACGCTGATGCTGGATTCCGGCCGCCGGCGCGGTCTGCCCTGATACGAGTCACGCCATGCCCATCGTCAATTTCCATCTGGTCGCCGGCAGCAGCACGCCGGAACAGGACGAGTGCCTGCTCAGACGCGCCTCGGCGTTGTATGCCGAAGTGCTGGCGTCGCCGATTGAGCGGGTGCGCGCTTTCATTACGCTGCACGACCCGGAGCAGTTCGCGGTCGGTGGCGAACTGGTGAGCGTCAGCGGTGATCAGGCGCCCTTCTTCGACTTCATCGTGCTCGACGGTCGCCCGCTGGATCAGCGCCAGCTGCTGATGCGCGGCTTCACCGACCTGCTGGTCGAGGTGCTCGGCGTGCGCCGCGAGCGCGTGCGTGGCTGCTGCCGCCGCGTGCCGCCGGAGGACTGGTGCATCGCCGGCGAGCCGGCGAGCGAACTGCGGCGTACCGAGATCGAAGCCCGTGCTGCCGCGGCAGGAAAGTCCGCATGAGCGCGGCTGCCGTCAGCGGTCGCGTCGACCTGCCCAGCCTGGGCTGGCGGGCGGCGCAGCGTGCGGTGGCAGCCGCGATCGAGAAGGCTGAGTCGCTGTGCATACGTGTCGATGCGGCGGTGGTCGACCGCAGCGGAAACACGCTGGCCTTCCTGCGCATGCCCGGCGCCTTCCTGCATTCGGCGGACCTGGCGGTGGACAAGGCCTATACCGCAGCCGGCTTCGGCTTCCCGACCGCGCACTGGATGCAGGTGTTCGGTGATGCCGAGCACCTGAAGATCGGTCTGTCCGCCCGACCACGCCTGGTCGTGCTGGGCGGTGGCCTGCCGGTATTCGATGGTGACCAGTGCATCGCCGGCATCGGTGTGTCGGGTGGCAGCGAGGCACAGGATGAAGCCTGCGCCCGCGCCGCGCTCGACGCGCTGTACGCACCCGAGGAATGAACCCAGCCTGCGCCGCGAGCGGCGGCGGGCGCAGCGAATGAGAACCCGGCAATGAGCACAAGCCCCTCCACCCTGTTTCCGGTACGCGTTGCCCGCAAGACGGTCGAAGCACTCGACATCTGCACCTTCGAGCTGGTCAGTCCCGACGGCGGTGCGCTGCCGCCGTTCGCCGCCGGTGCCCACATCGACGTCGAGGTGAAGCCGGGTCTGGTGCGCCAGTACTCGCTGTGCAACGACCCGGCGGAAAGCCACCGTTACCTGATCGGTGTGCTGCGCGACCAGGCGTCGCGCGGCGGCTCGGTCGGCATGCACACCGGCGTCGACGAAGGCGCGCTGATCAATATCAGCGCGCCGAAGAACCACTTTGCGCTGGCTCACGAGGCCGGTCGCAGCCTGCTGCTGGCCGGAGGCATCGGGGTCACCCCCATCCTCTGCATGGCGGAGCGCCTGTCCTCGACGGGCGCGGATTTCCGGATGCATTACTGCACCCGCTCGAAGGACCGTACCGCGTTCTTCGGGCGCATCCAGGACAGCGCCTTCGCCGACCGCGTGCACTTCCATTTCGACGACGGTGCGCCCGACCAGAAAGCCGACCTGGCCGCGCTGCTTGCCACGCCGGACGCCGACACCCATCTCTATGTCTGCGGCCCTGGCGGCTTTCTCGACGCCGTCATCTCGACCGCCAAGCGCCTGGGCTGGGCGGATGGCAACATCCATTTCGAATATTTTTCGGCGCCGGTCGATGCAAATGCGCAGTCCGCCGCCTTCGAGGTGCAGATCGCCAGCAGCGGCCGCGTCATCCCGGTGGCGGCCGACCGCAGCGTGCTGCTTGCGCTGGCCGACGCCGGCATCGAACTGCCTTACTCGTGCGAACAGGGTGTGTGCGGCACTTGCCTGACCCGGGTGATCGACGGCACGCCGGACCACCGCGACGCCTACCTGACCGACGCCGAAAAGGCGAAGAACGATCAGTTCCTGCCCTGCTGCTCGCGCGCTCGTTCGCCGCGTCTGGTGCTCGATCTGTAACGGCACGGATACGGCGGGGCGGCCTTCCGCTCAGGACGAGGCCCGGCGCCGCTCATGTTCCTCGCGGAACTCGCGCACCGTGTCGAGGAAGGCCGCGAGGATGGGCGACTCGTCGTCCGAGCGGTAAAGGCAGCTCAGGTCCACCGTGGCCTGCGCTGGCGGGTTCTTCAGCGGGCGATACACCACGCCCGGAATCTTCAGGCTGGTGACCGATTCCGGCACCAGGCTGACACCGAAGCCCGACGCCACCAGCGCGACACCGGTCACCGCGTCGCCCACCTCCTGCGACACCTGTGGCGCGAAGCCCATGTCGCGGCACAGCCCCATCACCTTGTCGACGAAGTTCGGCCGCTGGCCGGTCGGGAACAGCACCATCGGGTACTTTGCCAGCACGGTGAGCGGTACTCTTTCCTCGCTGGCCAGTTCGTGTCCTTCGTTCACCGCCAGCAGCAGCTTCTCGGTCGCCACCAGCGTGGTCGACAGATCGGGCAGCGGCGCCAGCATGCGGTTGAAGCCGACGGTGATGCGACGCTGGCGCAGCGCTTCGATCTGCTCGCTCTTGGTCATCGTGTGCAGCACGATGTTCACTTCCGGGTACTGGCGGCGGAAAGCGAGCAGCAGCTTGGGAATGGAATCGAGGATGGCGGAGCCGAAGATGGCAACGTCCAGCCGGCCCAGCTTGCCCTGGCCGGCGCGCTGTGTGCGCTCGGTCGCCTGTTCGACCAGCGAGCGGATGTTGCGCGCCTCGTGCAGCAGCACCTCGCCGGTCTGTGTCAGTTCCATGCCGCGCGGCGTGCGATTGAACAGCCGCACGCCCAGCTCTTCCTCGAGCTGCTGTATCTGTCGCGTCAGCGGCGGCTGCGATATGTTCAGCCGTGCCGCCGCGCGGCCAATGTTCTGTTCCTCGGCGACGGCGATGAAGTACTTGAGATGTCTCAGATCCACGGTATCGACGGCCTGGAGTGCGCTGCGCAAGAGGGCCGGATTCTAACGCCGCACACGTGGTGGTGACCGGGCATGTACGCATGACGATTGAACTGCTGCATTCCAAGCTGCAGGCGCCGACGTGGCGACGGATGTCGTTGCCGCGTCCGCGCCTCGTTCCAGCTGAACCTGCCCGGGTGGTGCTGATCACTGCACCGGCCGGCTATGGCAAGACCCGTCTTGCCGCGCAGATGCACGACGACTGGCGCAAGCGCGGCAGGGCGGCCGCATGGCTTACGCTCGACGCGCAGGACGGCGACGTCGTGCGTGTCAGTGCTCACCTGCTGGAGGCGCTGCAGCGGGCCAGCGGCCGAGTCGCGCCGGAAGCGCAGCGTCTGCTGGCCAGCGGCGGCGAACAGGGCGAGGCGCCGTCCGCCGCGGCGCTGCTGCAGGCGCTGCGGTCTGCCTTCGCTGCGCTCGATGCCCCGTTGCTGCTGATTCTTGACGACCTGCACATGGTCGAGGACAGCGGCGTGCTCGACCTGCTCGGCGAACTGCTGCGCACACCGCTGGACCCGGTGCACTGGGTGATCGCCTCGCGCGGAATGCCGGCATTGCCGCTGGCCCGGCTGCGGGCCGCCGGCGACGTGGTCGACATCGACGCCCGGGCGCTCGCTTTCTCGCTGCCTGAAACCGTCGCTTTCATGCGGGGCACTGCCGCGCCGCCGCTGAGCGAGGCGCAGGCCGGCCGGCTGCACGCGCGCACCGAAGGCTGGGCGGCCAGTCTGCAACTGGCGGCGATCGCGCTCGGTGGCGCCAGCGATGTCGATACCTTCCTGCAACAGTTTTCCGGCGCCGACCGCGACGTGGCGGACTTCCTGATGGAAGAGGTGTTCAACCGCCAGCCGCCGGCGCTGCGCGACTTCCTGCTCGCCACCTCCATCCTGGAGCGCTTCGATCATGCACTGTGCGACGCGCTGTTCGACCGCGGCGGCAGTCGCGCGCTGATCGACGAGATCGAGCGGCGCGACCTCTTCCTGCTGTCGCTCGACCGCGAGCGCGCGTGGTACCGCTATCACCCGCTGTTCGCCGACCTGCTGCGGCAGCGGCTGCGGCGCGTCCGGCCGGAGACGGTACCGGTGCTGCACCGGCGCGCCTGCGACTGGCTGGCGGCGCACGGCCAGATCGAGGCGGCAATCGAACACGCCCTGGCCGCCGGCGACAACGCACGCGCCGGCGCACTGGTCGACGGCATCAGCACCTCGCTGTTCGTCAGCGGCCGTACGGCCACGCTGCGCACGCTGGCAGCCCGACTGCCGCCGCCGGTGGCCGACGCGCAGCCGAGGCTGCAGCTCGAACTGGCGTGGGAACACACGATACGCTGGCGTTTTGCCGAAGCGCGCCACGCGCTGGCCGCGGTCGCGACGCACGCGAACCTGAGCGGTGCCGACGGTCCGGCGCTGCATGCCCGGCTGGCGCACCGCCAGTTCATGCTGCAGGTGTTTACCGACGATCTGGACGGCGCGTTGATTGCAGGTCATGCATGGCTGGCCGCGCACGGCGGCGGTGGCGATTTCATGAGCGGTTCGGTCGCGGTGGCGCAGATGATGTGCGAGCGCGAAAGCCATCGCTGCGCACTCACCGCCGCCCGCGCCGCCGCCTTCCGTCAGCGCTTCGCCGACACCGGCGCGCTGTACGGCATGGTGTTCAGCGAAACCGTCATCGGCAGCACCCATGCCGTGCGCGGCGAACTCGCGCTGGCGCGCGCAGCATTCGAAGAGGCCTGCCGGGCTGCGGTGCGCATCCACGGCGAAGCTTCGTTGCTGGCCGCGATGCCGGCTGCCCAGCTGGCGGCGCTGGCCTACGAGGGCAACCGCTTGGGCGAAGTCGACGCGTTGCTCGAACGCTGTGCTGCCGCGCACGGCGAATCCACCGAATTCGGCCTGGTCGATTCGGTCATCGCCCGCCATCTCACCGCCGCCCGACTGGCGCGCGCGCGGCGGCAGAACGACGCTGCCCATCTTGCGCTGGACCGCGGGCTGCGCCTGGCCGACGAGTACCGGCTGCCGCGCTTGCGTGCGCACGTGCATGCGGAGCGGGTGCGGCTGTACCTGCTCGACGGTCACGTCAAGGAGGCCGCCCGCCTGCTGGCCGGCTTCGCACCGCCGGGTCTGCCGCCGGCGGCCGATGCCTTCTGCGGCAGCGACCGGCTGGCACTGGTGATGGCGCATGCGCGGGTCGATTTCGAGCGCGGTGCGCATGCCGACGTGCTGGCCCGGCTGCGGCGCTGGAGCCGCTGGGCGGCCGAGCGTCAGTGCCTGACGCCGGCGCTGCGGCTGTCGCTGCTGCTCGCTGCGCTGGCCCGGCGCAGCGGCGACCCGGTCACCGCCCGCCATGCACTGGCTGATGCGCTGCGCTGGCGTGACAGCGCGGACTTCGTGCGCAGCTTCGTCGACGAGGGCGAGGACATACGCGCACTGCTGGCCGAACAGCAGGGCGACCCACTGTGCGGCGCGCTGCTCGGCGCATTCGACGGCGGCGCTGCTGACCTCGCGTCGGCGGTTGCCGTACCGGAAGACCCGCGCAGCCTGTCGGCCCGCGAACTGGACATCCTCGGCCTGACCGCCGCCAATCTGCAGACCGCCGAGATCGCCGCCCGGCTGGGCCTGGCCGACACCACGGTGAAGTGGTACTGGAAGCGCATCTTCGAGAAGCTGGGCGTGCGCCGCCGGCCGCTGGCGGTGCGCGCCGCCCGCCAGCGCGGCCTGATCGCCTGAGCGGACGGGATTGTTCGTCAGGCGGTCGCGGCGCAGGTGGTGACCGTGGTCGCCGGTCCCGCGGCCTCCTCCTTCAGCAGCTTGTCGAGCAGCCACAGCAGCTTGCCCGGACCGGCGTCGTGCGCGTAGTCCACGGTGCGGAAGTCCGGCTTTTCCTTCATGCGCCGGTGCTGGCCTTCGAGGATGCGCTTGTCTTCGAGGAAGGCTTCGTTGATCGCTTCGTACAGCAGATCGCCGAGGCCGGGCGCGTCGGTCGCCTTGCTGGCTCCCCAGGAGTAGTAGTAATCGACTGCGTCGGCGTCGCACGGCGTGACGGCCTGGCTGGAGAAGGTGTCCAGCAGGAGCTGCCCGTTCGAAGGCCCTTCGGTTGCCGTGCCGGCGGAATACACCTGGAAGTGCAGGATGAAGTTGCAGGGGAAGCTCATCTGCGACAGGAAGTAGAGGTCGAACACCATGTCCGGCGGAAACAGGTGCTGGGCGAAGCGCGGCGCCGGCACGCCGCGCAGCCAGATTTCGGTGTCCATGCCGCGGGCCTTCAGCGTGTGTTTCGGCCGCGTGCTGGCATAGACCGTGGTGCCGCCGAAGGTCTGGTCGTGGACCCAGGAGATGTGGGTGAGGTCGGACAGGTTGGCCAGTTCCAGCCGGTAGTTGGTGTCTACCCGGACCTTGGAGGTGCGCAGGTTCCAGTCCGGGTGGCCGGGGCCGACCGCCTTGCAGATCAGGTCGGGATCGGCCTGCTCCGGCTCGCCCATCCACACCCAGATCCAGTTGTCGCGCTCGACCACCGGGAAGGTGCGCACGCAGGCGCGCTCCGGTATCTGCGTCTGGCCAGGAATCTCGATGCAGCGGCCGTGCGGGCCGAACTTCCAGCCGTGGTACATGCAGCGCAAGGCGTCGCCTTCCTTGCGCCCGAGCGACAGCGGCGCCTGGCGGTGACAGCAGCGGTCCTCCATCGCTACCACGCCGCCATCCGGCCGCCGGTACAGCACCAGCGATTCGCCGGCGATGCGGCGGGTGAGCAGCGCGTCGCGGCCCTGGCTCAGTTCGTGATCCCAGCCGGCGCAGTACCAGCAGTTCTTCAGGAACATCGGTGTCTCCTCATGTCGTGGTCGGGCTGGCTGCGGCGATGCAGCCAGCGCGCACGGTGAGGCCGATGCGCAGCGCACGCACCCTCCCGGCGGGAGGGCGGCATACCGCTGCGGTATGTGGCGGTGCGGCGCCGGGTATTGGACAGCGAGTCGCGGCACACGCTAAGGTGACCCGCGAGGAGCAGGGCGCGCGACGACGCCCGCGAGGAGTCTGCATGCACGACAACAACGAACCCGACCTGCTGGACCGCTTTGCGCTGCGCAATCACCTGCGCTTCTGCACCGAAGAAGGTCGGATCTGGCTGCAGGAAAACCGCATGCTGCTGCTGCATGCGCGCGCGCTCGGTGCATTGCGCCGCGAATTGCTGAATTCGCTCGGGCAGGAGCGCGCCCGCGCGCTGCTGGTACGCATGGGCTTCGTGTCCGGCCAGCAGGACGCCGAACTGGCCAAGCGCCTGGTCGGCGACGGCGCGCTGGAAGACGTGTTCCTGCTCGGCCCGCAGCTGCACCGGCTGGAGGGGCTGGTGCGGGCGAGCACGCTGCACTCGGAACTGGACCTGAAGCGCGGCCATTTCCACGGCACTTTCCGCTGGGACAATTCGTGGGAGGCGGAAGCCCAGCTGCAGGATTTCGGCCTCGGCGACGAGCCCGCCTGCTGGACCATGATCGGCTACGCCTCCGGCTACGTCACCCAGTTCATGAACCGCTTCGTGGTGTTCCGCGAAACCCAGTGCGTGAGCCGCGGCGACCCCTGCTGCGTGATCGAGGGCAAGGCGGCCGACGAGTGGGAGGGCGAGGATGCGGAAGCACACATCCGCTACTTCGAGCCGGAGAGCATCGTCGGCGAATTGATGGCGTTGCAGGAGCAGGTGTCGCAGCTGCGTGCCTCGCTCGGCGAGCAGCGTGGCCGCGGCAATCTGATCGGCGTGTCGCAGGGCTTTCGCGCTGCCTTCGACCTGATGCAGAAGGCGGCGGACAACCCGATCACCGTGCTGCTGCTGGGCGAAACCGGTGTCGGCAAGGAAATGTTCGCGCGCTGGCTGCACGACAATGGCCCGCGCCAGCTCAAACCCTTCGTTGCGGTCAATTGCGCGGCACTGCCGAACGAGCTGATCGAGTCCGAACTGTTCGGCGTCGAGCGCGGCGCTTTCACCGGCGCACAGCAGTCGCGGCCCGGCCGTTTCGAGCGCGCGCACGGCGGCACGCTTTTCCTCGACGAGATCGGCGACATTTCGCCGGCCGCCCAGGCCAAGCTGCTGCGAGTGCTGCAGACCGGCGAGATCGAGCGTCTGGGCGATCACGGCACGCGCACGGTCGACGTACGGCTGGTCGCGGCCACCAATGTGGACCTTCGTCGCGCCGTCAAGGAAGGGCGCTTCCGCGCCGACCTGTATTACCGGCTGAATACCTATCCCGTCGTCATTCCTCCGCTGCGCGAGCGGCTGGCCGACATTCCGCTGCTGGTCGAACTGTTCGTCGAGAAGTACGCCGCCATCTACCAGAAGCGGCTGGCCGGGCTCACCGACCGCGCGCTGCAGAGCCTGCAGGCCTACGACTGGCCCGGCAATATCCGCGAACTGGAAAACATGGTCGAGCGCGGTGTGCTGCTGGTGCCGCAGGGCGGCTTCATCGAAGCGAACCACCTGTTCGCCGGCATCGAGCCGACGGCCGACGAGGGCGAGGCCATCGGCAGTTCGGGCAGCCTGTGTGCGCCGGGCAGCGAAGCCGGCATGGATGCCGACGTACTCGACCGCCTGCTGGTGCCCGGCTTCGACCTGGAACAGCACGAGCGGGCGCTGATGCGCGCAGCGCTCACTCGCGCGCGCGGCAACGTGTCGGAAGCTGCCCGTCTGCTCGGCGTCACCCGCAGGCAGATCGCCTACCGGCTTAAGGACCTCGAAGCCGGTCTGTGACCTCCGTTTGCGCTGCGTTGCAGCGTAAAAGCCGCGTTGACAATTCTGTACGGCGCCCTTTCCACGCTTGACGTTTCTGGCAGGCCAGAACCTGCCTGCGCGCCCGCCGTTTTTTCCTCTTGCCTTGTCCTTCAACGACTTGCCCGGCCTGGCACGCCGGCTGCATTGATCGGGGTGCAGCACCGATCCGGCCGCCCGACAAGGCCGGACGCCCATCCGACAGGACAAGGAGGAATCGCAATGCAGCAAATGCAGACGGGTGAACGCCCGCAGGACCTGCTGGCACGCAAGTTCGTTCGTGTCACCCAGCGCCGGCCCGACGGGCTGATCGAGTTCGAGTTCGCCATCGGCGAGCGCGCGCTGTTCGTCGAAATGATGCTGCCCATCCGGGCCTTCGACGAGTTCTGCGGCATCCATTCGGTCACCCGCATCGACGACGGACAGGAAGACCCCGCCCTGTCCGCACTCCCCAGCTGAAACCCGCGCCGGCCCGCGTCGCGGGCTTGCGTCGACACCCGGAGCACCTCATGCACATCGATCTGCGTACGGTGGCGATCACGCCGCTGCGCCATACCTTCGATCACATCGCGCGGCGCATCGGCGCCGACAAGACGGCCAGCCGCTATCAGGAAGGCACGCTGGACATTCAGCCCAGCGCCAACCTGCAGTACCGCCCGACCTGGGATCCCGCGCACCAGCTGTACGACCCGGCGCGTACCGCGATCTTGATGCAGGACTGGTACGCCTTCAAGGACCCGCGCCAGTTCTATTACGGCACCTACACGCTGGCGCGTGCCCGCATGCAGGAAGCGGCCGAAGCCGGTTTCGACTTCGTCGATACGCGCGGCCTGGCCGACCTGATGCCGGACGCGGTGCGCCAGCGCGCGCTCGACGTGCTGGTGCCGCTGCGCCACGTCGCCTACGGCGCCAACCTGAACAACGTCGGCATGTGCGCCTACGGCTACGGCACCGCGGTCACCCAGCCCTGCATGTATCACGGCATGGACCATCTGGGTATCGCCCAGTACCTCACCCGCATCGGCCTGTGGCTGGCCGGTCCAGCTGAACTGGACGACGGCCGCAGTCGCTGGCTGGGCGACGGCCGCTGGCAGCCGCTGCGCCGTCAGGTCGAGAACAGCCTGGTGGTGAAGGACTGGTTCGAACTGTTCGTCGCGCAGAACCTGGTGCAGGACGGCCTGCTGTATCCGCTGGTGTATGCCCGCTTCGTCGATGGCCGGCTCAACGCCGAGGGCGGTGCCGCGGTGGCCATGGTGTGCGCCTTCATGAACGAGTGGTTCGCCGAATCCAGCCGCTGGGTGGACGCCACGGTGAAGACCGCGGCTGCCGAGTCGCCTGCCAACGCGACGCTGATCGCCGGCTGGCTCGCGCACTGGCGCGCCCGCGTGCGCGAGGCCCTGCTGCCGATCGCCGAACTGGCCTTCGACCAGGGCGGCGAGAAGGTGCTGGACACGGTGACCGAAGCCTTCGACGCGCGCGTCGCGAAGCTGGGCCTGGCGCTGCGGGAGGCCGGCCATGTCTAAGGTGTTCATCGCGCTGCAGGCCAACGAGGACAGCCGCTGCATCGTCGAGGCCATCGTCGACGACAACCCGGAAGCGATCGTCAATCGCCAGCCGGCCATGGTGAAGATCGACGTGCCCGGCCGGCTGGTCATCCGCCGCACATCCATCGAGGAGCGGCTGGGCCGCGACTTCGACCTGCAGGAAGTGCAGATCCACCTGATATCGCTGTCCGGTCACGTCGATGAGACCGAGGACGAATTGACGCTGAGCTGGGACCGCTGAGGAGAACGCTATGGACATGAACGTGAAGAAGAAGCTGGGCCTGAAGGAGAAGTACGCGCTGATGACCCGCGGCCTGGGCTGGGAAACCAGCTACGAGCCGATGGACGCGGTGTTCCCGCAGACCCGCTACGAAGGCATCCGGATCCACGACTGGGACAAGTGGGAAGACCCGTTCCGGCTGACCATGGATGCCTACTGGAAGTACCAGGCGGAGAAGGAACGCAAGCTCTACGCCATCGTCGACGCCTACGCGCAGAACAACGGCCACCTCGGCGTGACTGACGCGCGCTACATCAATGCGCTGAAGATCTTCCTGTCGGCGGTGCCGTCGCTGGAATACAACGCGCACCGCGGTTTCGCCCGGCTCGGTCGCGAACTGCCGGGCGTCGGGCCGCAGATCGCCTGCCAGATGCAGGCCATCGACGAAATCCGCCACGCGCAGACGCAGATCCACTCGCTGTCGAACTACAACCGCTTCTACAACGGCTTCCACGACTGGAAGCACATGAATGACCGTCTCTGGTACCTGTCGGTGCCGAAGAGCTTCTTCGAGGACGCCTGCACCTGCGGCCCCTTCGAGTTCATCATCGCCATCGGCTTCTCATTCGAGTACGTGCTCACCAATCTGGTGTTCGTGCCCTTCATTTCCGGCGCCGCCTACAACGGCGACATGGGCGCGATGACATTCGGCTTCTCGGCGCAGTCTGACGAGGCGCGCCACATGACGCTAGGGCTAGAGGTGATCAAGTTCATGCTGGAGCAGGACCCGGCCAATCTGCCCATCATCCAGGCCTGGATAGACAAGTGGGTATGGCGCGGCGTGCGCCTGCTGTCCATCGTCGCCATGCTGATGGACTACATGCTGCCCAAGCGCATCATGAGCTGGAAGGAAGCGTGGGAGGTGTATTTCGAAGAGAACGGCATGGCGCTGTTCAAGGACCTCGCGCGCTACGGCATCAAGGTGCCGGACTGCGTGGAACTGATCAAGAAGGAGAAGGACCACCTGTCGCACCAGGCGTGGAACGCCTTCTACACCGCCGGCAAGATGACCAACTTCCATACCTGGCTGCCGACCGAGGAGGAGATGGACTGGCTGTCGTCCAAGTACCCGGACACCTTCGACAGCCTGTACCGCCCGCGCTTCGAGCACTACCGGGAGAGGGAGAAGCAGGGCAAGCGCTTCTACAACACCACGCTACCCATGCTGTGCCAGGTGTGCCAGATCCCGATGATGTTCACCGAAGCCGACGATGCCACGCAGATCTCGTATCGCCAGGTCACACACCAGGGCGACAAGTACCACTTCTGCTCCGACCACTGCCAGCACATCTTCGAGCGCGAGCCGGACAAGTACGTTGAGGCCTGGCTGCCGGCGCACCAGATCTGGCAGGGCAACTGCTTTGCCGAAGGTGCCGACCCGACCGCGCCGGACTTCGATCCGCTGAAGTCGGTGCTCGATTACTGGCACCTCGCCCACGGTCGCGACAACCTCGATTTCGAGGGCTCGGAAGACCAGAAGAACTTTGCCGCCTGGCGCGCCCAGGCCACCCGGAACTGAGGAGACCGCCATGCCCGTCGTTGCCATTGCCCCTTACGTCGGCGTACCGAAAGACACGGTCGACCGCTTCCACGGAAACCGGCTGCTCTATGTCGGCTGGGACAAGCACCTTATGTTCTACGCGCCGGTCTGCCTGTGCCTGCCGCCGGCCCTGAGCTTCGGCGACCTGGTGCGCGGCCCGCTGGCAGAAGCCTGGTCGGTGCATCCGCAGTGGTCGTCCATCGACTGGTCGGCTGTGCGCTGGATGCGCTCAGGCGAACCGTTCGAGCCGGATTTCGAGCGCTCGCTGGCCGAAAACGGCATCGGCCACAAGGAAGTGCTGCGGCTGCAGACGCCGGGGCTCGAAGCCCTGCCGGGCGCCGTGTGAGTGGAGCGGCGATGACCTATCAGCTCACGATAGAACCGCTCGGCCAGACCATAGAGGTCGAGGACGGCCAGACCATTCTGGATGCCAGCCTGCGCGCCGGCATCTATCTGCCGCACGCCTGCTGTCACGGTCTGTGCGCCACCTGCAAGGTGCAGGTGGTGGACGGCGAGGTCGATCATGGCGAGGCGTCCAGCTTCGCGCTGATGGATTTCGAGCGCGAGGAGCGCAAGACCCTGGCCTGCTGCGCGCGACTGGAAAGCGACGTCACCATCGAAGCCGATGTCGAGGAGGACGCCGACGCCGAATCGATTCCGGTGCGCGACTTCGGCGGCGTCGTAAGTCGCATCGAGGCGCTGACACCGACCATCAAGGCGGTGCACATCCGGCTCGACCAAGCGCTGCACTTCCAGGCCGGCCAGTACATCAACCTGGACATCGGCGCCGAGCCCGGCATGACGCGCGCGTTTTCGCTGGCGTCGCCGCCGTCGTCCGCTCAGGATGTCGAACTGAACGTCCGCATCGTGCCCGGCGGCCGTGGCACCACCTGGGTGCACGAAGCGCTGAAGGCGGGCGACCGGGTGCAGCTGTCCGGGCCCTACGGCCGCTTCTTCGTGCGCCACTCGGCGGCGCTGCCGTCGCTGTTCCTGGCCGGCGGCTCCGGGCTGTCCAGCCCGCGCTCGATGATCCTCGATCTGCTGGAGCGCCGCGATACGCAGCCGATCACGCTGGTGTACGGCGCACGCAGCCGCGACGAGCTGTACTACCACGATGAATTCCTGCAGCTCGCGGCGCGCCATCCGCATTTCCGCTACCTGCCGGCGCTGTCCGACGAGCCGGCGGACAGCGGCTGGAAAGGCTTCCGCGGGTTTGCGCACGAGGCCGCGCAGGCCGCCTTCGACAACGATTTCCGCGGCTGGAAAGCCTATCTGTGCGGCCCGCCGCGCATGATAGAGGCCTGCATCGCTACGCTGATGCAGGGGCGGCTGTTCGAGAAGGACATCTACTGCGAAAAGTTCGTTTCCGCCGCTGACGCCCAGCAGGTGCGCAGCCCGCTGTTCCGCAATATCTGAGCCTCCGGGGGCGGGCGCGCACCGCCCGGCCCCGAGAGGCCGCAGGAGAGTTCCGATGAAACAGGTACGCCTCTCCGTCATGCCGGTGCGCTGGGGCGATCTCGACGCCTATGGTCATGTCAATAACACGCCAGGGGCTTTCTGCCGCCGAATCGTACGTCACGTTGTCCTTGGGCCACTCTCGAACAAGGCGCGCGACGCAGTCGAGACTGGCCGTCTCGTCAAGGAGCGTAACGCAGTGCGAGGGTGGCCCAAGGGCAACCCGGAGGGCGCACAGCCATTGCGCCACATGGCTGCGTTGGACCTCCTGGCCTGACGGCCAGTCAGACTGCGTCGGCCCGTCTGGCCCTGTGGCGCAATGGCTGTACGCGTGGCGCACGATTCGGCGGCAGAAAGCCCCTGCTTCCGCTACATGGAACAGGCCCGCGTCGACTGGTTGGAGGCCCTCGGGTTCTGCCTCAGCCCGGGTGGCGCGCAGCCCACCGCCGACGCGCTGCCGGTGGTCGCCCGCATCGAATGCGACTTCCTGGCGCCGGTGAGCGCGCCGGCACAGGTCGCGGTCAGCGTGGAGGTCGGCCGCCCCGGCCGCAGCAGTCTGGAAACCGCACACGAAATCCGCCTGCATCCGGACGGCCCGGTGTGCGCCCGCGCGCGTGTCGTGCTGGTGTGGACCGACGCCGCCAGCGGCCGCCCGGTGGCACTGCCGGAGGTCGTCCGCGCGTTGTGCTATGGCCCGGCGGTACGCGCCTGACCGCCACGTTGGTCGGCGCGCGCTCCTCGTCAGACGAGGTGGTGAGTTCCGTCACCCGCCGCGGCGAAAGTGCGCCCGCACAGGAAGGGCTCGGCTGTCGAAGGCTTCGTCACTTATCCCCGTAGGATGCAGCGTCTTCCTGCACCTGTTGTCCGGTCTGTTCCGACTGCGGTCTGATTCGTTCGATGCAGCCGGCTCGACCGACGATCAGCTCAGTGCCGGTCTGCGCCGCCAGCGCGCGTGCGCGCTGGGCCGCCCGTTGCAGGGCATGCCACGAACCGCGCAGATCGTCGTTCTTCGCCTGGTCAATGCTCTTGGTGTTCATCGTTCGCTCCAGTCCAGCAGCACGGGGCTCTCACCTGCATTGTTATACAGGACCCAGGCGTCGACCGCCGGGGCGTAGTGGCGGTGGAAGTTGTCCAGGCCCGCAGCGAAGCGGCGGCGAATCACCTCCTCCGGAATGTCGTGCCCGCCTTGCCGCACACGTTGTTGCACACGGGCCACCGCCTCGTCGGCGTGGTTGAGCTGCAGAAAGATCAGCTCCACCCGGTATCCCGCACGTTGCCATTGATCGATGTGGCGCAGATAGGTGCGTCCCGACAGCGTGGTTTCGAAGGCAAAGCTCTCGCGGGCTGCAGAATGCCGCGCCAGCTCCGCCAGCATCAGACGCCCTGCCCGTACGGCGGCCGTTTCGGGCGCAAAAGGCGCCAGACCTGCGGCTATCAGGTCGGCATTCACGAATATCGGGCAAGCCGCTTCGTTGGGCAGGAATTCCCGGGCAAAAGTGGTTTTGCCTGCCCCGTTGGGGCCGGCAATGATGATGATCTTGTGTTCAGGATTCATCACTGCACCTGCGAAGTCCGAGGTTTCTGCCTGAAGGCGATGGCGCGATGGCGTAGGCCGCGGCCAAGATCCATTTCGCGCCAGTGACACCGGGCAATACGTCGAATACCGGTCCGGCGCGCACAGGGCTGCCGGCTTCAGCCGAAAAGACGAACGTTATCAGTTCGACGGGTGGGCGACGCAAGTCGGATGCCGATGGGATTCTTTTGCGTGGGAGAACTGTCGTCTCGACCCATGCTCCGTCCCCGATATCGTGACGCGGATGCCGGGCAATGCAGCCGACCGGAACGCACGGATCGTTCATCGTGGGCCCAATACTAAATTGGTATTGATGTCGAGCCAAAAGGTATTGGACGGTATAGAGAAGCGGCTCATAGACTGTTTTCAACCTGACCGTTCCGGTGCTCACCGCGCCCGCAGGTGCGACCGGTCGGCCCACTCTCAACGGAGCATGCATGCGCGTCATCGATCACTTCATCGACGGTGAATACACGTCGAGTCTCAGCGGCAGGCAGTTCGACAAGCGCTCGCCGGTCGACAACAGTCTGGTGGCCCGGATCAGTGAAGGCGGACAGCCCGAGGTGGATGCGGCGGTCGCGGCCGCGCGGCGTGCGCTGACGGGCGAGTGGGGACGGCTCACGCTGGACCAGCGGGTCGAGCTGCTGTACGGCGTGGCCAACGAGATCACCCGCCGTTTCGACGATTTCGTCGCCGCCGAAATGGCGGACACCGGGCAGCCGCAGCACGTGATGAAGCATGCCTTCATTCCGCGCGGCGCAGCCAATTTCAAGGTGTTCGCCGACGTGATCAAGAACGTCGCCAACGAATCCTTCCAGACGCCGACGCCGGACGGGCGCGGCGCGCTGAACTACACGCTGCGCGTGCCGAAGGGCGTGATCGGCGTGGTGTGTCCGTGGAATGCGCCCTTCCTGCTGATGACCTGGAAGGTCGGGCCGGCGCTGGCCTGCGGCAACACCGTGGTGGTCAAGCCGTCGGAAGAGACGCCGCTGACAGCCGCGCTGCTGGGCGAGGTGATGAATACGGTCGGCGTGCCGCGCGGCGTGTACAACGTGGTGAACGGCTTCGGGCCGGATTCGGCCGGCGCCGTCCTGACCGCGCATCCGGGCGTCAATGCCATCACCTTCACCGGCGAAACCCGCACCGGCGAAGTGATCATGCAGGCGGCGGCCAAGGGCATGCGCGACGTGTCCTTCGAACTGGGTGGCAAGAATGCCGCCATCGTGTTCGCCGACGCCGATTTCGATGCCGCGGTCGACGGCGTGTTCCGTTCCTGCTTTCTGAATTCCGGCCAGGTCTGCCTGGGCACCGAACGCGTCTATGTCGAGCGCCCGCTGTTCGAGCGTTTCGTGCAGGCGCTCAAGGTGCGCGCCGAGGCGGTGAAATATGGTCGGCCGGAAGACCACGCCACCACCTACGGCCCGCTGATCAGCCACGAGCACCGGCGCAAGGTACTGGGCTATTACCAGCGCGCGGTCGAGGAGGGCGCAACCGTGGTCACCGGCGGCGGCGTGCCCGACATGCCGGCCGATCTGGCCGGGGGCGCCTGGGTGCAACCGACCATCTGGACCGGTCTGCCGGAAAGCGCAGCGGTGGTGCGCGAGGAGATCTTCGGCCCTTGCTGCCACATCCGCCCCTTCGACGGCGAGGCGGAAGTCACCGCGCTGGCCAATGACAACGAGTACGGCCTGTCCACCACGATCTGGACCCAGGACCTCGCGCGCGCACACCGCATGGCGGCGGCGATCGAGGTCGGCATCACCTGGGTGAACGCATGGTTCCTGCGCGACCTGCGCACCGCCTTCGGCGGCTCCAAGCAGTCCGGCATCGGCCGCGAAGGCGGCGTGCATTCGCTGGAGTTCTACACCGAGCTGCGCAACGTCTGCGTCAAGCTCTGACCTTCTCATTCATAACATCATGGACGCACAAAAGATCCAGGCTTACGGCGACGAGCTCTACCAGGCCCTGGTCGAGCGCCGCACCGTAGCGCCGCTGCTCGAACGCGAACCGGACATCACGCTGGACGATGCCTACCGCATACAGTTGCGCATGGTGCAGCGCCGGCTCGATGCAGGCGAGAGCATCGTCGGCAAGAAGATTGGCGTGACCAGCAAGCCGGTGCAGAACTTCCTCGGCGTGTACCAGCCGGACTTCGGACAGCTCACGTCCGGCATGGTGTATCGCGAAGGCGAGCCGATAGACCTCGGGCGGCTGATACAGCCCAAGGCCGAAGCCGAACTGGCTTTCGTGCTGAAGCACGACCTGAAGGGGCCGGGCATCACCGCGATGGACGTGATCCACGCCACCGACTACGTCGTCCCCTGTTTCGAAATCGTCGATTCGCGCATCACCGACTGGAAGATCCGCATCCAGGACACGGTGGCCGACAACGCCTCTTGCGGCGTGTTCGTGCTTGGCGAGACGCGCGGCGACCCGCGCCGACTCGACATCACGATGGCCGGCATGGTGCTGGAGAAGAACGGCGAACTGCATTCGACCGGCGTCGGCGCCGCGGTGCAGGGTTCGCCTGCCAACGCGGTGGCCTGGCTGGCCAACACGCTGGGCCGGCTCGGCATTCCGTTCCGTGCCGGCGAAATCATCCTGTCCGGTTCGCAGTCGGCGCTGGTGCCGGTGACCGGCGGCGACGAACTGGTGTGCACGGTCGGCGGGCTGGGCAGCTGCCGCGTGACGTTTTCCGGAAGGAGCGCGGTATGAGCAGTGAAGTAACGCTGTCACGCGAGGACATCGTGCGCCTGTGCGAGCGCGTCGAGGGCGCGCAGACCCGTGCCTACGCCATTCCCAAGCTGACCGACGAATACCCGGCGATGACGGTGGCCGACGGCTACGCGGTGCAGGCCGAACTGCGCCGCCGCTGGCTGGCGCGCGGCCACCGGCAGGTCGGCTGGAAGGTGGGCCTGACCTCGAAAGCCAAGATGGTGCAGATGGGCGTGAACGAGCCCAGCATCGGCTTCCTGACCAGCGACATGGCACGCCCGGAGAACTCCGCCATCTCGACCGGCGACATGGTGCATCCGCGCGTCGAGTGCGAAGTGGCCTTCGTCACCCGTGCGCCGCTGGCCGGCCCCGGCTGCACCCGCGAACAGGTGCTGGCAGCGACCGATTACGTGCTGCCCGCGGTCGAGGTGATCGACTCGCGCTTTTCCGGCTTCAAGTTCGACCTGCCCAGCGTCATCGCCGACAACGGCTCGTCCGCCCGCTTCGTCGGCGGTGGCCGGGCGCGACGCCCGGACGACATCGATCTGCGCACGCTGGGCGTGGTGATGGAGAAGAACGGTGAAATCGTCGCCGCGGCGGCCTCTGCAGCGGTGCTCGGCCACCCGGCCGAGGCGGTGGCCATGCTGGTGAACATCCTGGCTGAACAGGGCGAAACGCTGCCGGCCGGCAGCTTCGTCATGAGCGGCGGCATTACCGAAGCGATCGCGGTCCAGCCGGGCGACTGCGTGAGCGCCCGCTTCCAGGAACTGGGCGACGTATCGATGCGCTTCGTGGCCTGAATCGCGCATCGCAGAAAAACGACAAGGAGGAGAGCATGCCCATCATAGAAATGCACCTGATGACCGGCCGCAGCGTCGAACAGAAGCGCGCGGTCGCCGCCGCCATCACCGACGCCGTGTGCACCACGCTCGGCGTGAAGGCCGAAACCGTACGCATCCTGGTGACCGAGCACGGCAGCGAAGACTTTTCAGTGGCCGGCGTGACCGCCGGACTGCGTACCGAGAAGCAGCAGGTGCCTGAAGGCATCTGAGCACCCTCGGCGCGTGGTCGGCCTGTGGCCAGCAGCGCAGACATCGCCGGGCATGCCGCGTCATGCGGCTGCCCAAACCCATGAATTGAAAGTGTTTTGACCTGCGGTTTCGACACGCGGAGGAGGGCTTTCAAACGCGCATATGCATACTTTCTAGGTATCGATATGGCTGACAAAAAGTATTGGACGGCATGGCTTGCCGCTCTTATTGTCAGATCAGACGACCCGAAAAAAGTCGTTCCCGGCGCCGGAAAGCTCCGCTTGCGGACCGTTCCGACGCACCCGGCAGGCGCTGGCGAAGCGGCACCGCACGCAGGGTAGTGCGTGTATCGCCAAGCACCGGTTCCGGACCCGTCAGCCGCCTGCATCGCCGCGTGAAAGACGGCGCACAGGGATCGGCTCCATAAAAAAGGAGGAGAGGTAATGTTCGAACGCATCCCGGGCGCAGGTCGCTGCCCCGCTCACCGGCAGGCGCTGCTGCTCGCCATCGCCGCCGCGTTTTCGACGCCGGCCGCATACGGCTTCGAAATCAGCAACGACAACCCGGATCTGAAGATCCGCTGGGACAACACCTTCAAGTACAGCGCCGCCTGGCGGGTCGAGAAGCGCTCGTCGGCGCTGGTCGACGACGTCGCCGTCGGTTCGGCCAACATCGACCTCGATGACGGCGACCGCAATTTCGACCGCGGCCTCATTTCGAACCGGGTCGATGTGCTGAGCGAACTCGACCTCTCCTACAAGCAGCGCTTCGGTGCGCGCGTCAGCGCCGCCGCCTGGTATGACAGCGTGTACAACCGCTCGAACGACCACGACAGCCCGCTGCGCGCCAACCAGACTTCGGTGCCCTTCGACGAATTCACCGACGCCACCGAGAAAATCCACGGTCGCAAGGCGGAGCTGCTCGATGCCTTCATCTGGGCGAAGAACGAGGACGGCGGTTTCCGCCTCGGCCGTCACTCGGTGCTGTACGGCGAAACGCTGTTCTTCGGCGCCAACGGCATTGCCGGCGCGCAGCAGCCGGTCGACGTGGTGAAGCTGCTGTCGGTGCCTGGCTCGCAGTTCAAGGAAATCATCCTGCCGGTGAACCAGATTTCGGCGCAGTACCAGATCAAGAGCAATCTCTCGGTCGGCGCCTATTACCAGTTCGAGTGGCGCAAGTCGCGCATCCCGTCCTCCGGCAGCTATTTCTCGACCGTCGATGTGCTGGGCATGGGCTCGGAGAATTTCCTGTTCGGCCCGGTCGGCCTGGCGCCGTCGGTGGCGCGGGTGGACGACCTCAGCGCCAAGGATTCCGGTCAGGGCGGCGTGCAGCTGCGCTGGCGGCCGGAAGGCATGGACACCGAGTTCGGCTTCTACGCGGCGCGCTATCACGACAAGCTGCCGCAGGCCTACCTGCGCCCGCTCGGTGCGCTGGGCGTGCCGGGTGCGCCAGCCAACTTCCAGCACGTCTATCCGGAGGGCATCAAGACCTACGGCATGAGCTTCAGTACCGAAGTGGCCGACTTCAACCTGTCCGGTGAAGTGTCCTTCCGCCGTAACGCGCCGCTGGTCAGCGCGCCGGAGATCGATCTCAGCCCGACCGGCAGTGCCGGCATCAACGGCGACGCGCTGTATGCCGTCGGCAAGACCGCGCACGCCAACCTGTCGGCCATCTTCTCGTTCAACCGCACCGCCTTCTGGGACAGCGCGATGCTGCTGGCCGAAGTCGCGTGGAACCGCGTCACCAGCGTCACCCGCAACCGCGCCGCGCTCGACCCGAATTCGTCGCGCGACGCTTGGGGTCTGCGTTTCATTCTGGAGCCGAACTGGTTCCAGGCGCTGCCCGGCCTCGACCTGTCGATGCCGATCGGTGTCGGCTACAACCCCAAGGGCAATTCGGGCGCCGTGGCGCAGTTCAACGGCGGCGTGGAGAAGGGCGGCGACTTCAGCATCGGTGTGAACGCGCTCTACCAGCAGGTGTGGAAGGCGGGCATCCGCTACACCCACTACTTCGGCTCGGAAGGTCCGGCCGTGGTGCTGCGTCCCGACCTGACGCCCGATCTCACCTTCAAGCAGAGCCTGGCGGACCGCGACTTCGTATCGCTCACGCTGCAGCGCACATTCTAAGAACGACGGAGGACACGAAATGAAACTGATGAACGCACTGTCGGCCGCACTGCTGTCGCTGGCGACCGCGTCGAGTGCCCTGGCGGCGGTGACCGCCGAAGAGGCTGCGCGACTGAAAACCGACCTGACGCCGCTGGGCGCCGAGAAGGCCGGCAACAAGGACGGCAGCATCCCGGCCTGGAGCGGCGGTTACAACAAGGCGCCGGCCGGCTACAAGCAGGGCACGCCGCGCATCGATCCCTTCGCCGACGAGAAGCCGCTGTTCACCGTCACCGCGGCCAACATGGCGCAGTACGCGGACAAGCTGGATGAGGGCCAGATCTATCTGCTGAAGAAGTACCCGGAGTACAAGCTCAACGTCTACAAGACCCACCGTACCGCGGCCGCTCCGGAGTGGGTGTACGAGGAAACCTTCAAGAACGCCACCCGCACCAAGCTCGAGGGCTTCGCCGTCAAGAACGCCTTCGGCGGCCCCCCGTTCCCGATTCCGAAGAGCGGCGCCGAAGTGGTGTGGAACCACAACCTGCGGGTGCATCCGGCCGGCATCGTGTGGCCGATGCACAGCTACGTGATCGACGCCAGCGGCACCTCGGCGCTGGCCACCGGTGCGGTGAACGAAATCCGCGTGCCGTATTACGAGAAATCGGAGTCGGTCGAGTCGCTGCAGAAAGGCTATTACTTCGGCGTGCTGCAGTCGGTGAGCGCACCGTCGGTGCGCGCCGGCGAACTGCTCATGTTCCGCGACAGCCTGGACAACACCCGCGCCTCCTGGCAGTACCTGGTCGGCCAGCGCCGCGTGCGTCGCGCGCCCAACCTGTGCTGCGACACGCCCAACTTCGTGAACTCCGGCGTCGATTTCTTCGACCAGCCCTTCATCTTCTTCGGCCCGATGGACCGCTACGAGTGGAAGATCGTGGGCAAGAAGGAAATGTTCATCCCCTACAACAACAACCGCCTGCTGCTGACGCCGCACAAGGACCTGATCGGCAAGAACTACACCAATCCGGACGCCGTGCGCTGGGAGCTGCACCGGGTGTGGGAGATCGAGGGCACGGTGCGCGAGGGCCAGCGCGACGTGCGTGCGCGCCGCAAGCTGTATGCCGACGAGGACAGCTGGACCATGGTGATCGGCAACACCTGGGACGCGCAGGGCCGGCTGTGGCACACCAGCGTCGGCTATCCGACCCTGATGCCGGAAATGCCCGCGGTCAATCTGCGTCACTGGGTCACGATGGATTTCATCAAGGGTTCCTACACGGTCACGCTGAACACCGACGAGAAGAGCCCGATCCAGATCGCCGAGCCGCCGCCGTCGGCCAACCTGCTGACGCCTGAGGGCATGGTCGTGCGCGGCGTACGCTGACGCAGCCTTCATCCGTCCAACCGTTCCGGAGACAGCTCAGGTGGCAACCCGACTTGGCGCGACATGCGCACTGACCATCGCCGTGGGGCTGGCTTGCGCCGCGCTCGGCACTTTCGCGGTCGATCTCGATCCGCTCGACCCGCTGGTGCAGCCGGCGGCTCCGTCGGCCGGCGCCTCCGGCGCCTTCCTGATGGCGGCGACGCGGGCCGGCGACCGGCTGGTCGCGGTCGGCGAAGCCGGGGTGATCGTGTACTCCGACGACCACGGCCGCAGCTGGAACCAGGCCAAGGTGCCGGTCAGCGTGTCCATCACCGGCGTGCAGTTCGCCACGCCGACCCGGGGCTGGGCGGTCGGACACAGCGGCGTCGTGCTGGCAAGTACTGACGGCGGCCAGAGCTGGACGCTGCAGCTGGACGGCAACCGCATCGCCTCGCTGCCGGAATCCGGCGGCGAGGTGGCGGCCGACGCACCGCCGGCCAATCCGGGTGACCCGCTGCTCGACGTGTACTTCAGCGACGCGCAGCACGGCCACGCGGTCGGTGCCTTCGGCCTGATGCTGCGCACCGATGACGGCGGCAAGACCTGGGTGCGCCGCAACGGCGCGTTGCCCAATCCGGAAGGACGCCACCTGTACGCGATCCGCCCCTCCGGCGACGCGCTGTACGTGGTTGGCGAAAGCGGTTCCATCTTCGTGTCGCGCGACGGCGGCGCCTCGTTCGCGCGTGTCGATTCGCCTTACGAGGGCAGCTTCTTCGGTCTGGCCAGTCCGCGGCCGGGCGAACTGCTGGTGTTCGGCCTGCGCGGCAACGCCTTCCACAGCGCCGACGGCGGCGTGCACTGGAGCCGAGTGCAGGCCGGCACCGGCGCCTCCTGGACCGGCGCCACCGTCTTCGGCAGCGCCGGCGTGCTGATGGTGAGTCAGTCCGGCGAAGTCGCGCTCAGCCAGGACGGCGGGCGCAGCTTCCGCCTGCTCGAGCGGCGGCTGCCGCCGCTGTCCGCCGTCGCGCTCACTCCCGACGGCCGTGCGCTGGCCGCCGGCGTGCTGGGGGCGAGTGCCATCGATCTCCCGGCGCTCACTGAACAGGGTAAGGGTTCATGAAACACGATCTTCAACGCTCCGGCGCTTCGGCCACGGACGAGGTGGCCCGCTTCGACGCCCGCGCCGGCTCGTCGCTCGAACGCCTCTTCTTCGACAACCGGCTGTGGGTCATCCTGCTGTGCGCGCTGCTCACCGCGCTGCTCGGCTGGAAGGCGACCTCGCTGCAGCTGGCCGCCAGCTTCGAGCGCATGCTGCCGTCCAAGCACAGCTACATCGAGAATATGCGCGGCTACAGCAAGCAGCTGGCCGGCTCGGGCAACGTGCTGCGCATCGTCGTCGCCACCGAACGCGACTCCATCTTCTACCCGGAATACATGGAGACGCTGCGCCGCATCAACGACGAGGTCTACCTGTATCCGGGCGTGGACCGCTCCTTCGTCAAATCGATCTGGATGTCGGCGGTGCGCTGGGTCGGCGTGACGGAAGAGGGGCTGGAAGGCGGCGAGGTGATGCCGCCGGGTTTCGACGGCTCGCCCGACATGCTGGCGCAGCTACGCAAGAACATCGAACGCTCGGGCCAGATCGGCCAGATCGTGGCCGCCGACTACAGGTCGACGGTGATCCAGATTCCGCTGCTCGACGTCGACTTCGATTCCGGCAAGCCGCTGGACTACCTCGACATGAACCACCGCCTGGAAGACCTGCGCGCCCGTTACGCGAGCGAGGACATCCGCATCCACATTACCGGCTTCGCCAAGGTCAGCGGCGACCTGATGGCCGGCATGCAGCAGATCGTCGGCTTCTTCGCGGTGGCGCTGGCCATCTGCACCGCGGTGCTGTTCTGGTACACGCGCTGCGTGCGCAGCACTGCGCTGGTGGTGCTCTGTTCGGTGGTAGCCGTGGTGTGGCTGCTCGGTCTGCTGCCGCTGCTGGGCTTCGACCTGAATCCGTACTCGATACTGGTGCCCTTCCTCGTGTTCGCCATCGGCATGAGCCATGGCGCACAGAAGATGAACGGCATCATGCAGGACATCGGCCGCGGTGCGCCCAAGCTGGTCGCCGCGCGGCTCACCTTCCGCCGCCTCTTCCTCGCCGGCCTGACCGCGCTGCTGGCCGACGCGGTCGGTTTCGCGGTGCTGATGGTGATCGACATCCCGGTCATCCAGGACCTGGCGCTGGCCGCCAGCATCGGTGTCGGCGTGCTCATCTTCACCAACCTCGTGCTGCTGCCCATCTTGCTGTCCTATACCGGCGTCAGCGCGGCGGCGGCGGTGCGCAGCCTGCGCGCCGAGGCGGTGGCCGACGCCGCCGGCCGTAGCGTGAAGCACCCGTTCTGGGCCTTCCTCGACCTGTTCACCGAGCGCCGCTACGCGACCGTCGCGGTGGTGGTCGCCGCGCTGCTCGGCGTGGCCGGCCTGGTGGTGAGTTTCGATCTCAAGGTGGGCGACCTCGAAGCCGGGGCGCCGGAGCTGCGGCCGGACTCCCGCTACAACCTCGACAATGCCTACGTGGTAAGCCGCTACGCCGCCAGCAGCGACGTCTACACGGTGATGATCCCGACGCCCAAGGGCCGCTGTTCGGAGTACGCCACGCTGCTGCGCGTCAATGCGCTCGAAGGCCAGCTGCGCGCGCTGCCGGGCGTCGAATCCACGCTGTCCTTCGTCGGCACCGCGAAGAACGGCCTGGTCGGTTTCGCCGAAGGCAATCCCAAGTGGTACGAACTGTCGCGCGATCAGGCCAGCATCAATTCGGTGGCGCAGTACGCGCCGCGCGAAACGCTGGACGCGCAGTGCAGCTTCCTGACCATCCAGACCTTCCTGAAGGACCACAAGGCGGACACCCTGCTGTCGGTGTCGGCGGTGGTCGAAGCCTTCGGCCGCAAGTACGACAGCGAGGCGGCGCGCTTCCTGCCGGCCGCCGGCAACGCCGGCATCGAGGCGGCCACCAACGACGTGGTGCGCAAGGCCAACCGCGAAATGCTGGCGCTGGTGTATGCCGCGGTGGTGGTGCTGTGCTTCGTCACCTTCCGCTCCTGGCGCGCGGTGCTGTGCGCGGTGCTGCCGCTGCTGCTCACCTCGGTGCTGTGCGAGGCGCTGATGGTGTGGCTGGACATCGGCGTCAAGGTGGCGACGCTGCCGGTGGTGGCGCTGGGCGTGGGCATAGGCGTGGATTACGCGCTGTACGTGCTCACCGTTACGCTGGCCGGCCTGCGCGCGGGAGAAAGTCTGTCCGGTGCCTATTACCGCTCGCTGCTGTTCACCGGCAAGGTGGTGGTGCTGACCGGCGTCACGCTGGGTATCGCCGTCGCTACCTGGGCTTTCTCGCCGATCCGCTTCCAGGCCGACATGGGCATCCTGCTGGCCTTCATGTTCCTGTGGAACATGCTGGGCGCGCTCATCCTGCTGCCGGCGCTCGGCCACTTCCTGCTGCGGCCTGCGACCACCCGGCAGCTTGCCGACGTCGAAGCGCTGCCGCAGGCGCGGGCCGCCTGAACCACCGGCCGGCGCGCTGCGGCGCCGGCTTCTTCGATCAGCTCCTCCTCCGGTTCCTGCCCACATACCCCTGTGGTGGGCCTGGAGGTGTTGTGCCGGGCGGAGTCATCCGTCTTCCGCCCGGCCCTTTTTATTCCGCCGGCCCCGCTGCCGCATCCATCCGCTCAGGGAGAGCCCGATGACCCTGCACGCCCATCCTTCTTGCATCGCCACGGAGTGCCCGCGATGAACGTACTGATCGTCCATGCCCACCCGGAGCCGCAGTCCTTCAGCAGCGCGATGTACCACAGCGCGGCCGACACGCTGCGCGCGCAGGGGCACGCGGTTACCGTGTCCGACCTGTATGCGCAGGGCTTCAACCCGGTGGCGTCCGCCGCCGACTTCGCCGAGCGCCGCAACCCGGACTACCTGAACTACGCGCTCGAACAGCGTCACGCGCAGGAGAGCGGCACGCTGGCACCGGACATCCGCGCCGAGGTGGACAAGGTGCTGGCCTGCGACCTGCTCATCCTGAACTTCCCGATCTACTGGTTCTCGGTGCCGGCCATGCTCAAGGGCTGGATAGACCGCGTGTTCGTCTCCGGCGTGTTCTACGGCGGCAAGCGCATCTACGACCGCGGCGGTCTGCGCGGCCGGCGCGCGCTGGTGGCCGCCTCGCTCGGCGGGCGCGAACACATGTTCGGCGCGGGCGCCATTCACGGCGAGCTGAACGGCATGCTGCGCCACCTGCTGCAGGGCTCGCTCGGCTATGTCGGCTTCGACGTGCTGCAGCCCTTCTACGCCCACCATGTGCCCTATCTGCCGGAGGCCGAGCGCGTCGCCATCCTGCGCCGGTGGCAGGCGGAACTGGGTGCGCTGGACGGGCGCCCGACCTTGCCCATGCCTTCGCTCGACGACTTCGACGACACCTTCCGGCCGCTGGCCTGAGCAGACTTTCCTGGAGAACTTCGTGAAACGACTGATTGCACGCAGGGTGGCGGTGCTGGGCGCCGGCGTGATGGGCGCGCAGATCGCCGCGCACTTTGCCAATGCCGGCATTCCGGTGCGCCTGTACGACCTGCCGGGCGGTGAGGACGACCGCCGCGGCGTCGCTCGCGCCGCGGTGCAGCGGCTGCTGGTGATCGAGCCGGCGCCGCTGGTCGAGGCGGCGCGCGCCGCGCTGATCGAGCCGGCCAGCTTCGACGACGACGCGCCGCTGCTGGCCGACTGCGACCTGGTGATCGAGGCAGTGGCCGAGCGCATGGATATCAAGCGCAGCGTCTATGCCCGCGTGGCGCCTCACCTGGCGGCGCATGCGGTGTTTGCCAGCAACACCTCGGGCATCCCGATCGCCGATCTGGCGGCGGCGCTGCCGGCCGGTCTGCAGCCGCGCTTCTGCGGCGTGCACTTCTTCAATCCGCCGCGCTACATGCCGCTGGTCGAACTGATCGCCGGGCCGGGCACGCAACCGGCGGTGCTCGACGCGCTCGACACCTTCCTCACCTCGACGCTGGGCAAGAGCGTGGTGCGCGCGCTCGACACGCCGAACTTCATCGCCAACCGGGTCGGCATCTTCGCGCTGCTCGCCACCGTGCATCACGCGCAGAGACTGGGACTGGGCTTCGACGTGGTCGACGCGCTGACCGGTCCGCCCCTGGGTCACCCGCGCAGCGGCACCTTCCGCCTGATGGACCTGATCGGGCTGGACACCATGGCCAACATCCTGCGCACCTTTGAGCGCACGCTGGCCGCCGATCCGTGGCATGTGCACTACCGGGTGCCGGCGTGGATGGCGGAGCGGATCGCCGCCGGCGCGCTCGGTCAGAAGACGCGCGGTGGCCTGTACCGCAAGGGCGCGGCCGGACACGAGGTGTTCGATCCGCCGACCGGCGACTACCGGCCCGCCGACGGTCGCATCGCGCCGGAGGTGGCCGAACTGGTCGCGCTGCGCGACGAGGGCGAGCGCCTGCGCCGGCTGCGCGCGTCCGCCCATCCGCAGGCGCAGCTGCTGTGGTCGGTGCAGCGCGACCTGTTCCACTATTGCAGCCACCATCTGCACGAGATCGCGCCGACCGCGCGAGACATCGACCTCGCGATGCGCTGGGGCTACGGCTGGCAGCACGGGCCGTTCGAACAGTGGCAGGCGGCGGGCTGGCAGGAAACCGCCGCTGCGCTCGCCGCCGACATCGAATCCGGCGTGGCGATGGCGCAATGCGCGCTGCCCGAATGGGTGTTCACCGACGCGCTGCAACCACGCCTTGGGGTGCATGAGGGCGCGGCTTCGTGGTCGGCCGCGCGCGCGGCCGCACTGCCTCGCGCAGCCCTGCCGGTACACGCACGCCAGCGCTTCCCGGACGCGCTGCTGGGCGAGCACGTGCCGGCGCGCAAGGTGCTGTTCGAATCGGATGACGTGACGCTGTGGCTGCCGGAAGGCGACGCCGACGACGCGCATGCGGTGCCGGTGCTGTCGCTGCGCACCCGGATGGGCGCCATCGGCGCCGGCGCGATCGACGGCATGCTGGAGGTCGTGGACCGCGCCGAGCGCGAGTACGCGGCGCTGGTGCTGTGGCAGCCGCAAGGCCCGTTCAGCGCCGGCGCCAATCTGCGCGACATGAGCGCACTGATGCAGCGGGGTGAGCTCGCCGCCATCGACGCGTTCCTGGTCAGCTTCCAGACCTTGACCTCGCGGCTGGCGCAGGCGCGCGTACCGGTGGTTGCGGCGGTGTCCGGCATGGCGCTGGGCGGCGGCTGCGAAGTGATGATGCACTGCGCCGCTGCCGCGCTCGCGCTGGAATGCACGGTCGGTCTGGTCGAAAGCCGGGTGGGTGTCATTCCGGGCGCTGGCGGCTGCAAGGCTTTCGCACAGCGCGCGGCGCAGCAGGCTGCGCAGTGGGGGCGCCCGGGTGTGGACGGTCTGATCGATGCGCTGAGCCGCCCGTTCGACCTGCTTGCCGCCGGCCGCACCGCGCCCAACGCGCAGCAGGCGGTGGCGCTCGGTTTCGCGCGCGAAGCCGACAGCGTGGTGTTCCACCCGCAGGAACTGTTGTGGGTGGCGCAGCAGAAGGCGCGCGCGCTGGCGCGCACCGGCGGTCACGTGCGGCCGGCGCTGCCGCTGCCGGTGGCCGGTCGCGCCGGCATCGATGTCTTCGGCGAGCGGCTGGCGCTGCGGCGTGCTGCCGGCGAGCTGTCGGCGCACGACGAGCGGGTCGGTCGCGCGCTGGCGCATGCGCTGTGCGGTGGCGAAGTCGAGCCGGGCTCGCCGGCCGACGCGGCGCAACTGCTGGCCGCCGAGCGGCAGGCCTTTCTGGAACTGGTCGCCACGCCCGAGACGGCGGCGCGCATCGCCCATATGCTGGAAACCGGCAAACCGCTGCGCAACTGAATCCCCGAGACCACGCATGGACACCGCACCCGCCGAATCGGTCGACGTCGCGCTCGAGGACGGGCTGTGGCACATCCGCCTGAACCGTCCGCACAAGCGCAACGCGCTCACCCTGCCCATGTTCGCGGCGCTGGGCGAGGCGCTGCAGGCAGGGCAGGCCCACCCCGAGGTTGGCGCGCTGCTGCTGTCGGGCGCTGGCGCCGACTTCACCGCCGGCCACGATCTGCAGGCCTTCGAACACTGGCCGCAGGCCTCGTGGGACCCGATACCCCGATTCCTGCACGCGCTGCCGCGCGTGCGCAAGCCGCTGGTCATCGCGGTGCAGGGCGTGGCCATCGGCATCGGCGCCACCAGCCTGCTGCACGCGGACTGGGTGTGCAGCACGGCGGACGCGAACATCCGCTTCCCCTTCGTCGAACTGGGCCTCGTGCCGGAGGCCGGCAGCAGCCAGCTGCTGGCGATGACGGTGGGACTCGGCCGCGCGCGGCGCCTGCTCCTCGATGGTCAGGCCGTCAGCGGCGCGATGGCGCACGACTGGGGGCTGGTGAGCGAGGTCGTCGCAGCCGACACGCTGCTGGATGAAGCCCGTGCCCGTGCCCGCCGGCTGGCGTCGCGCGATGCGCGGGCCTATGCCCGCACCAAGACGCTGCTGCAGCCGGCCGGGCTGGCGCGCCGCATCGACGTCGAGATCGAGCTGATCAACCGGGCGGTGCTCGAACGTCGCGCCGCCGCCAGCGACGGCGAGGCCTGAGCCCGTCCGCCCGCGTCGCGCGGCAGTTCGCCGGTTTCATTCAAAAGATCGCCCGGATCGTTCAAGCCCGGTCGGCCCCTTCCTTCCTACAGTCGGACCCGCATGTTCCTGTCGGGTGGTCCGGGGCTGTCTTTCCCCCGCAGGGACGTTTCAGAGTCCACAAGAACGGAGGGGAAGATGGGCGAAGCAACTGTGGCCGCAAAAGCGGCGGGAGCGACCGAGGGCGCGAGCACCTTCGACGCGGTGGTGATCGGCGCCGGCGTGGCCGGGCTGTACCAGGTGTACCGGCTGCGCGAGATGGGCATGTCGGTGCAGGGCTTCGAAGCCGGCTCCGGCGTCGGCGGCACCTGGTACTGGAACCGCTATCCGGGTGCGCGTTTCGATTCCGAGGCGGAGATCTACCAGTACTGGTTCGACGAGGCCATGTTCAAGAACTGGCAGCCGAGCGAGCGCTTCCCGGCGCAGCCGGAAACCGAGCGCTGGCTGAACTACGTCGCTGATCGCGCCGACCTGCGCAAGCACTTCCGCTTCGACACCCGCGTCACCGCGGCGCGCTACGACGAAGCGAAGCGGCAGTGGGCGGTCACCACCGACGCCGGCGACACGGTGACGGCGCGCTTCCTGATCTGCTGCACAGGCATGCTGTCGGCGCCGTTGACCTCGGTGTTCCCGGGGCAGGACAGCTTCCGGGGGCAGATCTTCCACACGGCACGCTGGCCGAAGGAACGGGTCGAGTTCGTCGGCAAGCGGGTCGGCGTGGTCGGTACCGGTGCCACCGGCATCCAGGTGATCCAGACCATTGCGCCGCAGGTCGGCCACCTGAAGGTGTTCCTGCGCACGCCGCAGTACGTGATACCGATGCGCAACCCGAAGTACAGCCCGGCCGACTGGGCCAAGCAGGGCGAGCGCTTCGCCGAGATCCGCGATCGCGTGGCGCACACCTTCTCCGGCTTCGAATACGACTTCGAGAACGGCGCCTGGGCCGACCTCACGCCGGCGCAGCGCACCGAAGTGCTGGAGCGGCTGTGGGCCGACGGATCGCTGTCGCTGTGGCTGGCCTCCTTCGCCGAAATGTTCTTCGACGAGAAGGTGAACGCCGTGGTGTCCGAATTCGTGCGCGACAAGATGCGCGCGCGCATCAAGGACCCGGCGCTGTGCGACAAGCTCATTCCGACGACCTACGGCTTCGGCACCCACCGCGTGCCGCTGGAGAGCAACTATCTCGAGGTGTACCACCAGCCCAATGTCGAGATCGTCGACGTGAAGCAGGCGCCAATCGAGCGCATCGTGCCCGAGGGCGTCATGACCGCCGACGGCACCGTCCATGCGCTCGACATCCTGGTGCTCGCCACCGGCTTCGACGCCGGCTCGGGCGCGCTCACCCGCATCGACATCCGCGGCCGCGAGGGCCGTTCGCTGAAGGAGGAGTGGGGCCAGGAAATCCGCACCACGATGGGCCTGCAGGTGCACGGCTATCCCAACCTGTTCACCACCGGCGCGCCGCTGGCGCCGTCGGCTGCGCTGTGCAACATGACCACCTGCCTGCAGCAGCAGGTCGACTGGATCACCGCCTGCATCCGCTCGATGCGCGACAAGGGCCAGCAGGTGATCGAGCCGTCGAAGGCGTTGCAGGACCAGTGGGTCGCCCACCACGACGAGACGGCGAACAGGACGCTCGTGGTGAAGACCGACTCCTGGTACATGGGCACCAACGTCGCCGGCAAGCCGCGCCGCCTGCTGTCCTACATCGGCGGCGTCGGCACCTACCGTCAGAAGTGCGACGAGGTCGCGGCCAGCGGCTATCGCGGCTTCACCTTCGCCTGATCGGCGATGCACCCGGCCGGCATCGCCGGCCGGGCCCGGACACAGCGCCGCACCACCCGGTGACGGCGACGACGGAGGAGCAGGAAGATGATCCAGAACGACTATTACAGCCAGGACATGCACGGCCCCTACGAGCTCATCAGCATCGGTGCGCTGGAGCTGGAGGAGGGCGGCACGATTCCCGACTGCCGGCTGGCCGTGGTCACGCACGGCACGCTGAACGCGCGCAAGGACAACGCCATCCTGGTGCCCACCTGGTACTCGGGCACCAGCAAGATCATCGAGCAGGTCTACATCGGCAAGGGCCACGCGCTCGATCCGGACAAGTACTTCATCGTGCAGATCAACCAGATCGGCAGCGGGCTGTCGACCTCGCCGCACAACAGCGACGGCGCCATCGCGATGGAGCGCTTTCCGCGTGTGCGCATCGGTGACGACGTGCGCGCGCAGCAGCGCCTGCTGTCGCAGCAATTCGGCATCGAGAAGCTGGCGCTGGTGGTCGGTGGCTCGATGGGCGCGCAGCAGACCTGGGAATGGGCGGTGCGCTTTCCCGAACGCGTGCTGCGCGCGGCGCCGCTGGCCGGCACGGCGAAGAACAGCGAACACGACTACCTGTTCGCCGAGACACTGATCGAAGCCATCGTCACCGACCCGAACTTCAAGGGCGGCCGCTACGCCGCCTCGTACGACGTGATCGACGGCCTGCGCCGTCACGCCAAACTGTGGACGGTGATGGGCTGGAGTGTCGATTTCTTCCGCGAAGGACGGCACCGCGTGCTCGGCTTCGAGTCGGTCGCCGATTTCGTCGATCGCTTCATGGTCGGCTACTTCGGTCCGATGGACGCCAACGACCTGCTGTGCATGGCGTGGAAGTGGCAGCGTGGCGACGTCAGCCGCCACGCCGGCGGCGACCTTGCGGCCGCACTGGCCCGCGTGCGCGCGAAGATGTACGTGATGCCGATCAGCCACGACATGTTCTTCCCGCCCGAGGACTGCCGCCGCGAGCAGCGCCTGGTGGCCGGCAGCGAACTGCGCGTGCTGGACAGCATCGACGGCCACTTCGCGTTGCTGGGCACCGACCCGGCGATGGTGGCGCAGGTGGACGCCCACCTCGCGGAGCTGCTCGCCACGCCTGCCGGCTGAGCGCGCGGCGGTTTCGCTGCGCTGCAACCTCGGCGCGCCGGACGCTCTGCTAAGCTGCCCCTGCCTGCCGGCTTGTGCCGGCAGGCGTGACCGGCGGCGCAGCGGACCGCGTCCGGCCTTCTCGTCGGGGGAGAACGACATGCCGAACATCATCACGCCGAAAGAACTGCCCCAATGGGTGCCCGGCGAGGTGCTTTCGTCGAGCGACAACCTCGGCTGGAAGGGCGTGGGCCATCGCTCCTACCGCTATGCCGGGCTGGATGTGCCGATCCCGCCGCTGGACCACTTCATGGTCGTGCGCTACGCCGCCGGCCAGACGCCGATGGACCGCTGCTTCGACCAGCGCTGGTCGCGCGCCGACTGCCGTCCGGGTGATGCCTCGCTGCTCACCATGTCGGAGGCCTCGCACTGGCACTGGACACAGCAGATCGACGTGTCGCACGTCTATCTGTCGAACAGCCTGATGTCGCGCGTGGCCGGCGAGGTGATGGACAGGCCGGTGGCCGAGGTGAGGCTGCACGACGTGCTGTGCGCGCGCGACCCGACGCTGCTCGCGATCACCGACGCCATCACGCAGGAAGCGGTGCAGCCCGAGATGGGCGGCCCGCTGTATGCGGAGACGCTGGGCACGCAGCTGGCCGTGCATCTGCTGCGCAAGTACGCCCAGGTCACCTTCCGCCACGACCTGCCGGGCGGCCGCCTGTCACCGGCACAGATGCGCCGCGTGCTCGACCTGATAGACAGCCGCCTGCACGAAGCGCTGACGCTGGAGGACATGGCCGAGGCGGCCGGCCTCGGCGTATGCACCTTCCACCGCCGTTTCCGCGAGACACAGGGGCGGGCGCCGCACGCCTTCGTGATCGACCGGCGCGTCGAGCGCGCGCGCCAGCTGCTCGCCGCCGGCGACCTGGCGGTCAAGGAGGTGGCGGCCAGCTGCGGTTTTTCCGATCAGGCGCACATGACGCGCGTGCTGCGCGCACGGCTCGGCACCACGCCAGCCAAGCTGCGCGCTGCGCGCGGCTAGCGCCCGCTTACTGCAGCACGCGGAGCGCCACTGCGCCGGTGCCGACGACGACGATGGCGATGACGCGCGTCCGGCTGACCGGCTCCTTCAGCACCAGGGCGGCGATGAGCAGCGCGAACACCACCGATGTTTCGCGCAGTGCCGCCACCAGCGCGATCGGCGCGCGCGTCATCGCCCACAGCACCAACGCGTAGGACGCCAGCGTGCCGGCGCCGCCGATCAGCGCGCGCCGGCCGCTGCCGCGCAGCCGGGCCAGGCCGGTTCGACCCCGCTGCAGGCAGAAGAGCAGAGCCAGCGCCAGACCGGTCAGCAGCAGCATCCACGCGGTGTAGCCGAAGGCGGAGCCGGACAGGCGCGCGCCGCGGCCATCGATCAGCGTGTAGCCGGCGATCACCGCGCCGTTGACCAGCGCCAGCGCTGCTGAACCCAGGTGCAGGTGGCCGCGGCGCCGGGCGTCGCCGGCCAGCAGCAGGATGCCGCCGCCGATCAGCAGGATGCCGGTCCATGCACCCGGCGACAGCCGTTCGCCGAGCAGCTGCGTCGCCGCCAGTGCGGTCAGCAGCGGTGCCGAACCGCGCATCAGCGGATAGGCCAGGCCCAGTTCGCCGCCGCGGTAGGCAAGCGCCACCAGCGAGAAGTAGGCGACATGGATCAGCACCGAGGCGCCCAGCCAGGGCCAGCTGGCCGGCGCCGGCAAGGGCAGCAGCGGCAACAGGCAGGCCGCCCACAGCGCGGCGCCGCCGACCATGAACACGGTGTCGGCGAAGGTGTCCTGCGAACTGCGCACCAGCGCATTCCAGCCGGCATGCAGCAGTGCCGCGAACAGCACGACCGCCATCACGTCCAGGGCCATGCCGTCGTCCTCCGCCGTGCGGGCGCTGTGTCAGTCGACCTGCTTCGGCGGCGCGGGCGGTGTTTCCTCGCGCACGCCGCGTATCACCTTGATCAGGCAGAACAGGAAGCCGGCGACGCCGACCGCGGTCATGATCAGCGACTGCCACAGCGGCCAGCCGCCGGTCTGGCTTTCGTCGATCAGGTTGAGCAGGCTCAGCGTCACCCCGGACATGCCGACGATGGCGAAGCCGAGGGCGGCGAAGAAGAACAGTACGCGCATGAATGAGATCCAGTGAGAGGCGGCCCAGCGCCGACGGCGGGCAAGCCGCCGCGGGTGCCCGGCGGCCTGCATTGTGTCCGAAGCGGCGGCGACCTGTGAAGCCGCGTCGCCGGCTTCGACCACGCGCGCGCTTGCGCGTGCCGCGAGCGCTCCGCGAGAATGCGGCAACTTCACTCGCGAACCGACACGATGAAACGCATCGTCATCCTCGGCACCGGCGGCACCATCGCCGGTCAGGCCCGGCAGGCCGGCGACAACGTCGGCTATACCGCGGCGCAGATCGCCGTCGGCGATCTGCTGGCGGCGATACCGGCGCTGGCCGGCTTCGCGCTGGAAGCGGAGCAGGTCGCGCAGGTCGACAGCAAGGACATGTCCTTCGTCATCTGGCGCGCACTGGCGCAGCGCGTCGCTCACCACCTGGCGCGCGACGAGGTGGCTGGCATCGTCATCACGCACGGCACCGACACGCTGGAGGAAACCGCCTACTTCCTGCACCGCGTGCTGGCACCTGCCAAGCCGGTGGTGCTGACCGCTGCGATGCGCCCGGCCAACGCGCTGGCGCCGGACGGCCCGCAGAACCTGCTCGACGCGGTGCGGGTCGCCGCGCTCACCGGCGCGCGTGGCGTGCTCGCCTGCGTCGCCGGCGCGGTGCACGCCGGTTGCGACGTGCGCAAGGTACACCCCTTCCGTATCGACGCCTTCGATTCCGGTGACGCCGGTGCGCTCGGCTACATCGAAGAGGGACGGTTGCGGCAACTGCGCGACTGGCCGGCGGGCGAGGCGCTCGGCCTCGCCTGCACGCAGCGCGAGGACTGGCCGCGCGTCGACATCGTCGTCAGCGCCGCCGGGGTCGATGGTGCACTGGTCGATGCGCTGGTGGCGCTCGGCGCGCGTGGCATCGTCGCCGCCTGCACCGGCAACGGCACGCTGTCCGCTGCGCTCGAAAGTGCGCTGCTGCGCGCGCAGGCGGCGGGCGTCGCGGTGCTGCGCGCCACCCGCATCGGCCGAGGCAGCATCGTCGAAACGACCACGCAGGCGCTGCCGTCGGCCGGCGCGTTGACGCCGGTGCAGGCACGCGTCGAACTGCTGCTCACCGTGCGCTGACGCCGGGCATTCACAAAAAAGCACGAAGATTGCGCCACGGGCGCGCTTCGACAGGGTCGCAAGCGCTTAAACTTCCGCCTCTGTGCACATCAAGAACAAGGTCGCCCGAGCGGCCGCCATAAACGAAGAACGCCTCCGATGCGACGTCGCGCATTGACCACGCTGTTGACCGTGGCTGCCCTGCTTGCCGGGCTGCTGCCGGTGGCGGCTGCGCTCTATTTCTCCTGGGCCTACACGCTGCGGGTGGAGAGCCAGCACCTCGATGCGCTGGCGCAGCAGGCGCTGGCACGCGCCGAGCAGGTGTTCGACGACGCGCAGTCCGAACTGGGCGGTCTGCAGAGTTTCCCGCAGCCAGCCTGCTCGCCGGCCCATATCGAGCGGCTGCGGCAGATCGCCTACTGCACGCCCTTCGTGCGCGAGATCGCCTATGTCGAGAACGGCCAGATCGCCTGCAGCAGCATGGGCAGCGACGCGCATCGCGTGCTGCCGGCGGCCGACTGGTCGGACGGCAAGGGGCGGCAGATCTGGTTCCGCGTCACCCACACGCTCGACGACGCGCGGCCGTCGGTGGCCATCGGCCGCGGCAGCCATATCGCACTGATCCACGCCAGTCACTTCCAGGCGCGCGCGGTCGGCGATACCCAGCTGGCGGTGCTCAGCACCACCGACTGGCTGCCGCTCGCCCACCTCGACCAGCCGCTGCTGCCGAGCATGATCGATACCGCGGTGACCGGTCGCGAGCGCATCCAGGGCGATCGCCTGTATGCCGTCGCACAGTCGGCGCAGCTGCCCATCGTCGCCGTCGGCGCGCAGTCGCGCGCCCAGCTGATGGCCGCATGGACCGAGCCGCTGGTCATGATGACGCTGCTCGGCGTGCTGGTGAGCACGATGCTGATGTGGGCGGTGCGCCGCTTCGCGCGTCAGTACTTCTCGCCGGCCAGCGCACTGTTGTCGGCGATACGCCGCGGCGAACTGCGCGTGGCCTACCATCCGCAGATCCGCCTGTCCGACGGTCGCTGCGTCGGCGCTGAGCTGCTGGTGCGCTGGCCCGATCAGAACGAGCCGGTCATGAGTACCGACGACCTGGTGCATCTGGCCGAACATTCGGGTTTCGAGCACGAGATCACCGCCCGCGTGCTGCGCACCGCGATTTCCGAAATCGGCGATCTGCTGCAGCGCCGGCCGGAGCTGACGGTGTCGCTCAACCTTGCCTCGCACGATCTGGAGCGCGGCGACCTGACCGAACTGCTGGCCGACGCGCTGGACGGCAACGGCATCCGCCGCAGCCAGATCGAACTCGAACTGACCGAGCGTAACCTGATACAGGCCGGCTCGGCCGGCGCGGTGCTGGCGCGGCTGCGCGAGGCCGGCCACAAGGTGCTGCTGGACGACTTCGGCACCGGCTATTCCAGCCTGTCCTATCTGCACGACCTGCCGGTCGATGCGCTGAAGATAGACCGCGCCTTCGTCGGCACCATCGGTTCCGAAACGCCGCACGCGCCGCTGGTGCCGCACATTGCCGAGATCGCCCGCACGCGCGGCCTGCACATGGTGGCCGAGGGCGTCGAAACCGAACAGCAGGCGGACTATCTGCGCGAGCAGGGCGTCGAGATCGCGCAGGGCTATCTGTACGCGCGGCCGATGGACGCCAGCGAGTTCCGCCACTTCCTCGCCACGCGCGGCTGAACCCGGCGCGCGGCGCGCAGTCCATCGGCCGTGCTCACCCTTCATTCACTCCGCAAGACCTTGCCGGGCACGCCGCCGCGCCTGCTGCTCGACGCTGTCGACCTGAGCGTCGCGCCGGGCGAATACGTCGCCGTGATCGGCGAATCCGGTGCCGGCAAGTCGACGCTGCTCAATCTGGTCGCCGGGCTCGACCGGCCGGACGCCGGCAGCGTCCACTTCGGCGCGCACACGGTGTCCGCGCTGGACGACGACGCGGCCACGCTGTGGCGGCGGGTCGAGGTCGGTTTCGTGTTCCAGTCCTTCCATGTGCTGCCCTGGCTCAGCCTGGCTGACAACGTCGCGCTGCCGCTGGCGCTGGCCGGTGTGCCGGTGCGCGAACGGGCCGCTCGTGCCCGCGCGCAGCTCGATGCAGTGGGTCTGGGCGAGCGCGCCGGTGACAGTCCGACCCGGCTGTCCGGCGGCGAGCTGCAGCGGGTGGCCATCGCCCGTGCGCTGGTGCATCGCCCGCGCCTGCTGCTGGCCGACGAACCGACCGGCAACCTCGACGCCGACAACGCTGAGCGCATCGCCGCGCTGTTGCGCGACGCGGTGAAGTCCAGCAAGGCCTGCGGCTTGCTGGTGACGCATTCGACCGCGATGGCGGACAGTGCTGACCGCGTGCTGCGGCTGGCGCGCGACGGTCGGCTGCACGATGCTTGAGTTGCTGTGGCGTTCGGCGCGGCGCGGTGCAAGCGCGCTGGCGCTACTCGCCATCGCACTCGGCGTGGCGCTTGGTGTCGCGGTGTCGGCCATCCACCGGGCGGCGCTCGACGAATTTGAATCCGGCCTGCGCAGCGTGTCCGGCAGCGCCGACGTCGAGGCGGTGGCGCCGCGCGGCATGGACGAAATGCTCTACCCCCGGCTGGCCGCGTTGCCCGACGTGGCGGCGGCCAGTCCGCTGGTCGAGCGCGAGATCGAGGTCGCGCACGCCGGCCGCACGCTGAAGCTGCGCGTGATCGGCATCGACGCCTTCCGCGCTGCCGCCGTGCAGCCCACATTGCTGCCGCCGGCCGACGGCATCGGCCGCCTGATGCAGCCGGGCACGCTCTACCTGAGCCACGCGGCCGGTCGCGCACTCGGCCTGCAGCCGGACGACACGCTGACGCTGCGCGGTCACGCCTTCCGCGTTGCCGGCTGGCTGCCGGCGGCCGGCGAGGGCGCGGTGCTGGCGGTGACCGACATCGGCGACGCGCAGTGGCGGCTGGGCAGCGCCGGCCGCATTCACCGCGTCGCGCTGCGCCTGCACGCGGGCGTGGCGCGCGCCGATGCGATCGGGCGCATCGCCGCCGCACTGCCGGCCGACGTGACGCTGCAGACGCCGGCGCAGGCGCTGGAGCGCGCCGACCGGCTGTCGCGCGCCTATCGCGTCAATCTCGGCCTGCTGGCGCTGATCGCGCTGGCGGTCGGCAGTTTCCTGGTGGCGGCGACGCAGGCGGCGGCGATCGCCCGCCGGGTGTCGGAGATCGCCTTCCTGCGCGCGGCCGGGCTGACGCGCGCTCAGCTGATGCGGCTGCTGGTCGGCGAAGGCGCGCTGCTCGGCGCTGCCGGTGCCGCCATCGGCATCGCGCTGGGTCACGCGCTGGCGGCGCTGGCGCTCCATCTGATCGGCAGCGACCTGGGCGCCGGCCTGATTGCCGGCGCGGCGCCGCAACTGGGCTTCGATGTGTCGGCCAGCATCGGCTTCGGCCTGCTCGGCGTGGCGTCGGCGGCAGCCGGCGCCGCCTGGCCGGCGCGCGACGCACTGGCCATCACGCCGGCGCAGGCACTGCGCGGCGGGGTGTTCACGCCGCCGTTGCGCCTGCTGGGTAATCGCCGCCGGGCCGTCGGCCTGCTGGCGCTGCTCGGGCTCGGCGCCGTTGCCGCGGCACAGCCGGCGCTGGGCGGGCTACCGCTCGGTGGCTATCTGGCCATCGGCTGCGTGCTGGCGAGCGCGGTGCTGGCGGTGCCACCGCTCGCGGCGGCACTGGCGCGGGCGCTGCCCGAAGGCAGCCGCCTGCCGCTGACGCTGGCCGCCGCGCGGCTGCGCGCCGAGCCGGGCTTCGCGTCGCGCAGCGCGGCCGGTGTGCTGGCGGCCAGTGCGCTCATCGTTGCAATGGCCGTCATGGTGTCGTCCTTCCGCGCGTCGGTCGATCGCTGGCTGGGCGACGTGCTGCCGGCCGAGCTCTATATCCGCGGCGACCGCGACCGGCCGTGGCCGGACGAGGTCGAGCGGCGGTTGGCGGCGGTGCCCGGCGTTGCCCGCGTCGACGTACTGCGTCACCAGTCGCTGCTGCTGCGCGCCGAGCTGCCGCCGGTGGCGCTGATCGCGCGGGCGCTGCCGGACGACGCCGGACGGGTGCTGCCGCGCGTCGGATCGATGGCGCCGCCGGGCGCACTGCCGCGCGTGTGGGCGTCGGAGGCGATGGCCGACCTGTACGGCTGGCGTGCCGGCAGCGAGGTCGAGCTGCCGCTCGCCGGGCGCGCGCTGCGCGTGCAGGTGGCCGGCCTGTGGCGCGACTACGCGCGGCAGCACGGCGCGCTGGTGATCGACCTCGAACGCTACCGCGCGCTGACCGGCGACCGGCTGGCCGACGACTTCGGCCTCTGGCTCTCCGATGGCGCGGACCCGGGCGCGGTCGCCGCGGCACTGCGCGACGCCAGCGGCGCCGGCGACGCGCTGGAGCTGACGTCGAGCGAGGACATCCGCCGGCTGTCGCTCGGCGTGTTCGACCGCACCTTCGCCGCCACCTACGCGCTGGAGGCGGCGTCGGCGCTGATCGGTCTGGCCGGCATCGCCGCCGCCTTCGCCGCGTCGGCCGCGGCGCGCGTGCGCGAGTTCGGCCTGTTGCGCCACGTCGGTTTCACGCGCCGGCAGATCGCTGCGCAACTCGCCGCCGAGGGCCTGCTGTCGACCGTGCCCGGCCTGCTGCTCGGTCTGCTTGCCGGCTTCGCGATGAGTGCGCTGCTGATCGAGGTGGTGAACCGGCAGTCCTTCCACTGGAGCATGGACTGGGTGGTGCCCTGGGGTCTGCTCGCCGGCATCGTGCTGGCCATGCTGGCGGCGGCCACCATCGCCGCGCTGATCGGTGCCCGCCGCGCGCTCGCCATCGATGCCGTGCGCGCAGTGCGCATGGACGGGTGACTACGCCGCGCGATCAAGGCAGAACGGTGCGCAGGTCGGCCACCGGTTCGACGCCGAAGCGCTCGGACAGCAGGTAGTCGACCAGGCGGCGCGCGCAGTCGGCCGGCGACAGCAGTGCGCCGTCGCGCTGCAGCGCCTCGAAGCGGGCGCGGTTCGGGAAGTCCGCCAGCGGGGTGGTGCGGATCTGCGCCTGCATCGCGGTGTCGATGACGCCCGGCGCCAGGCTGACGATGCGCGTGCCGGCCGGGGCGTCGAGCGCCGCAGCGCGGGCGTGCTGGTCGAGCGCGGCCTTGGTGGCGCAGTAGATGGACCAGCCGGCATAGGGCGTGTGCGCGGCGCCACTCGAAATGTGCACGATGCGCCGTTCGCTCGCGTGCGCAGCGGTGGCGACCAGCGCGTCCGTCAGTGCCAGCGGGGCGGCGACATTGAGCGCCACCGCCTGCGCGATGGCCGCCGCACCCTGGCGTCCGGCTGGCGCCACCGGTCCCAGCGTGCCGGCGTTGTTGATCAGCAGCACGCGGTCGGCAGCGGCAACGAAGCGTGACAGCGCGTCGCCCGCCAGCCAGCGCGCCAGCGCCGCGGCGTCGGCGAGGTCGAGTGCGACCTGCGTGAAGCCGTCGTCGTCGGGCTGCGGCGACCGGCCGCGTGCGAGGCCGAGCAGCGGAATGCCGCGTGCGCGCAGCGTGGCGGCAAGCGCCTCGCCCAGTCCGTGGGTGTGGCCGGTCAGTACTGCCTTCATCGTCTTGTCCTCGTCGTCGTATGCGCCGCAAAGCCGCGTCGGCACACTGTTTTGCTGTCGGCCGCAGGGGGGCGGAGTAAGATCATCGACAGAACTGGCGCGGGTGTCCGACCGGTGCCTGCGCTCCGGATACAACACGGGAGACACCCAGTGAACCCACACCAGGGCGCGGCGACCACCCCGCAGAAGACCCTGCTTCTGGTCGATGACACGCCGGAAAATCTGACCGTACTCGGCGAAATCCTGATGCCTCACTACCGTGTCCGCGTCGCCAGTTCAGGGGCACGTGCGCTGGCGGCGGCGACCAGCGATCCGCGGCCGGATCTGGTGCTGCTCGACGTGATGATGCCGGAGATGGACGGTTACGAGGTGATCAGCCGTCTGCGCGCAGATCCGCGCACGCGCGAACTGCCTGTCATCTTCGTTACCGCGCTCGACAGTACCGAAGACGAGGCGCACGGACTCGAACTGGGTGCCGTCGACTACATCACCAAGCCGGTGCGTCCGGCCATCGTGCTGGCGCGTGTGCGCGGCCAGCTCGAACTGAAGGAAGCGCGCGATCGCATGCGCGACCAGAACGCCTGGCTGGAGGGCGAGATCGCCCGCCGCATGCGGCAGAACCAGGTGGTGCAGGACGTGAGCATGCGCGCGCTCGCCAGCATCGCCGAAGCGCGCGACGACGAAACCGGCAATCACATCCTGCGCACACAGGCTTACGTAAACGTGCTGGCGCGCGCGCTCGCCAGCACGCCGCGCTACGCTGGCGAACTGACCTCCGCACTGGTCGATACCTTTACGAAGGCGGCGCCGCTGCACGACATCGGCAAGGTGGCGATTCCCGACCACATCCTGCACAAGCCGGGCAAGCACACGCCCGACGAGTGGGAAATCATGAAGACCCACGCCCGGCAGGGATCGGACGCGATCTGGCGCGCCATCTGCGACCAGGAGGAGCGCGAAGCGCTGGATTTCCTCTACATCGCGATGGACATCGCGCACTACCACCACGAGAAGTGGGACGGCAGCGGCTACCCGGAAGGTCTGGCCGGCGAGGCCATTCCGCTGCCGGCGCGGCTGATGGCGCTGGCCGACGTGTTCGACGCGCTGATCAGCAAGCGCGCCTACAAGCCGGCCTTTCCGCTCGATCGGGCGACCGCCATCATCACCGAGGGGCGTGGCCGCCATTTCGATCCGGACGTCGTTGACGCCTACCTCGCACATCTCGACGAGTTCGCGGCCATTGCCGCGCGCTACGCCGACCTGGCCGAGCAGACCCCGAACGCACCCGCCTGAGTCGCGCCGATGATGAAGTCCATACCGAGCCTTGCTGCCGCTCGCCTGATGCGGTCGGCCACCGCTGCCGACTGTCTCCTCAGTTTCGCCACACCGGCTCTGGCGCAGCACGTGCCCGCCGACTCGCTGCCCGAACTGTGGCGCGATCACCACGTGCTGTTGCTGGTACTCGGCTTCAGTCTGGCGCTGGTGGGCGCGCTGCTGCTGGCGCAGCGGCGGCACGCCCGACGCCTGCGTCGCGCGCAGGCGCTCGCCGACCGCCACGCCGCGGCGCTGGAGCAGGAGCGCAGCCGTCTGCGCATGCTGCTGAACGCGATTCCCGATCTTGTCTGGCTGAAGGACGCGGACGGCACCTTTCGCTTCTGCAATCCGCGTTTCGAGCAGCTGCTCGGCGTGCCCGAAGCGCAGCTGATCGGACACACCGATTACGACTTCGTCGAGCGCGAACTGGCCGATTTCTTCCGCGCCCACGACCGCGCGGCGATCGATGCGGGGCGGCCGCTGATCAACGAGGAATGGCTCACCTTCCGCGTCGGTGGTCAGCAGGGCCTCTACCAGACCACCAAGACGGCGGTCACCGACAGCGCCGGACAGCTGGTCGGCGTACTCGGCGTGGCGCGCGAGGTCACCTTGATGCGCGAGATCGAGCAGGCGCTGGCCGAACGGGTGAAGGAACAGCGTTGCCTGTACGCGGTGTTCCGCGCCACCGAGGACCTGCGCCGGCCGCTGCCCGACATGCTGCGCGAGGTGGCGGGTCTGTTGCCCGGCGGCTTTATGCATGTGGGTGAGGCTGAGGCCGCCATCGAGCTCGACGGCGAAACGGTCGCCACGTCCGGTTTCGACCGGGCGGTGCAGTCCATCCATGCGCGGCTGGTGCTGCGTGGCGAGGTGCGCGGACGGCTATGCGTCGCTTACCGAAGCGAAATGCCTGTGCGTGACGAGGGGCCTTTCCTGCTCGAAGAGCGCATGCTGCTGGAGGCGCTGGCCGACCGCATCGTCAGCGTCATCGCCCGGCGCGAGGACGAAGCGCGCGCGACGCAGCGCGAGGACATCTACCGTGCCATCGTGTCGCAGGCGTCTGATTCGATCACGCTGATCGACGCCGAAACGCTGGCCTTCGTCGAATTCAACGACGCGGCCTGCAATGGTCTGGGCTATACGCGCGAAGAGTTCGCGTCGCTGACGCTGGCCGACATCAACGCCGACCTCGACCCCGATGCGGTGCGGGCGAAGATGCGCGACGTGGTTGCGCGCGGCGGCGCGCAGTTCGACACGCGCCGCCGGCGCCGCGACGGCTCGGTTACGGATGTCCGGGTCAGCGTGCAGCCGGTGAAGGTGCAGGGACGGGTCTACGTATCGGACATCTGGTGGGACGTGACCGAGCGCTCCAAGGTGCAGGCCCAGCTCGACCGCGAGCGGCAGCGGCTGCAGGACATCATCGACGGCACCCACGCCGGCACCTGGGAATGGAATCTGCAGACCGGCGAAGCGGTGTTCAACGAGCGCTGGGCGGGCATGTTCGGCTATGCGCTGGCCGATCTGCAGCCCTTCACCGTCGACACCTGGGCGCGCTTTGTCCATCCGGACGACCTGCGGCAGGCCAACGAAGCACTGGAACGGCATCTGGCCGGCGAAACCGACTATTACGAGTGCGACGTCCGGATGCGCCATCGCGACGGCCACTGGGTGTGGATCGCCGACCGCGGGCGGGTGACGCAGCGCACGCCGGACGGGCGCCCGCTGCTGATCAGTGGCACCCATATCGACATCACCGGGCGCAGACAGTCGGAAGAACGCCTGCGCGAGAGCGAGGCGCGTTTCCGCAAGCTTTTCGAGGACACGCGCGAGGCGGTGGCGCTGATGGAGGACGGGCGCTTCATCGACGTCAATCGTGCCGCCCTCGAAATGCTCTGCATGCAGGATGCGGCGCAGCTGATCGGGCGCTCGCCGGTCGATGTCGCGCCGGAGTTCCAGTCCGACGGCACGCGCTCCGCCCAGGCCTTCGAGCAGATCATGCGCAGGCTGGGCGAGGGCGGCGCGCACCAGTTCGAGTGGCTGATAACGCGGGTCGATGGTGAAGCGCTGGCAACCGAGGTGCTGGCGACCGCGATCGAGCACGACGGGCGCGCGCTGCTGCACGTCGTGTTACGCGACGTGACCGACCGCCGCGAGGCCGAGCGGCGTCTGCGCGAGAGCGAGGAGCGGCACCGCCTGCTGTCGGAGAACTCGAGCGACGTGATCTGGCTGTACGACCTGCGCGCCGAGCGCTTCGTCTACATCAGTCAGGCGATCGAGCGGCTGCGCGGTTATACCGTCGACGAGGTGCTCGGGCAGAGCATGCAGGACACCATGACGCCGGACAGCTACCGCCGCGTCAGCGAGGCCTTCGCCGTGCGGCTGGCGGCCTTCCGTGCGGGCGACGAATCGATGCGCACGCAGACGATGGAGATCGAGCAGCCCTGTCGCGACGGGCGTGTCGTGATGACCGAGGTGGTGACCACGCTGCGCACCAACGCCGACGGGCAGATCACTCTCCTGCAGGGTGTCACCCGCGACATCACGGCCAAGCGGGCGGCCGAGGCCGAGCTCGATGCGCACCGCCACCATCTGGAGGAACTGGTGCGCAGCCGCACCGCCGAACTGGAACGCGCCCGCATCGACGCCGAGGCGGCGAGCCGCTCGAAGAGCACCTTCCTCGCCAACATGAGCCACGAAATCCGCACGCCGATGAACGCCATCATCGGCTTCACCCACCTGCTGCGGCGAGAACTGACGGCGCCGTCACAGCTGGATAAGCTGGAAAAGATCGCCGCTTCCGCCAAGCACCTGCTCGGCCTCATCAACGACGTGCTCGACCTATCGAAGATCGAGGCCGACCGCCTGCAATTGGAGGAAGTTCCGTTCAGCGTGCTGGCGACGCTGGACCGCGTACGCAGCATGATGGCGGACCGCATCGCCTCCAGGCGGCTGCTGCTGAAGGAGGAAGTCGATCCGCGGCTGACCGGTCTGTCGCTGCTCGGTGACCCGATGCGCGTCGGTCAGATACTGATCAACTACCTGAGCAATGCGGTGAAGTTCACCGAGCGCGGCAGCATCACCTTGCGCGTACAGGTGCTGGCCGAGCAGCCGACCGCGGTCATGCTGCGTTTCGAGGTCGAGGACACCGGCATCGGCATCGCGCCACAGAAGCAGGCGCAGCTGTTCGAGGCCTTCGAACAGGCCGAGGCGGCTACGACGCGCAAGTACGGTGGCACCGGACTCGGTCTGGTGATCAGCCGACGGCTGGCACGGCTGATGGGCGGCGACGTCGGTGTGAGCAGTGTGCCGGGCGAAGGCAGCACTTTCTGGTTCACCGTGCGCCTGCAGCGCGGCGACGCGGCGCAGCGGCCGGATTCGATCACCCGTAAGCGTCGCGTGCGCGTTGGCGCGCACGTGCTGCTGGTCGAGGACAACGCGATCAACCAGGAGGTGGCGCGCGAACTGCTCGAAGGCGCCGGACTGATGGTCGATGTCGCCGCCGATGGCGCTGAGGCGGTCGACAAGGTGGCCCGCTCGCATTACGACATCGTGCTGATGGACATGCAGATGCCGGTGATGGATGGCGTCGAGGCGACGCGCCGCATCCGCGCCACCGACGCCGGACGCATGCTGCCCATCCTCGCGATGACCGCCAACGCCTTCGAGGAGGACAGGCGTCGCTGCGAAGAGGTCGGCATGAACGGTCACCTGGTCAAGCCGGTCGATCCGGAGCGCATGTTCGCCGCGCTGGCGCAGTGGATTCCGGAGGGCGAGCATGCGGCCGCGTCGCCGCTGACGCAGACGGTGCCCGCCGTCATCGATCGCGACGTCGGCGTGCGCGCACTCGGTGGCGATGCCGCGGGCTACCGCCAGGTGCTGGACATGTTCCTGGCGAACCACAGCGGCGACGTCGATCGCCTGCGACAGGCGATCAAGGACGGCGACCGGGCGCTCGCCGAGCGCGTTGCGCACACCCTGAAGGGCGTGGCGGCAACCATCGGCGCGCACGCATTGCGCGACCGTGCGCTCGCACTCGAACAGGCCCTGCATGCCGGCACCCCGGTGCAGACCATCGCCGACGACATTGCCGCCTGCGCGGTGCAGATCGGCGCGGTGTGCGACGAGATACGCGCCCTGCCGCGCGCCGAGGCGGATGCAGTCGGCCTGCCGACCGCGCGCGTGCGCAGTCTGGTCAGCCAGCTCTGCCTGCTGCTTGAACACGACGACATGAAATCCGGCGCCATCTGGCGCGAACTCAAGCCGGCACTGGTGGCGCAGTTCGGCGAGGCGGCGGTGCATCCGCTGACCCGGCTGATCGAGGCCTTCGAATTTCCCGAGGCGCTGACCATCCTGCGCGCCTTTGTGTCGGCGCACCCGGAACTGCGGGAGGACTGAGGCGCGGCGGCGCCTCAGTCAGCGCGCTGGCGTCAGGCGACGCCGGCGGCGTGTGCCTGGCGGTCGGCGTGGTAGCTGGAGCGCACCAGCGGGCCGCAGGCGGCGTGGCTGAAGCCCATTGCCGTCGCTTCGCGCTCGAACATGGCGAAGGTGTCCGGATGCACGTAGCGCAGCACCGGCAGGTGACCGCCCGAGGGCTGCAGGTACTGACCCAGCGTCAGCATCTGCACGTCGTGCGCGCGCATGTCGCGCATCACTTCAAGGATTTCGTCGTCGGTTTCGCCCAGCCCCAGCATCAGACCGCTCTTGGTCGGCACCTCCGGGTGGCGGGCGCGGAACTGGCGCAGCAGGTCGAGCGAGTGCGCATAGTCGGAGCCGGGGCGTGCCATCTTGTACAGCCGCGGCACGGTTTCCAGGTTGTGGTTCATCACGTCCGGCGGCGCGGCGTCGAGTATCGACAGCGCAATGTCGAGGCGGCCGCGGAAGTCCGGCACCAGCACCTCGATCTGTGTGCGCGGCGAGTGTTCGCGCACCGCGCGTATGCAGTCGACGAAGTGCTGGGCGCCGCCGTCGCGCAGGTCGTCGCGGTCCACGCTGGTGATCACCACGTAGTTCAGCTTCAGCGCGGCGATGGTCTTCGCCAGCTTTTCCGGCTCGCCGGCATCCAGCGGGTCGGGGCGGCCATGGCCGACGTCGCAGAAGGGGCAGCGGCGGGTGCACTTGTCGCCCATGATCATGAAGGTGGCGGTGCCGCCGCCGAAGCATTCGCCGATGTTCGGACAGCTCGCCTCCTCGCACACCGTGTGCAGGCCGCTGTCGCGCAGGATCTGCTTGATCTCGCCGAAGCGGCTGTCGTGGCGCGCGGCGCGCACGCGTATCCAGTCCGGCTTGCGCAGGGCTTCGGCCTGCACCACCTTGATCGGAATGCGGGCGGTTTTCGATGCCCCCTTCTGTTTTTCGGTCGGGTCGTAGGCGGTGTCGCTCATGGCTGCTGTGTACCTATTCATAGAGGGCGCGCTGTAACGCGCCGGTCAATTGCAGGCAGATCGCCTCCGGTGGGAGTGCGATGCCCAGATCGCGCGTCTGTGTGACGCGCAGCCCACTGTAACCGCAGGGGTTGATCGCGGTAAACGGTGTCAGATCCATGTCGACGTTCAGCGAAACGCCGTGGTAGGTGCGGCCGTTGCGAATGCGCAGGCCCAGTGCGGAAATCTTGGCTTCGTCGTCACCCGAGCCGACATAGACGCCGGGTGCGCCGGGGCGTCGCTGCGCGCCGACGCCGTGCGCCGCCAGCAGGTCGATCACCGCCTGTTCGATGCGGTTCACCACCTCGCGCACGCCGAGGCCGGCGCGCTTGAGATCGATCAGGGTGTAGATGACGACCTGGCCCGGGCCGTGATAGGTCACCTGGCCGCCGCGATCGCTGTCGACCACCGGCACGCCGACGTCGCGCAGCAGGTGTTCGCGCTTGCCGGCCAGACCCAGCGTGAATACAGGCGGATGCTCGACCTGCCAGAACTCGTCCGCCGTGTCGGCAGCGCGCGCTGCGGTGAACGCCTGCATGTCCTGCCACACCGGCGTGTAGTCCACCCGGCCGAGCGCGCGGACGAGGGCGGTCACAGGACGACTTTCACCATGGGATGGCCGCTCAGTTCGCTGTACAGCGCGTCGAGCTGATCCTTCGAGGTCGCCCGTATCGTCGCGGTCAGGCCGATGTAGCGGCCACCGGACGACGGGCGCATGCCCAGCGTCGCCGGATCGAAGTCAGGCGCGTGGCGCAGCACCACCTCGACCACCACCTGGGCGAAGTCGTCGTGGCGCTCGCCCATGATCTTGAGCGGGAAGTCGCACGGAAACTCGAGCAGGGTGTCGGCGCGCGACGGCTGTGGCTGATCGGCCATCGGTCTGTCCTTAGAGACCCAGCCAGAGCCGGATCGTGTCCCAGATGCGGCGGAAGATGCCGCCTTCGTCGATCGCCACCTTGGCCACCAGCGGATACTCGCCGGCCGGCTTGCCGTCGATGGCCACCTTCAGCGTACCGAGCTGCTGGCCGACGGCGATGGGCGCGATCACCGGCGTGGTGATGACGATCTCGCGCGTCACCTTGCCGGCCTGGCCGCGCGGCACCGTGACGACGGCGTCCTCGGCCGCGCCGACCTGCACGCTGGCGGCGGCGCCCTTGTAGACGGCAGGCGTGGCCAGCACTTCCTCGGCGCTGGCGAGACGGGCGTTCTCCCAGGCGTTGAAGCCGTAGTTCAGCAGCGTGGCCGACGATTCGATGCGGCCCTTTTCGTTCGGCGCACCGAGCAGCACCGACACCACGCGGCGGTCCTCGCGCTTGGCCGAGGACACCAGGCACCAGCCGGCCGCATCGGTGTGGCCGGTCTTCATGCCGTCCACGCTGCGGTCCATCGTCAGCAGGCGGTTGCGGTTGCCCTGCTTGATACCGTTGTAGGTGTAGTCCAGCGTCGAGTACAGCGGGTAGTACTCAGGGAAGTCGTGGATCAGCGCGCGCGCCAGGATGGCCAGGTCGCGTGCCGTCGTGTAGTGACCGTCCTCGGTCAGGCCCGTCGAGTTGCGGAACTGCGTGCCCGACATGCCCAGACGCTTCGCCTCGGCATTCATCATCTGGGCGAAGGCGGCTTCCGAACCCGCGATCGCCTCGGCCAGTGCAACGCAGGCGTCATTGCCGGACTGGATGATCATGCCGCGGATCAGTTCATCGACGGTGACCGGCTTGTCCGGCGCGATGAACATCTTGGAGCCGCCAGTCTTCCACGCGGCGACGCTGACCGGCACCGCCTGAGTGGGCTTCAGCTGGCCGTTCTTCAGCGACTTGAAGGTCAGGTACGCGGTCATCAGCTTGGTCAGCGACGCTGGTTCGACCTTGTCGTCCGGGCGCGACTGCGCCAGCACGGCGCCGGATTCGTGGTCGATCAGCAGCCAGGCCTTGGCGTCGGGCTGGGGTGGCGGGATCAGGTCGGCGGAAGCGGCGAACGGAAGTGCGGCGGACACGAGAAGCGCGGTGCAGCGCAACAGCTTGAGCATGAAAGTTACCGGTGGTCAGAACAGCGTGCGCAGTCTACCAAAGCAGGGCCGGCCACCGGCATGGAAGCTGCTTCTTGATGTTTCGTGTTGCACCGCGAGTTGAAACAGTGGTTTCATGAAAGGGAACTTAAATTCCGTGCCGCGCGTCCGAACGCCTCGTGAGTTCCGCCAAAGCCTTCCTGTTGATCGGTGTCCTGCTGTTTGCGCTGTCTGCCCTGTGGGCCGGACAGCGTGCGCTCGCCGATGCACCGGAACAGTGCGTGAGTTGTGCGTCCTTCGAATTCCCCGATGCCACGCCGACCGACGTCTATGGTGCCTTGATGCACCGTCTCGATCTGGCCGGCGATCCGCCGGACCCTTTCGTCGCCGAAGTGCCGCAGCGCGCGCGCAGCCAGGCACGCCCCGAACAGATCGCCTCCGCCCTCGTCCTGCAGGACCCCGAGCCCGACCGGGTTCCGTTGCGCCCGCCCAGGCTGGGCTGAGGCGCGGCTGCCCGCCATCGCGGGCGCCGTCCATATCCGTTTCTTCACGACCTGCGCGGCATGCCGTGCGCGCAGGCGTGTTCGCCTGTTTCATCGTTCCCGTCAGGGCATCAGACTCATGAAAACAAAAGCCATCGCCCTTCTGGCCGCCCTCGGCCTGTGTGCGCACGCGGCAGGGGCCGCCGAGCGCTACACACTGGGCCAGCTGCAGACGCTGGCCCTGCAGTCCAACGCATCGCTCGGCGCCGCACGTGCCGACGTCGATGTCAGCCGCGCCGACACCTTGACCGCCCGCGCCTATCCGAATCCGGAACTCGAAGTGATGGGCGGCGACCGCAATTCGCGCGGTCCCAATCTGGCGCCGGGTTCGCTCGGTTCGATCACGCTGTCGCAGCGCTTCGACTACCCGTCGCAGCGCGACGCCCGCCTGCGCGTGGCCGAAGCGGGCATCACGTCCGCCATGTCCGGCGCCCAGGCATACGAGGTGGATCTGCTGAGCCGCCTCAAGCAGAGCTTCTACGCCGTCATCCGCCACGAGCGCGAGCTGGGCGCCGCGCGCGAGGACCTCGAACTGGCCAAGGCCATCCGCAACCGTGTCGAGGTGCGGGTCAATACCGGGGAAGCACCGCGCTACGAACTGATCCGCGCCGATACCGAGCTGCTGAGCGCGCAGAAGAACGCCGACGCGGCCGAGCTGCGCATTGCGCAGTCCAAGGCGCGACTGCGCGGACTGGTCGGCGGCGTGCTGCCGATCGACTACGAACTGCAGGGCGATCTGGTGAACGACGTCGAGCTGCCGCCGCTGGAAAAGCTGCGCGAGGACATGCTGACGCGCAATCCGGAGATCGCCCGTCTGCGCGCCGAGATCGAGCGCGCGAAGGAGCAGATCGAACTGGAAAAGCTGCGCCGCATGCCGGAACTGTCGTTCAAGCTCGGCCGCGACCAGGATCCGGAGTACGAAGCCAACCGTATCGGCGTCGCCGTGAGCATTCCGCTGTTCGACCGCCGCCAGGGCCAGATCGCGCAGGCCAGCGCGATCGGCGAACGCAATCGCATGGCGCTCGAAGGGCGCATGTTCGAACTGCAGCAGCAGCTCGATGCCGCCTATCGGCAGTACGACCTGTCGCGCACCCAGGTGTCGGCACTGGAGAGCGGCATCGTGCGCCAGGCCGAAGCGGCGCTGAAGGTGGCCGAGGCGGCTTACAAGTTCGGCGAGCGTGGCATCCTCGAAGTGCTGGATGCGCAGCGCACCTTCCGCGCCGTCCGCAACGAGCTGATCAGCGCCCGCTACGAACTGATCAATGCCGTCGCCGAAATCGAACGCCTTGGCGCCCTGCGCTGAGCCGGTCTACGCACAACGAATTCATCCACATTCCGATCCGTCATGAAACTTATTCAACGCCCCCTGCTGTGCGCCGGACTGCTTGGCGCTTCCCTTCTGCTCGGCGCCTGCTCCGAAGAATCCGATACTGCGGCACCGACGGCCGCCGCGGCGCCAGTCGATCCCAATCTGGTCCAGGCCGGTGACAACCTCGGCAACATCATCAAGCTCGGCACGGTCAGCCGCATGGAGCTGTCGGACACGCTGCGCGTGGCCGGTCAGGTCGATTTCGACGAACAGCGGGTGACCCGCATCGGCGCCACGGTGACCGGCCGTGTGACCGAACTGACCGCCATGCTGGGCCAGCAGGTGAAGGTGGGCGACACGCTGGCGGTGCTCAACAGCACCGAGCTCGGTGCCGCTCAGCTCGCCTACATGAAGGCGCGCGCGCAGGCGCAGCTGAACGAACGCAATGTCGAGCGCGCGCAGCAACTGTTCGCAGCCGACGTGATCGGCAGCGCCGAACTGCAGCGTCGCGAGAGCGAACTGTCGATTTCGCGGGCCGAAATGCGCGCCGCCGCCGACCAGCTGCGCGTGCTCGGCGTGTCGTCGAAGTCGCTGGAGAAGCTCACGTCGACCGGGGCCATCAATTCGGTGTCGCCGGTGGTGGCGACGATGGCCGGCACCGTGGTCGAACGCCTGGTCGCGCAGGGTCAGGTGGTGCAGCCGAGCGAGGTCATGTTCACGGTGGCCGACCTGTCGCGCGTCTGGGTCGAGGCCGAAGTGCCGGAACAGCAGGCCGCCGCGGTGCAGCCGGGCCAGACCATCCAGGTCGAGATCCCGGCGCTCGGCCAGCAGCTGACGGCCAAGCTCATCTTCATTGCCGACACCGTCAATCCGATGACGCGGACCATCATGGTGCGCAGCGAACTGGACAACAGCGACCGTTCGCTCAAGCCGGCGATGCTGGCGACGGTGCTGATCCAGGGGCGGCCGACCGCGCGTCTGGTCGTGCCCGACACCGCCATCGTGCGCGAGAACAACAAGGACTACCTGTTCGTCGAGGTCGGTCCGCAGCAGTTCAAGCTGACCGAAGTCGCGCTCGGCTCGGCCATCGGCACCATGCGGCCGGTGCTGGGCGGTGTGGCCGAAGGCACGAAGGTGGTGACCGAGGGCGCCTTTCATCTGAACAACGAGCGCAAGCGCAAGGAACTCGAATGAGAACCGCACGACTTCGCGCCAACGCTGAACGGATGAACTGGAGACGCCATGATTGAATCCCTCGTGCGCGGGGCGCTCAAACAGCGCCTCGTCATCGTCGTCGTCGCGCTGTGTCTGCTGGCCTTCGGCCTCGACGCGGCGCGCAAGCTGTCGGTGGATGCCTTCCCCGACGTGACCAACGTTCAGGTGCAGATCGCCACCGACGCCACCGGCCGTTCGCCGGAGGAGGTCGAGCGCTTCATCACCGTGCCGATCGAGATCGGCATGACCGGTCTGCCCGGTCTGACCGAAATGCGCTCGCTGAACAAGCCGGGCCTGTCGCTGATCACGCTGGTGTTCACCGACAAGACCGACGTCTATTTCGCGCGCCAGCTGGTGATGGAACGGCTGCTCGAAGTGCGTGACCGCATGCCGGCCGGCGTGGTGCCGGTGCTCGGCCCGGTGTCCACCGGTCTGGGCGAGGTCTATCAGTACACGCTGGTGCGCCCGGACGACGGCGACCGCGAACTGACGCAGGCGGAACTGACCGAGCGCCGCACCATCCAGGACTGGGTGGTGCGTCCGCTGCTGCGCTCGACCCGCGGCGTGGCCGAAATCAACTCGCAGGGCGGCTACCAGAAGCAGTACAAGGTGCTGGTCAATCCGGACCGTCTGCGTCACTACCAGCTCACCGTCAAGGATGTGTACGAGGCGCTGGCGCGTAACAACGCCAATGCCGGTGGCGGCGTGCTGCCGCAGAACGCCGAGCAGTACCTGATCCGCGGCGTCGGTCTGGTGAAGGATCTGGACGACATCCGCCTCATCGTCGTCAAGGAGATCAACGGTACGCCGGTGTTCATCCGCGACGTCGCCGAGGTGGTCTTCGGTCACGCGGTACGCGTCGGTGCGGTGGTCAAGAACGGCAGCACCGAGGCGGTCGGCGGCGTCGTCATGATGATGGCCGGCGGCAACGCCAAGGCCGTGGTGTCGGACATCAAGAAGAAGGTGGCCGACATCAACGACAACAACATGCTGCCCGGCGGCCTGAAGATCGAGCCCTACTACGACCGCTCGGAACTGGTCGATGCGGCGCTGGCCACCGTGATCAAGGTGCTGATCGAAGGCGTCATCTTCGTCGTCATCGTGCTCTACCTCTTCCTCGGCGATCTGCGTTCGTCGGTCATCGTGATCGCCACGCTGGTGGTGACGCCGCTGGTCACCTTCATGGCGATGAACCAGCTGGGCCTGTCGGCCAACCTGATGTCGCTGGGTGGTCTGGCCATCGCCATCGGTCTGATGGTGGACGGTTCGGTGGTGGTGGTCGAGAACGCCTTCGAGCGCCTCGGCCATGCGAAGGAGGAAGGCGAAAGCCGCATCCGCGTCATCCTGTCTGCGGTGATGGAGGTGGCCACACCGGTCATCTTCGGCATCGGCATCATCATTCTGGTGTTCCTGCCGCTGATGACGCTGCAGGGCATGGAAGGCAAGATGTTCGCGCCGCTGGCATACACCATCGCCATCGCGCTGTTCGTGTCGCTTGTGCTGTCGCTGACGCTGACGCCGGTGCTGTCCAGCTATCTGCTCAAGGGTGGTGCCGAGCATGACACCTGGCTTATCCGCATGCTGAAGAAGCCGTATGTGCCGATGCTCGAGTGGGCGGTCGCCAACAGCAAGAAGACGGTGTCGCTGGCGGTGGCGGCCTTCATCGGTGCCATCCTGCTGCTGCCCTTCCTCGGCACCGCCTTCATTCCGGAAATGAAGGAAGGCTCGGTGGTGCCGGCGATGGACCGAGTACCCAACATATCGCTGCAGGAATCGCTGCGCATGGAGCGTGAGGCGATGCGTCTGGTGATGGAGGTGCCGGGCGTGAAGTCGGCGGTGTCCGGCGTCGGCCGCGGCGAGTCGCCGGCCGATCCGCAGTCGCAGAACGAGTCCACGCCCATCGTGTCGCTGAAGCCGCGTGACGAGTGGCCGGAGGGCTGGACGCAGGAGACCATCCAGGAGCAGATCCGCGAGAAGCTGAAGGCGCTGCCCGGTGTGAACATCATCATGGCGCAGCCGATTTCCGACCGCGTCGACGAGATGGTGACCGGCGTGCGTGCCGACGTGGCGGTGAAGATATTCGGCGACGACCTCGACCTGCTGAAGGCCAAGGCCGACGAGATCGCGCGCGTTGCACGCGGCGTGCAGGGCGCGAGCGAAATCAAGATCGAGCGGGTGACTGGGCAGCAGTACCTGACGGTCGAGATCGACCGGCCGACCATCGCCCGCTACGGCCTGAACGTGGGCGACGTGAACGACCTGATCGAAGCGGCGATCGGCGGCCGTCACGTGACCGACGTGTTCGAGGGCGAGCGGCGCTTCGCTGCGGTGGTGCGTCTGCCGGAGCGCTTCCGCGACAACATCGAGGCGATCCGCAACATGCTGGTGCCGACGCCGGAAGGCGCAGCCATCCCGCTGTCCAGCCTCGCCACCATCGACGTGCGCGACGGACCGGCGCAGATATCGCGCGAGACCGGCAAGCGTCGCATCGTCATCGGCATCAACGTGGCGAACCGCGACCTCGGTGGTTTCGTCGCCGAACTGCAGCAGAAGGTCAAGGACCAGGTGCAGTTGCCGGAGGCCTATTACTTCGAGTGGGGCGGCCAGTTCCAGAACATGGAGCGCGCGCTCGGCCACCTGTCGGTCATCGTGCCGATCACCGTGGCGGCCATCTTCTTCCTGCTCTTCCTGCTGTTCGGGTCGCTGCGTTTTGCCACGCTCATCATTACCGTGCTGCCCTTCGCATCGATCGGGGGCGTGATCGGGCTGTTCGTCAGCGGCGAGTACCTGTCGGTGCCGGCGTCGGTGGGCTTCATCGCGTTGTGGGGTATCGCGACGCTGAACGGCGTGGTGCTGGTGTCTTACATCCGCGGCCTGCGCAACGAGGGCATGGAACTGATGCAGGCAGTGGTGCAGGGCGCCAAGATGCGCTTCCGGCCGGTCATGATGACGGCCACCGTTGCACTGCTCGGTCTGGTGCCCTTCCTGTTCGCCACCGGTCCCGGCTCCGAAGTCCAGCGTCCGCTGGCCATCGTGGTGATCGGCGGTCTGATCACCTGCACGCTGCTCACGCTGGTGGTGGTACCGGCGCTGTACACCTGGTTCGACGACAAGCCGTTTGAAGCTTGAGCGAACATCGAAGACGGAGAGACGACATGAAGGAAATTCGCGCCATCATCAGGCCGAACAAGCTGCCGAAACTGCGCACCGTATTGCGTGAAATGCCGGGCTTCCCGGGCATGACGGTGAGCAAGGTGGAGGGCTTCGGTGCGCCGAGCGAGCACACACCGCACAACATCAAGGAGGAGCTGACCGATTACTCCGCCAAGGTGCGCATCGAAATCGTCGCCCCCGACGAGAAAGTCGACGACATCGTGCGCCGCATCATCAGCGTAGCCTGCACCGGCCAGACCGGTGACGGTCTGGTCTGGGTGGTGCCGATCGACCGGGCGGTATTCATCAACAAGACCACCATCGGGTCGCCGCAGGGCTGATCCACCCTGCGCCCGCGCCGGTTACAGGCGCGGGCGTTCTTCTGGATGCCGCTGCAGCCAGGCAGCGTAGCGGCGCTCGTACTCCAGCTTCTCTTCCTGATAGACGGTCCATACGCAGCGCTCGCAACCGGATTCGCAGCACTCGGAGTCCATCGGCATGGTGGGCGGAACGGGGGCGACATCCTCATCGAGCGATGCGGCCGACAGCATTTCGGTCATAGGCGGAAACGGGCGGTGATGAGACGGGCCGCATTGTCGTACTCGTCATCGAGCTGCGCCAGTGCGATCGTTGCTGCGCTGCAATCAGCGCCACCCTCTCGCAGCGCGCATTCCAGAGCCTGGGCGCTCGCCGACAGGCTGGCCGCACCCACATTGCTGCAACTGCCCTTCAGTGCATGTGCCGCGCAGATGGCGGCACCGAGCTCGCCGTCGCGCAGTGCCCGGCGCACGGTCTGCAGCGTGCGCGGCGTGTCCTGCAGCCAGGCACGCAGCACTTCACCGATGACCGGTCCGAGCATGTCCTGCAATTCGGCCAGTCGTGCGTCGTCGAGTACCGGAGGTGCTGTGGTGGTCGGCATGGTGTGCGGACGGTGTCGTCGGGTGAACAGTCGGTATCGCACACATCAACGACCGCCGCCGCCGCGCCTTGAGCGCCCTCAGCTTTCCCAGATCACCGGCTGTTTCGCCTTCAGCGAACGTTCGAGCTGTTCGATCAGCGGTGCGGCTCGCTGGGCCAGCGACACCGGCATCAGCATGGCCGGCGGTCGGTCCTCGGGGTTGTCGTCGTCCTGCGGCTGTGCGCGTTCCGCTTCCCGGCTGGCGGCGATCGCCTGCTTCAGTGCGTCGATCGCGGTTGGCAGCTGCTCCAGCGTGATAATGCCCTTCGCGTCGAAGGACTTGCCCATCAGCGACAGCAGCTGCTTTGCGTTGTCGCCGAACATGAGGGTGTCGGCAGTGGCGGATGACTTGAAGGTGACGATCATGATCGATGGACCTCGGTGGGTGACGAAGGACATTGTCGCGCGGAACGTGGCGGCGGCGCCATGCGCATAGGCATCGATCTGGGCGGTACCAAGACCGAGCTGATCGCGCTCGGCGACGATGGCGCCGTGCGGCTGCGCCGACGCGCGCCGACACCGGCCGGCGACTACGCGGCGACGGTGGCGCTGATCGCCGGGATGGTGACGCAGGCCGAGCACGAACTGGGTGTGCGCGCCAGTGTCGGCATCGGCACACCGGGTTCGCAGTCGCCGGTCGACGGCCGCATGCGCAACGCCAATTCGACCTGTCTCAACGGGCAGCCCCTCAAGCAGGACGTCGAAGCGGCGCTTGGTCGCGCGGTGCGGCTGGCGAACGACGCCAACTGCTTTGCGCTGTCGGAGGCGGTCGACGGCGCCGGCCGGGGTGCCGACGTCGTGTTTGGCGTCATCCTCGGTACCGGAGTCGGTGGCGGCGTCGTGGTTCACGGCCGCGTGCTGCAGGGCGCCAATGGCGTGGCCGGCGAGTGGGGGCACAACCCGCTGCCGCCGGGCGACGATACCCGTGGTCATGCGCCGGCCTGCTACTGCGGCCGCCACGGCTGCGTCGAAACCTGGCTGTCCGGTCCGGCGCTGGCGGCCGACCATCTGCGGACGAGCGGCGAGACTGCGGCGCCGGAACACATCGTGGCCCGCGCCGCGGCCGGAGATGCCGCCTGCGAGGCGACGCTGCAGCGCTACGAGGTGCGGCTGGCGCGTGCGCTGGCCGGCGTCATCAATCTGCTCGATCCGGACGTGATCGTGCTCGGCGGCGGTCTGTCCTCGATCGGCCGGCTTTACGAGCGGGTGCCGCGGCTGTGGGTGCCTCATGTGTTTTCCGACCGCATCGTCACCCGGCTGTGCCCGCCGCTGCACGGCGATTCGTCGGGCGTGCGCGGTGCCGCCTGGCTGTGGTGAGCGCACCGCGAAATATTTCACGACGGCGGCGGTAAGGTTGTCGCAGGTCGCGGGTCTACTGCCGTGCAAAGCCACTCAGGCGGCTTACAGCCTGTCACTTCAGAGGAGTACATCTATGAGCAAATCCGTCGCACTGCATGCCGCACTCGCTTCCGTCCTCGCGCTGGGCGTAGTCGCCAACCCGGCTTTCGCCGCCGATGACAAGGGCAAGGAGAAGTGCTACGGCGTCGCCAAGAAGGGCGCCAACGACTGCGCGTCTGCCAACGGCAGTCACAGCTGCGCCGGTCAGGCAAAGATGGACAACGACCCGAACGAATGGAAGTTCGTCGCCGCCGGCACCTGCGAGAAGATGGGCGGCAAGACGATGGCGCCGGGCAAGTAATCGGAGCGCAGCCGGCGCGCCCGCCGCGCCGGCAGTCGATCATGATCATGTCCTCCCCGACCGGCATCGGCCTGCGCCAGCCGCACTATGCACGTGTGCTCGAAGAGCGCCCGCCGCTGGGCTTCGTCGAAGTGCACAGCGAGAACTTCTTTCACGACGGCGGCGCGGCGCTGCAGGTGCTGCAGCGTGCGCGCGAATGCTACCCGCTGAGTCTGCACGGCGTCGGTCTGGCACTGGCGTCGGCCGACGGCGGCGGCGATGCGCACGTCGAGCGGCTGGCTGCGCTGGTGGATCGCTTCGAGCCGGCGCTGGTGTCGGAACACCTGTGCTGGGGTCGCATCGACGACCGTCACTTCAATGACCTGCTGCCCTTTCCCTACACCAGCGAGGCGCTGGCGCTGGTTGCCGGCCGCGTATCCGCACTGCAGGACCGGTTGAAGCGGCAGGTGCTGCTCGAAAACCTGTCGACCTACGTGCAGTTCCGCGACAGTGAAATGAGCGAAGCCGATTTCCTGGCGGACCTGGTCTGCCTGACCGGCTGCGGTCTGCTGCTCGATCTGAACAATCTCTATGTGAATGCGCGCAACTTCGGCGGCGACCCGCTGGACGCGCTCGATCGCCTGCCCATGCACGCGGTCGGCGAAATCCATCTGGCCGGTCACGCGGTTACCGAGCACGGCCTGATCGACACCCACGGCAGCCGCGTCTGCGACGACGTATGGGCGCTGCTGCGCGACGTGCGGGCGCGCGGCGTCAGCGCGCCGGCGCTGGTCGAGTGGGACACCGACCTGCCGGATCTCGACCTGCTGCTGGCCGAGGCGGCGCAGGCCGACCGCATCGGTGGCCATCATGCGGAGCACCCTCGTGCCCGCGCTGCTTGAAGTCCAGCGCCGCTTCGGCGCCGCGCTGTCGTCGGCCGAGGGCGAGGACGATGCGCTGCCGCTGCTGGCGGGCAACGACGTTCGCAACCGGGCGCTGCTGTCGATCTACCGCGCCACCTCGATCGCCAACGCGACGGCGGCACTGCGGCTGGCTTACCCGGTCTGCCGGCAGATCACCGGCGACGACTACTTCGATGCGCTGGCGCGCCGCTATCGCGCGGCCTCTCCGTCGCGCGACGGCGACCTGAACCGTTACGGCGACCGCTTCGCCGATTTCCTCGACGGCTTCGAACCGGCGCGCGCGCTGCCTTATCTGCCGGACGTCGCCCGTCTCGAATGGTCGGTGCATGTGGCGACGACGGCGGCCGACGCGCGGCCGGCCGGCGGCGAGCTGTTCGCCGGACTGGCGCCCGAGGCGCTGGCGGACTTGCGCCTGCAGATGACGCCCTGTTTCGCGCTGCACGCCAGCCGCTGGCCGGTGGCCGACATCTGGCTGCAGCACCCGCCGGAGGCCGGTGGTTCGCACGCACGCGAGCTCACCATCGACCTCGATCTGCCGCAACACGCCGTGGTCTGGCGTGAAGGCTACCGCGTACGCGTCAGCGCGCTGCAACCGGCAACGCATGCCTTCTGGCAGGCGCTGGTCGATGGCGCGCCGGTGGGCGAAGCGTGGGCTGCAGCCAGCGCGACCGACCCGCATTTCGATCTTGCAGCCACCATTGCGCAGGCACTTGCCGGCGGTTGGCTGCACCTGCCTGTCACCCCGGGAGCGCCCGCATGAATGCCGTCCTTCGTCTTTACGACTTTGCCCTGCCGTTCGCCCGCCTGGCCGATTACGGCCGTCCGCTGCTGCTGCTTGCCTTGCGCCTCTATATCGCCTCGGTCTTCTTCAAGGCCGGCCTGACCAAGATCGAGGACTGGGACACCACGCTCTTCCTGTTCACCGAGGAATATTCGGTGCCGCTGCTGCCGCCGGCGCTGGCCGCTTTCCTCGGTACGGCTGGCGAACTGCTGCTGCCGCCGCTGCTCGCCATCGGCCTGGCCGGTCGCTTCGCCGCGCTCGGGCTGACCGTCGTCAATGCGATGGCGCTGCTGGCGTATCCTGCGCTGTGGGCCTTCGAGTGCCCGGCCGCCGTGCAGTCCCATCTGTGGTGGGGCGCCGGCCTGCTGGCCGTGCTCGCTTTCGGCCCTGGCATGCTGTCCGTCGATCACTGGCTGGGCCGCTGGCGCGCGACGCGGTGAAACATCCGGCAACACTGCGGTCATCGTTTGCGGGAACATGACCCGCACCATGCCTGCCCCATCCATATTCCATCCAGGGCAAGGCATCGTGCAATCGAAAAACAATACCCTGTATGCGCTGCTCGCCAGCGCCTGTCTGATCGTCACCGCACCGGCGCTTGCCGATGAAGGCAACCACGTGTTGAGTCTGCAGCTGGGTCCCTACGTCCACCACTGGGACCACGATCCGGACCACAAGAACACGCCCGGCCTGATCGGTCTCGAATACATGGCGCCGTCGCAGTGGCTGGCCGGTGCCTCCTTCCTGCGCAACTCCTTCGACCAGCCGACCGAGTACTACTACGCCGGCAAGCGCTGGGATCTGGACTCGATCAGTTCCAATCTTTACGTGAAGGTGACTGCCGGTGCGCTGCTCGGCTACACCGGCCGCTATGAGGACAAGATTCCTTTCAACCACAATGGTGTGGCCTTCGCCGTCATTCCGGCGCTCGGCTACCAGGTGGACCGCTACAGCGCGCAGGTGGCGCTGCTGGGCACCGCCGGCGTCATGTTCACCTTCGGCATTGATCTGGCGAAGTGGTGAACGTAGGCTGACGCTCCAGATATCCGTAGAGGTCCATCCATGTCCATCAGTCTGCTCGGCGCCGTCAAGGCAGTCCCCTGGGGCGACGTCATCGCCGCCGCACCGTCTGTCGTGCAAGGCGCCAACGCGCTGTGGGAGCGCGTCGCGAAGAAGCGGAAGAAGGGCGAGGAGCCGTCCGTGGTCGCGCCGCCCGGCGCCAGCGACGACGTGCGTATCGCTGCGCTGGAACAGGCGGTGACGGAGTTGCAGAAGGAGGCGCTCGCCTCGTCCCAGCTCATCCGCACGCTGGCCGAACAGAACGCGCGACTGGTGAGCGAGATCGGCGCGCTCAGGTTGCGCGTCCGCGTCATCACGGTGGCCGGGACCGGGCTGCTGGTGTTCGTCGTCATCGCGCTGGCGACGATGCTGTCGCGCTGAGCGCTCCAGAACGGGATGAAGAAGCAGTGGGCGGGACCGCCCGCAGGCGGTCCGCGTTACGGGCGTCCGGCCGGTCAGGCGACGGCGCGGTACTGATCGCGCAGCAGGCGGATCTGGTCGTGGTTGCGCTGCACGCCGGCCAGCTGGCGCTGCACCACGATGCGCACGTCGGACGGCAGCGGCTGGAACAGCGCCTCGCGGTAGCGCTGCAGCGCTTTGTCCTCGCCGCGTTCGGCCTCGTTCAGCATGGCGACGTTGTCGTCGCCCGGCAATGCGCTGCGCAGCGACACCCAGCCACGGTGCAGGGCGCCGCTCACGGTGCCGCTGGTATCGGGTTCGCCGCCGGACGCGGCAACGATCTGTTGAAGTTCGAGTGCGGCCGCGCGGCATTCCAGCGCGCGGTTGTTGAACAGCGCCTTGAGCTGTCCGGCCTGGGCGTGCTCGGCGCATTCGTTGAAGCCGTACTCGCCGTCCTTGCAGGTCTCGATCAGGGTGTTCAGGACTTCGATGACAGTGCGATTGCTCATGACGTCTCCTCGGTGATGAGTGCGGCGACGTGCCGCTGAATCCTCATCCTAGGTGTGCGCTGCCATGAGGGCTGTGGGTGTCCGGCGTAGGACAGCGTAGTCCTGCGCCGACCCGGGCGGGATGTCTTCCCGCCCGAACCGTGGCTTACAGCTTGAAGCGTCCGACCAGTTCGCCCAGATGGTCGGAGGCGCGGCCGATCTGTGACAGCGTGGCCGAGGTGCGCTGGATCGCTTCGTCGGTGTTCTGCACCACTTCGGACGCCTGCTCCGCCGACTGCGCCAGTGCGGTGGTGGCGGCCGACTGTTCCTGCGTCGCTTCAGCGATCTCGCGTACCCGTTCGGCGGCGCGCTGCATGCCGGCCTCGATGCCACCGATCTCCTCGGCCACGCGGGCGGCGCGCTCGACGCCCGACTCGACCGCTTCGCGCGTGCTGTTCATGCTGTCCACCGCGCGGTCGGTTTCGCTGTGCATGGCGGCGATCATGTCGCGGATTTCGGTGGTGGCATTGCTGGTGCGTTCGGCCAGCTTGCGTACCTCGTCGGCGACGACGGCGAAGCCGCGGCCCTGCTCGCCGGCGCGGGCGGCTTCGATCGCCGCATTGAGCGCCAGCAGATTGGTCTGGTCGGCGATCTCGCGGATCACCTGCACGATGCCGTTGATCTGTACCGAACGTTCGGCCAGCCCGGTCAGCGAACCGGCCAGCGTTTCCATGCTGCCGGCGATGTCGCGCATATGCGTCTGCATGCCGCGCACCGCCTCGCCGCTGCGCTGCGACGCGGTGTGCGTGTCCAGCATGACGCCATTGGCGTCGTTGGCGTGGCTGGCGATGTGGCCGATCGACACGGTGATTTCCTCGATCGTTGCCGCGTTGTCACCGGTGGTGCCGGCCAGCGAGCGCGAACTGCCTGCGATGTGGCGGGTGGCGTCCGACACTTCGCGGATGCCGCCGACCAGGGTGTGGCTCTGATCGCGTACTTCGATGAACATGCGTTGCAGGCTGCCAAGGAAGGCATTGACCGAGGTGGCGACACGCCCCAGTTCGTCGCGGCTGCGGGTTTCCGGCAGGCGGCGCGTCAGGTCGCCTTCGCCGCTGGCCAGCGCCTGCATCGCGTCGGCCAGCGTTTCCAGCGGCCGCGTCATCGCGCCGAGCAGCGCGAACAGCACGCCGGCCGTCAGCATCACGCTGACGATGCCCATGACGATGGCGGTGTTGCGCAGTGCGTTGGCCGATGCGGTGATCACGTCTTCGGGCACCGACACTACGCTGCCCCACCAGGCGTCGCCGTCGCTCAGCGACACGCGCTGCAGGAAATGACGCACGCCGGCAGCGTCGCGCCACTGCAGGCTGCGACCTTCGCCCAGCGCAGCCAGCGCGTCGGCCGGCAGATCGGAGGCCGGCTTGCCGATGCGGGCTGCATCGGCATGTGCGACCACCAGACCGGACGGCGCATACAGCGCAACGGTGCCGACGTCGAAGGGCTTGATGCGGCCGAGGTCGTCGGCCAGCCGGTCGAGCGCCATGTCGACGCCGGCGATGCCCGCGAAGCGGCCATTGACGGCCAGCGGCTTGACCAGCGAGGTGATCAGCATCTTCCGGCCGCCGACCACGTATTCGTAGGGCTCGGCGAGATAGGCGCGGCCGGTCTTCTTCGGCTGCTGGTAATAGTCACCGGCGCCCGGCTTGTCGTAATCGACCAGCGGTTCGACCGACAGCTTGTCGCCGCTGCGACTCCAGTAGGGCACGAAGCGACCGCTGGCGTCATGGCCGGCGGCACCGCCGAAGTCGGCGTCGCGTCCGTCGAAGGCGTTGGCTTCCCAGCCGGTGTAGACGCCCAGCAGTCCAGGGCGGCCTTCCAGCGTGCGACGCAGCAGACGGCTGACCGCATCGCGGTCGGGCGTGCCCTTCGCGTGCAGGCCTTCGAGCGACAGCGCCAGCGTGGACGACACCGCCATCGCTTCGTCCAGGTTGGCGCCGACATCGTGGGCGACCGAGGCGGCCACGCTCTCGGCGCGTGCCAGACCCTGTTCCAGCACCGCCTGGTGACTGCGCCAGGCGAGCACCCCCAGTGTGACCGAGAAGCAGAGCAGGACGGTAATGACTGTGGATGCCAGCAGCTTGGTGCGCAGACTCAGGGCGTGCAGATTCATGATCGACCTCGTTCTTGAGTGAGAAGAGGTTGACGACGATCAAGAAAGTTTCTTTAGGGGAAAAAATTATGAACCCAATGCACCACCTCTTTCAGGGCTGGATGGGCGGCGCCAGACCGGCTATCTTCTTCGCCCCGTCATGTCCGATGCTGCCCGCCCGTGGATATCCTGACCCCTCGTCTGTTGCTGCGACCGATGAGCGCCGACTTCCTGCAGGCGTCGGCCGAGGGTTGCGGTGTGCAGGACCTGTCCGAACTGATCGGGCTGACCGTGGCCGAGGACTGGCTCGCCGAAGCCGATCTGGCGGCACTGCGCCTGGCCGACCTGAGGTCCGACCCGGAATACGCGCCGTGGTCGGTGCGCGCCATCGCCTTGCGCGACAGCGGTGAAATGGTCGGCCACGCAGGCTTCCACACGCGGCCGGCGCCGGAATATCTGCTGCCTTACGCGCCGGACGGCGTCGAGACAGGCTACACGATCTACCCGCCGCACCGCCGCCGCGGCCTCGGCCGCGAAGCCTTGATCGCGCTGCTGCGCTGGGCACATCTCGATCAGGGCGTGCCGCGCTTCATCGCCTCGGTGCGGCCGGACAATCTCGCCTCGTGCTCCTTGCTGGCCAGCACGGGCTTCCGCCGCATCGCTTCCTTCATCGACGAGGTCGACGGGCTGGAGTACGTGATGCGGCTCGATCCGCCGGCGCTGCGCCGCCTGCTGAAGGACGCGGGCTGAACTCAGTCGGGCAGCCCGAACACGACGACCGCATCGCCCTGGCGGTAGCCCCAGATGGCGCTGCCGCCAGCGGCCACCGCGACATAGGGCTTGCCTTCGAGCACGTAGGCGATCGGCGGCGCATTGACGCCAGCGCCGGTCTGGAAGCGCCACAGCCGCTTGCCCGAGAGGCTGTCGAAGGCCGACAGATGGCCGTCGCCCTCGCCGGTGAACACGACGCCGGACTTCAGCGCCAGCACGCCGCCGATCAGTGGCTGATCGGTCTTCACCGTCCACTTAAGCCGGCCGCGCTTCCTCAGGTCGATTGCCGCCAGCACGCCCCATTGCGCTTCGTCCGCCGGTTCCATGCTGTCGTAGCGCTGCGCCGGTTTGTCGGCGGTGGCCGCGCTTTCCTTGATCCAGTAGCGCATCGGCATGTGCATGGCGGCGACGAAGGCCAGTCCGCGCTGCGTGTCCAGTGCGGCCGGTGACCAGTTCGCGCCGCCTGCCACGCCCGGCGTGATGCGCGTGCCTTCGCGGCTGGCGGCGGCGAACAGGTTGTCCTGCGGCACGAAGGCGTCGGACTTGTAGAGCAGGGCGCCGGTGGCGCGATCGTGCACGTAGAACCAGCCCAGCTTGGACGCCTGGCCGACCGCCGGCACGACGCGGCCGTCCGGCTCGCGGTGGTCGAACAGCAGCGGCGGGCTGGCCACGTCATAGCCCCACTTGTCGTGCGGAATCTGCTGGAAGTGCCAAGCGTGGCGGCCGGTTTTTGCGTCGATGGCGACCAGCGAGGCGGTGTAGAGGTTGTCGCCCGGGCGGGTGCTGTCGTTGATCTGCGGGCTCGGGTTGCCGGTGCCGAAGTAGAGCAGGCCGCTCTTCGCGTCGTAGGCCGGCGCGTTCCACACCGAGCCGCCGCCGTATTCCCAGGCGTCGGCGTACTTGCCGGCATTGGCGCGTTCCTCGGCGATATTGCGGTTCAGCGGCAAGCCATCGGCGGTGCGCTCGACGAAATCGCCTTCCCAGCCGCCATCTTGGGGTTTGCGCACGGTGTCGAACTGCCACACGCGCCTGCCGGTCTTCGCGTCGAAGGCGGCGAGGAAGCCGATGCCGCCGTACTTGCCGGCGATGCCCACCACGGCGGCGAGCTGGCCGGCGCGTCCCTGGGCGTCGATGTGCAGGCCGTAGCCGACGCCGTTGATGCCGACGATCACCTTGCCGTCCACCACCAGGGGTGCAGCGGCCGCACCGACGCCTGAACCGCCGCCGACTTCGCCCTTGATGCCTTCGCCGCTTTCGGTGATGGCTTCGTCCGGCCGCGCCAGTTCGATGTCCCAGGCCGGTTTGCCGGTGGCCGCGTCGAGCGCCACCAGGCGTGCATCGACAGTGGCGACGAACACGCGGCCGTCGTCCACCGCGACGCCGCGGTTGGCCGGGCCGCAGCACAGCTTGTCGGTGCGCTTACGGTGCGTGTAACGCCACAGCTCGGCGCCGGTGCGCGCATCCAGCGCCACCACGTGCGAACCGGGCAGCGACACGTACATGCGGCCGCCGGTGACGATGGGCGTTGCCTGGAAGGTGGCCGCGATGCCGCTCTGGTAGATCCACTTCGGCACCAGCTTCTTCACCGTCTTCGGCGTGATGGCCGGCACGTCGGCCAGCCGCGTGTTGGCCTGGTCCAGGCCGAAGGTGGGCCAGTCGCGGTCCTTCTGTGCGGCGGCGGGCAGGGCGAGCGCGAGCAGTACGAGGGGCAGGAGGTGGCGGCGCATGGTGTCCGGCGGTGACGGAAAGCGACGATGCTAGCGCAGTCGCCGCCGCAGTCGTTACGTTCGGCGTGGCCGAGTAAAATCGCCGGATGAGCTCCGACAGCACCACCCTCTCCCCGGCCGCCGAGGCCCCCACACCTTTCGTCCACCTGCGCATCCACAGCGAGTACTCGGTGGTCGATGGCATCGTCACCGTCGATGCAGCGGTCAAGGCCGCGGCGAAGGACGGCATGCCGGCGATCGCGATTTCCGATCTCGCCAACGTGTTCGGCCTGGTCAAACTGTACAAGGCGGCGCGCGGCAAGGGCGTGAAGCCGATCTGCGCGGTCGATGTCTATGTCAGCAACGACGCCGAGCGCGACAAGCCGCATCGCCTGCTGCTGCTGGCGCGCAACCGCGAGGGCTACGGCACCTTGTGCCGGCTGCTCACCCGCGCCTACCTGGAGAACAAGTACCGTGGCCGTGCCGAGTTGCGCCGCGAGTGGCTGGAGCGCGATGCCGAGGGCACGGCCGGCCTGATCGCGCTGTCCGGCGGCATGCTGGGCGACGTCGGCATGGCGCTGCTGGCCGGCAATATGGATTCGGCGCGCCGTGCGGCGGCCGAATGGCTGCGGCTGTTCGACGGCGACTTCCACATCGAGCTGCAGCGCGCGGGCCACCCGAACACCGAAACCTATATCGCCGACGCCTGCGCGCTGGCCTCCGAAATGGACATTCCGGTGGTGGCCACGCATCCGGTGCAGTTCATGTCGCCGGACGACTTCAAAGCGCACGAGGCGCGCGTCTGCATCGCCCAGGGCTATGTGTTGAGCGACAAGCGCCGGCCGCGCGATTTCACCGAACAGCAGTACTTCAAGACCTCGGCCGAAATGGCCGCGCTGTTCGCCGACATTCCCGAAGCCCTGCACAACGCGGTCGAACTGGCGCGTCGCTGCAACCTGACGCTGACGCTGGGCAAGAACTACCTGCCGCAGTTCCCGACACCGCCCGGCATGACCATCGACGAGTTCATGATCGCCGAGGCGAAAGCGGGCCTGGAGAAGCGTCTGGCCCAGCTCTACCCGGACGAGACGGTGCGCGAGCAGAAGCGGCCGGAGTACGAGGCGCGGCTCAAGTTCGAGTGCGACACCATCATCCAGATGGGCTTCCCCGGCTACTTCCTGATCGTGGCCGACTTCATCAACTGGGCGAAGAAGAACGGCGTGCCGGTCGGTCCTGGCCGCGGCTCCGGCGCCGGCTCGCTGGTCGCCTACTCGCTCGGCATCACCGACCTCGATCCGCTGGCCTACGCGCTGCTGTTCGAGCGCTTCCTGAATCCGGAGCGGGTGTCCATGCCCGACTTCGACGTGGACTTCTGCCAGGACAATCGCTGGAAGGTGATCGAGTACGTGCGCCAGAAGTACGGCGCCGACGCGGTGAGCCAGATCGCCACCTACGGCACCATGGCGTCGCGCGCGGTCATCCGCGACGTCGGCCGCGTGCTCGACATGGGTTACAACTTCTGCGACCAGCTGTCCAAGCTGATCCCGGTGGTGCAGAACAAGCCGCTGTCGCTGGCCGAGGCGCGTGAGCAGGCGCCGCAGCTGGCCGAGCGCGAACAGGCGGAAGAGGAGGTGCGCGAACTGCTGCGCCTGGCTGAACCGCTGGAAGGCCTGACCCGCGGCGTCGGCATGCACGCCGGCGGCGTGCTGATCGCGCCGGGCAAGCTCACCGACTTCTGCCCGCTCTACCAGCAGGACGGCGACGACGCTTCGCCGGTGAGCCAGTTCGACAAAGACGACGTCGAAGCCATCGGCCTGGTGAAGTTCGACTTTCTCGGTCTGCGCAACCTGACGATTATCGAGCTGGCGGTCGACTACATCGAGCGCATGACCGGCAACCGGCCCGACCTGCTGAGCCTGCCCTTCACCGATCCGGCCGCCTACCAGATCCTGAAGGATGCCAACACCACCGCCATCTTCCAGCTTGAATCCGAGGGCATGAAGAAGCTGCTCGGCAAGCTCGCACCCGACCGCTTCGAAGACATCATCGCCGTGCTGGCGCTCTACCGGCCGGGCCCGCTCGGCTCAGGCATGGTGGATGACTTCATCCTACGCAAGAAGGGCCAGCAGGCGATCGACTATTTCCACCCGGACCTGGAAGCCTGCCTGTCGCCGACCTATGGCGTCATCGTGTACCAGGAACAGGTGATGCAGATTTCGCAGATCATCGGCGGCTACACGCTCGGTGGTGCGGACATGCTGCGCCGGGCGATGGGCAAGAAGAAGCCGGAGGAGATGGCCAAGCACCGCGAAACCATCGCCGCCGGTGCGAAGGAGAAGGGCTACGACCCGGCACTGGCCGAACAGCTGTTCGACCTGATGACCAAGTTCGCGGAGTACGGCTTCAACAAGTCGCACACCGCTGCCTACGCCGTCGTCACCTACCACACCGCCTGGCTGAAGGCCCACCACTGCGCCGCCTTCATGGCCGCGTCGCTGTCGTCCGACATGGACAACACCGACACGGTGAACATCTTCTACCTCGACGCGAAGAAGAACCGGCTCACCATCCTGCCGCCGGACGTCAACGAGTCCGAATACCGTTTCGTGCCGGTGTCGCGCAGCGAAATCCGCTACGGCCTCGGCGCGGTCAAGGGCACCGGCGAGCAGGCGGTGAACTGCATCCTCGAAGCCCGCAAATCGGGCGGGCCGTTCAAGGACATTTTCGACTTCTGCCTGCGCGTCGACCGCCGCATGGTGAACCGCCGCACCATCGAGGCGCTGATCCGAGCCGGCGCCTTCGACGCGACGATCGCCGGCACGCCGCACGACCGCAACACGCTGATGAGCAGCGTCGCGCTGGCGATGGAGGCGGCCGAGCAGGCAGCGGCCAACGCGCACCAGGGCGGCCTGTTCGACGACGCCCCCAGTGGCACCGGCGCGCGCGCGCCGGAGTACGTTCAGGTCAAGCCGTGGAGCGAGCGCGAAAAGCTGGCCAACGAGAAGCAGGCGCTCGGCTTCTACCTGTCCGGCCATCCCTATAACAGCTACGCGCAGGAGTTCTCGCGCTTCGCCCGGCGCAAGCTGGCCCAGCTTGAATCGTCGCGCGACCCGACCGTGGTCGCCGGCCTGGTCGTCAGTTCGCGCGTGCAGATGACGCGTCGCGGCAAGATGGCCTTCGTCGCGCTCGACGACGGCACGGCGCAGATCGAGGTGTCGGTGTTCAACGAACTGTACGAAGCGTCGCGCAACAAGCTGCGTGAGGACGAAGTGCTGGTGGTCGAAGGCCGGGCGCAGTTCGACGAATATTCGAACTCGATGCGCGTCGTCGCCGACAGCCTGCTCAGCGCCGGCGAGGCACGCGCCCGCTTCGCGCGCCGGCTCGAACTGAAGCTGAACGGCGAAGTGGCGACGCTCGGCGCGCACGCCGCCTGCGCCCGGCTGCGCAGTCTGCTCGAACCTTTCCGCACCGAAAGCGGTTGCGCGGTGCGCCTGCACTATCGCAGCAACGACGCCGTCGCGCCGCTCGATTTCGGCGATCCGTGGCGGGTCAGACTCGACGACGCGCTGTTCGACGGTCTGCGCGACTGGCTGCCGGCCGACGCGGTGTCGGTGGCCTACGCATGAGTGCCGGGCTATGAGCGCCCTCGCCCGGCCGCCCGAAGAGGGCGCTCACCCTCCCTCGGGGAGGTGGTCACGCAGTGACCGGAGGGTCGTCGCATGAGCGCCCTCGCCCGGCCGCCCGAAGAGGGCGCTCATCCTCCCTCGGGGAGGTGGTCACGCAGTGACCGGAGGGCCGTCGCATGAGCGCGCGCTGGCTGGACCGGGCTCTGCTCGACGCCGTGGTGGTCGAAGCGCAGCGCAGCCCGCGCCGGCGCATGAACCGCAATTTCCATCCACACGACGATCATCCGGCGCACCGCCTGCTCAATGCGATCGAACCCGACAGCTATGTCAGACCCCACCGACATCTGGATCCGCTGAAGGATGAAACCATCCTCTGCGTGAAGGGTCGATTGGGGTGCATCCTTTTCGACGACAGCGGTGCGGTGCAAGAAACCTGCGTGCTGGCACCCGGTGGCGAGCGCTTCGGCGTCGATATCGCGCACGGTCAGTTTCACAGTCTGGTGGCCCTCGAACCCGGTTCCGTCATGTTCGAGGCGAAAGCCGGCCCTTACCGTGCGCTGACCGAGACCGAATTCGCGTCCTGGGCACCGGCCGATGGTGAGCCTGCGCGGCGCTGGCTGGACTGGATGCACGGTCTGTTCGATGGCGAACGGATGCGCTGACCCGCACACTGGGGCATACTGCCTTACAGGCCGGAGGTCACGAAATTACACAGTCACCCTTCAGTCCGCGTTGCGCGTGCCGTGAACGCTTTCTGAACCGGTTATTTCCTACGGATACAGAATCGCCGTGCAGACCGCCCGAATAGCATTGCTCGAAGACGACCCGGTACAGGTCGAAATCCTTGGCAGCTGGCTGCGTGCCGCCGGCCATGACATCCACACCTTCATGCGCTCTCGCGACCTGATGCGCGAAGCCGTGCGGGAAAGTTATGACCTGCTGCTGATCGACTGGGAACTGCCCGATCTGCCGGGCGCCGACGTGCTGCGCTGGCTGCGCAACGAGCGCGGGCTGACGACCCCGGTCATCTTCGTCACCGCCCGGCAGGACGAGAACGACATCGTGACCGCGCTGGCGGCGGGCGCCGATGACTACATCGTCAAGCCGGCCCGGCGCATGGAACTGCTCACCCGCATCGAAGCCGTGCTGCGGCGCAGCCGTCCGCCGGCCGATCAGCCGGTGATCGACGCCGCGCCCTACCAGTTCGACATGAATTCGCACACCGCCCGCCTCAACGGTGAGGTCATAGACCTGACCGAGCGCGAGTTCGAACTGGCGGTCTTCCTGTTCCGCAACGTCGGCCGTCTGGTGTCGCGCGGTCATCTGCTCGAATCGCTGTGGGGCCGCAAGGGCGACGTGCCGACGCGCACCGTCGACACCCACATGTCGCGCGTGCGCTCCAAGCTCGCGCTGCGGCCGGAAAATGGTTACCGCCTCGCCTCCACCTACAACTACGGTTACCGGCTTGAGCGGGTGGCCGACGACGGCAAGCGGGCGGAAGAACAGCCGGCCGCCTGAGCCGTCGACGCACCAAAGAAAAAGGAGCCTCGCGGCTCCTTTTTCATTTCCACGACCGCCGCTTACTTCTGCAGTGAATCGCGGATCTGGCGCAGCAGCACGACCTCTTCCGGCGGCTCGGCCGGTGCCTCCGGTGCCGCAGGCTCTTCGCGCTTCAGCCGGTTGATCTGTTTCACCATGATGAAGATGATGAAGGCGAGGATGACGAAGTTCAGCGCGACGGTGAGGAAGCTGCCCCAGGCGAAAACCGGCACGCCAGCCTTCTTCAGGTCGGCCAGCGTTTCCGGCACGCCCGGCGGGATGTCCTTCAGCACGATGAAGAACTGACTGAAATCGAGGCCGCCGAACAGCGCACCGACGATGGGCATGATCAGGTCGCCGACGACGGAGTCGACGATCTTGCCGAAGGCTGCACCGATGATGACGCCGACCGCCAGGTCGACCACATTGCCCTTCATGGCGAAGGCTTTGAATTCGGACATGAAGCTCATGCGGTTCTCCTCTTTCGGTGGGGATGTCTGACGTATGCAGCGAGCGCGAAGATAGCACAGGCGACTGTGTGCGCTGCGCCCGGGCCGGCGCGCGGGCTTCTCTGTTACGCTCGCGGACCATCGTGCTCATCGAGTGTCCGCTCGGGCGCTGTCATCCTGAACGGTCGCCATCGCGCGCCGCGGTTCGTCGTTACCTGATTCGCCTGCCATGTCCTTGCGTGTGCCCGCCCGGCGGGGCGCCGCGGCGTGGCGGGAGGTCAGCGACCCCGGTCCGCCTGTTTCGCATGGAGAAGGCATGAAAGTACTGAAATACGCAGCATTCGCGCTGGGCGGTATTGCAGCGCTGCTGGCCGCCGTCGTGCTCTACGTCGCCATCACCTTCGATGCGGCGAAGCTCAAGGACGAACTGAAGCGCGTCGTGCAGGAGCAGAAGCAGCGCACGCTGGACATCGAAGGCGATGTCGATCTGTCCTTCTACCCCAACCTCGGTCTCCGTCTGGGTCGCACCACGCTGTCCGAGCACAGCAGTGCCGATCGTTTCGCACAGGTCGACGCGGCGCGCGTGTCGGTCGCGGTGATGCCGCTGCTGTCGGGCTCACTGGTGGTGGACGAGATCCGCATCGAAGGTGCCTACATCCAGATCACGCGGCACAAGGACGGCAGCTTCAACTTCAGCGACCTGCTGTCCGACGACAGCGACGACAGTTCGCCGGTCAGGTTCGACGTCGCCGGACTGAAGCTGTCGCGTTCGGCGCTGGCCTTCCGCGACGAGGCCTCGGGCGCTGCGCACCAGCTGGAAGAAATCGAACTGTCGCTCGGCAAGCTGGCCAATGCCGCGCGCGGCAAACTCGATCTGGCGGCGCACCTGAAGTCCACGCAGCCGGCCATCGACAGCCGCATCGTGCTGGCCGCCACCTACGACTACGATCTGCCGGCCCAGCGCTATGCGCTCGACGATCTGAGCGCGAGGGTCGATGGCGAAGCGCTCGATCTGCAGGCGCTGAAAGCGACGCTGGGTGCCTCGCGCATCTCGCTGGTGGGCGAAGGGCAGCTGGAACTGCAGAAGCTGCAGCTCGACGCTGTGGCGACCCGCGATGGCGAGGCGCTGAGCGCCAAGCTGTCGGCGCCGGCGGTTCAACTGGCGGACGGAGCACTGCGCGGCGGCGATGTCAGCGTCAGCGCGCGGCTCGAATCGAAGGCGCGCGCCGCGGATCTGGCGCTGCAGTTCAAGGGGCTGGAGGGCAGCGCGGAGGAGGTCAAGGCCAGCGGTCTGGTGCTGGACGTCGATGCGCGCATGGACGACGCCACCGTCAAGGCTTCGCTGCAGACGCCGCTGAACGTGCGTATCGAGGGCCCGGTCATCGGTCTGCCGGCGCTGGACGGCACCGTCGATGTTGCCCACCCGGCGCTGCCGATGAAGACGGTGAAGCTGCCGGTCAAGGGCGCGCTGCAGGCCGACGTCGGCAAGCAGACCGCCGCACTCGACCTCGCCACCCGGCTCGACGACAGCCAGATCAAGCTGAAGCTCGGTGCCACCCGGTTCGATCCGCTGGCGCTGAATTTCAACGTCGACATCGATCGCCTCAATGTCGACCGCTACCTGCCGCCGGCGAAGGCGGACCCCAAGCCGGCCGGCAGTGCGGACGACACGCCGGTCGACCTGTCGGCGCTGCGCGGCCTCAACGCTAGCGGCAGCGTCAAGGTGGGCGAACTGCAGGTGTCCGGCGTGCGGATGACCAATGTGCGGCTGAACGTGAAGGCCGTCAATGGCAAGGTCGATGTCGCACCGCTGTCGGCGGCGCTCTACCGTGGCACCGCCAGCGGCGCGCTGAGCCTGAACGCGGAGGGCAACCGCATTGCGTTGAAGCAGACGCTGGCCGATATCGACATCCATCCGCTGCTCAAGGACGCGGCGGACAAGGACCTGCTGGAGGGCCGCGGCAACGTGTCGCTCGACCTGGTGACCGCCGGTGGCACGGTCGGCGCGCTGAAGAAGGCGCTCGACGGCAGCGCCTCGCTGAAGCTGCGCGACGGCGCGATCCGTGGCATCAATCTGGCGAAAAGCCTGCGTGAGGCGAAGGCAGCGCTGGGCGGTGGTGCGGCGGCGGCGCAGAAGGCGAACGCGACCGAAAAGACCGATTTCTCGGAAATGAGCGCCAGCTTCCGCATCAAGGACGGCATCGCACGCAATGACGACCTGGCGGCCAGCTCGCCTTTCCTTCGCTTGGCCGGTGCCGGCACCATCGACCTGCCCGGATCCAGTCTCGACTACCTTGCAAAGGTGACGCTCGCGGCGACCAGCAAGGGTCAGGACGGCAAGGCGGCGGCCGACCTCAGGGGCGTCACCGTGCCGGTCCGCCTGTACGGCCCGTTCGCCAGCCTGGACTACAAGATCGAGTTCGGCGACCTGGTCAAGGACGCCGCGCGCGCCAAGGTCGAGGAACAGACGCAGAAGCTGCAGGAAAAGGCGAAGGAGAAGGTCCAGCAGCAGGTCGGCGACAAGCTTAAGGGCCTGCTCGGGCGCTGACGCCCGGCCGTGAGGCCGGCCGGTCAGCGCGCAGCGGTCAGAGCGGAATTTCCCAGCTCGCGCCGATGGCGGCGATGCCGGCGCGGGCGACGATGGCGTCCTCGCTCGACTTGACGCCGGATACGCCGACGCCGCCGACGCATTCCCCATCGACGATGATCATTTCGCCGCCTTCCAGCGGCAGTACAGGCATGCGCAGCGCGGCCAGACGGCCGCTGTTCACGACGTCCTCGATCGCCTTGCTGGGTTTGCGCGCCAGCGCGCAGGTGCGGGCCTTCTCGGGGGCGATCTGGGTGCTCATCGGCGGCGCGCCATCGAGGCGCTGCAGCCACATCAGGTTGCCGCCGTCGTCGACGATGGCAATGGTGACCGGCCAGTTGCGTTTCAGTGCTTCGGCCTCGGCGGCGGCGGCGATCTGCTTCGCGTCGTCGAGCGTGAGGGTGAGGCGGGTTCTCATTCGGTTGTCTCCGTCAGGTTCTTGGGCTGACGAGGAATCCCGGTGCGTGCGCACACGGTACTGCGATTCCCCGGCGACGCTTGGCCGTGACGGGTGGTCCGGCGGGGCGCAGGCGCGGAAGGTTGTTCGCGCGCACTGTGCGTCAGGCTGATTCGGCTGGAGGGTGTTCCGCTCGCGGTACAGACGGGCTGTCCGCGACTGCCGGCTCTACCGGCAGCAAGGACCACATCCTACACTGTCGGCTGCCCGCAGGAGACGGGTCAGAACGCACAGAGAACAACAGAGAGGAGCATCCGCATGGCCAGCAATCTGGGTATCGATCTGTACTCGCCGAAGGAGATCGCGGAAAAGGTCGAGAACATCGGCGTCGTCAAGGCCAATCTGCCGCTGCGCACGATGGCCATGCTGGGCATCCTGGCCGGCGCCTTCATCAGCTTCGGCGCGCTCTATTTCACGCTGGTCGCCAGCGACGGCTCGCTCGGCTTCGCGCTGACCCGGCTGCTCGGCGGCCTGGCTTTCTCGCTCGGGCTGATACTGGTGGCGGTGGCGGGTGCCGAACTGTTCACCGGCAACAATTTCCTGGTGATGGCCTGGGCCGAGGGGCGCATTCCGTTCAGCCTGCTGGCGCGCAACTGGGCCATCGTCTATGTGACGAACGCGGTCGGTGCGCTGGGCATGGTGGCGCTGGTGATGCTGTCGCACCATACCGACATGAATGGCGGCGCGGTGGCCGAAGCCTATGTGAAGGTGGCGGCTGGCAAGACCGCCAGTTCCTTCACCACCGTGTTCATGAAGGGCGTCCTGTGCAATGCACTGGTCTGCCTCGCCGTGTGGCTGGCCACCGCGGGGCGCAGCGTGACCGACAAGGTGCTGGCCATCATCTTTCCGGTGTCGGCCTTCGTCGCCGCCGGTTTCGAGCACTGCATCGCCAATATGTACTTCATTCCGATGGGCATGCTGCTGCACGCCGGTGGCGTTGTACCGGCGGGCGTCGACCTGTCGGGCCTGACCCTTGTCGGCATGCTGTCCAACCTGCTGGCCGCCACGCTGGGCAATATCGTCGGCGGCAGCATCCTGGTGGCCGGCGTCTACTACGTCACCTTCCGTCAGCGTAGCTGAGCGCCCCCAGACCTGCCGCTTCGCGTCAGGCCCCCCGAGGGGGGCAAGAAAACTCGGGAGCGGCCAAGCGTTTTCTTGAGTCAGCGCGCCGCGATCAGGGCGGCGGCCGCCTGTGCGGCGACGCGGCCTTCGTCGGTCGGCACGACCCACACTTCGATGCCGCTGTCGTCGCTGTCGATGCGCTGCACCGCGTCGCCGGTGGCCGCGGCGTTGCGTGCACCGTCCACGCGCACGCCCATCCATGCGAGCGTGGCGCACACGTCGGCCCGCAGGGTCGCGTCGTGTTCGCCGATGCCGCCGCTGAAGGCGATCAGGTCGAGGCCACCGATGCAGGCGGCCATTGCGCCGGCCTCCCGCACGACGCGGTAGGTGAACAGCTCGACCGCCTCGCGCGCCGCTGCGCCGGCGTCGGCGCGCAGCCGGCGCATGTCGGCCGAGATGCCGGACACGCCGAGCAGTCCGCTCTGCCGGTACAGCAGTGTCTGCAGCCGGTCGTGGTCCCAGCCCTGTTCCAACAGATAGAGCAGTACGCCGGCATCGAGCGTGCCGCTGCGTGTGCCCATCATCAGGCCGTCCAGCGCCGAGAAGCCCATGGTGGTGGCCTGGCTGCGGCCATCGAGGGCGGCGCACAGACTGGCACCGTTGCCGAGATGGGCCATCAGCACGCGGCCGTTCGAGCGCGGCGAATGCCGCTGCAGCGTACCCATGATGTACTGATAGGACAGGCCGTGAAAGCCGTAGCGGCGCACGCCTTCGTCGTGCAGTGCGCGCGGCAGCGCGAAGCGGCTGGCCACTTCCGGCAGGTTGGCGTGGAAGGCGGTGTCGAAGCAGGCGATCTGCGGCAGCGCCGGGAAGGCCTCGCGGAAAGCGCGGATGCCGGCCACATTGTGCGGCTGGTGCAGCGGCGCCAGTGAATCGAGCCGGCTCAGGCGGGCGAGGATGTCGTCGGTGACGATGACGCTGTCGCAGAAATCGCGGCCGCCATGTACGACGCGATGCGACACCGCCTCGATGGCCGGGATGCCGGTTTCGCTGTCCAGCAGTTCGCGCAGCCCGGCCAGTGCGGCGGTGAAGGGCGCGTCGAGGGTTTCAAGCGAACGCCGGCCGCGGCGACCGGCCAGCGTCCAGCCCATGTCCGGCGTGCCGCCGGGTTCCAGGCCCTGGATGCTGCCGGTGAGCAGGCTGGCCTGCACCTCGCCGTCGCGCAGCGGGTGGATGGAGAACTTCAGCGTGGACGAGCCGGCGTTGACGGACAGGATGGCCATCGATGTGTATCCGGCTCAGTGCTGAGACCACGCTTCGCGCGGATGGTCGCGACGCGCGTTGTGGGCGGCGAGCAGTGCCAGCAGCGCCGAGGCGACGCGGGTCATCGGGCCGTCGGCGCGGCTGGTCAGCGCGATCGGCACACGGGCGCCGAGCACCAGGCCCGAACCGCTGGCGCCGCCGAGATATTCCAGCTGCTTGGCCAGCATGTTGCCGCTTTCCAGATCCGGCACCGCGAGGATGTCGGCGTCGCCGGCGACCGGCGACTGGATGTGCTTCACCTGTGCGGCGCGCGCGGAGATCGCGTTGTCGAAAGCCAGCGGACCGTCGAGCAGGCCGCCGGTGATCTGGCCGCGATCGGCCATCTTGCACAGCGCGGCGGCATCGAGCGTGGACGGGATGTTCGGATTGACCGTTTCGACCGCCGACAGCACGGCGACCTTGGGCTGCTTCACGCCGAGGATGCGCGCGAAGTCGATCGCGTTCTGCACGATGTCGACCTTCTCGATCAGCGACGGCCGGATGTTCAGCGCGGCGTCGGTGATCAGCAGCGGCTTGCTGTACAGCGGCACGTCGAAGCGGAACACGTGCGACATGCGGCGGCCGGTGCGCAGCGCCGGGCGGGACAGCACCGCGTGGATCATTTCGTCGGTGTGCAGGCTGCCCTTCATCAGGATGTCGACCTCGCCGGCTGCTGCCATGTCGGCCGCCGTGTCGGCGGCTGCGTGGCTGTGCGGCACGCCGACGATTTCGGCGGCACTGAGGTCTATGCCTGCTTCGGCGGCGAGGTGGCGAATACGCGCTTCCGGCCCGATCAGCACCGGAATGATCAGGCCGTGGCGGGCGGAGTCCATCGCTCCGCTCAGCGACTCGACGTCACAAGGATGCACCACGCCGCAGCGCACCGGCGGAATGCCGTCGCCCAGTGCAAGCAGTTCGCGGAAGCGCGCTTCCGGATCGAACAGCCGTATCTGCGGTGCGCGCACGTGCTCCAGCCGAACCTTCTGCGTCGGTGCCAGCACGCGCGCGGTGCCGTGCAGCACTCGATCGCCTTTCTGGTTAACCACCTGGCAATCCAGTTCGACCCGCTTCTTCGCGTCGTCCTTGCTGATGACGGTGGCGGTCACCGCCAGCGTGTCGCCAATGCGCACCGGCTTGGTGAAATGCAGCACCTGTTCCAGGTAGATGGTGCCCGGCCCCGGAAACTGGGTGCCGAGCAGTGCCGAAATCAGCGCGCCGCCCCACATGCCATGGGCGATCACGCCGTGGAACAGCGTTTCCTCGGCGTATTCCGGGTTCATGTGGGCCGGATTGGTGTCGCCGGACACTGCGGCGAAGGCCTGGATGTCGGCCAGCGTCAGCGTGCGCAGCAGGCGCGCGCTTTGGCCGATGGCCAGCTCGTCGTAGGTGATGTTCTCGATCCACTGGGTGGTCGGCGTCTCTTGCATGGCAGTTCCTTCAGGCGGGAGGGCGGTCAGGCGACGGCGTGGCAGCCGGCGTCGACGTAAAGCGTCTGGCCGGTCATGCCGGACGATGCGTCCGAGCACAGGAAGGCACAGAGCTGGGCGATCTCGTCCAGCGTGACCAGGCGGCCGAGCGGCGACTTGCGGATCGCGCTCTCCATCAGCTCGTCGAAGGAGGCGATGCCGGAGGCGGCGCGCGTCATGATCGGGCCGGGCGACACCGCATGCACGCGGATGCCGCGCGGGCCGAGCTCCATCGCCATGTAGCGCACCAGCGATTCCAGCGCCGCCTTCACCGGTCCCATCAGGCCGTAATGCGGCACCGCTTCTTCCGCGCCCAGATAAGACATGGTGATCATGCTGCCGCCGGCGCTCATGTGCGGTGCGCACAGCTTGGCCAGTTGCGCGAAACTGTGGCACGACACTTCCATCGCGCGCGCGAAACCGGTGCTCGAGCTGTCGATCACCTGGCCGTGCAGATCTTCCAGGGGGGCCCAGGCGATCGAGTGGATGACGAAGTCGATGCGACCCAGATGTCCGACCGCCCGGGCCACGAGCGCCTCCAGGTCGCCCTCTTTCTCGACGTCGCAGGTGTATAGCGGCGAGGCGAGCTGATCGGCCAGCGGTGCGACATAGCGCAGCGCCTTGTCGTTGAGGCAGGAGAGCACCAGTTCGGCGCCCTGGGCTCTTGTGGCGCTTGCACAGCCCCAGGCGATGCTGAGGTCGTTGGCGAGACCGACGATGAGCCCCTTCTTGCCGGAAAGCGGAGGGGGGAAAGGGGACATGATGGCAGGCTCCAAACTAGGCGACCCGCCGATTCTATGTGTCCTTCCATGACCGGACGTTGCTGCAACGCAACTTAATGTTGATGCGCGTCACGGCCGGACTGCGCCTTCGTCGCAGCGGTTGCGCCGCCGTACGGGCGAAAAAAAGCCCCGCGGATGCGGGGCTTTTTCCGGAGCAGCCGGCGCCTTGTGGGCTCAGGCCGCTCGCTGCATGGCGAGGGAACGCTGTGGAAGCAGCGATCGGCTCACCATCGGCTCACTTTGACTCGGGCTTTGCAGCCGGTTCGGAGTGCGACTCGACGCCGTGTTTCTCACCCGACATGTCGATGTCTCCACCCTGGGACAGGATGTACAGCGCCAGTGCAGCGAACGCGATGAAGCCAACAGCTATCTTCCACATGATTCTCAATCCTTCGCAAAAATATCCACGTCCTTGGTTTCCTTCACGAACAGCAGGCCGATCACCAGGGTGATGGCAGCGATCGTGATCGGGTACCAGAGGCCGTAGTAGATGTTGCCGTTCTGCGCCACCATCGCGAACGCGATCGTGGGCATCAGGCCACCGAACCAGCCATTGCCGATGTGATACGGCAGACTCATCGAAGTGTAGCGGATGCGGGTCGGGAACATTTCGACCAGCGCCGCAGCGATCGGACCGTAGACCATCGTCACGTAGATCACGAGGATGGTCAGGATGGCGACGATCTTCCACCAGTTGGCCGACAGCGGCTTGATCGGGTCAGCCTTGGCCGGGTAACCGGCGGCCTTCATCGCGTCGGCAACAGCCTTCTTGAAGTCTCCGATAGCCTTCACCGATGCTTCGTCGAACTTGTGACCGCCGGCCATCAGCGTGGCGGTCGGCACGTCGATCACGGTTTCGCCGATCTGCACCTTGCCGTTCGTGCCGGCCGGCGCCTCGATCGTTTCGTAGCTGGCGGAAGCCTGTGCCAGAGCGCGCTTGGCGATGTCGCAGCTGGTGGTGAAGTCCACGTCGCGCGAGATCGGGCTGCCCTGGAAGGAGCACTGCTTCGGATCGACCGTCACGGTGATCTTGGCCGATGCCTGGGCAGCTGCCAGCGCCGGGTTGGCGGCCTCGGTCAGTGCCTTGAACAGCGGGAAGTAGGTCACGATGGCCAGCGCCAGGCCCGCCATGATGATGGGCTTGCGACCGATCTTGTCGGACAGCGTACCGAACACGACGAAGAAGGGCGTGCCGATGATCAGCGATACGGCCACCAGGATGTTGGCGGTCGGGCCGTCCACCTTCAGCACGTTGGCCAGGAAGAACAGCGCGTAGAACTGACCCGAGTACCACACCACCGCCTGACCCGCGACCATGCCGACCAGCGCCAGGATGACGATCTTCAGGTTCTTCCACTGGCCGAAGGATTCGGTCAGCGGTGCCTTCGACGTCTTGCCCTCTTCCTTCATCTTCTTGAAGGCGGGCGATTCGTTCATCGTCAGACGGATCCACACCGAAATCGCCAGCAGCAGGATGGACACGATGAACGGCACGCGCCAGCCCCAGTCGGCGAATGCTTCTTCACCGATCAGGGTACGGGTGCCGAGAATCACCATCAGCGACAGGAACAGGCCCAGCGTTGCCGTGGTCTGGATCCATGCCGTGTAGGCGCCGCGCTTGCCGTGCGGTGCGTGCTCGGCCACGTAGGTGGCGGCACCGCCGTACTCGCCGCCGAGCGCCAGGCCCTGCAGCATGCGCAGCGCGATCAGGATGACCGGAGCGGCCACGCCGATCGACGCGTAATTGGGCAGTACGCCGACGATGAAGGTCGACAAGCCCATGATCAGGATGGTGACGAGGAAGGTGTACTTGCGGCCGATCATGTCGCCGAGGCGACCGAACACCAGTGCACCGAACGGACGCACGATGAAGCCGGCGGCGAAGGCGAGCAGCGCGAAGATGAACGCCGCTTGCGGATCAAGCCCGGAGAAGAACTGCTTGGCGATGATCGCTGCCAGCGAACCGTACAGGTAAAAGTCATACCACTCGAAGACCGTGCCGAGCGAAGAAGCGAAGATGACCTTCTTCTCCTCGCCGGTCATGGGGCGAGCCTTTTCGGCGCCCGCTGCAATGTTTGCTGTGGTCACTTGACACCACCTCCTCTGTTTATGATCGGTATGTGTATAGCGTCTGCAGACACTATGCGGGCCGGAGGATGCGCAGGAAAACTTACTTCTCGCTTACTTGCGTCGCGGCGCGAGGGTTGCACCCGCACGGGGTGCACGGAGAAAGCGCTGGATATTGCGTTGCAATATTCCGCCAAGGGTTGCCAGGAAAGGATGAGCGGGGTTTGTTGCGGCTCGGTGCGCACCCGATGTTGCGATGCAGTGAGCGTGTCGCGTGACGAAAATTTTTTCGCGCCGGCCGCTGCGCTCGATGACGCGCTGCGGCAATATGCGCGCTCATGGCGCAGCCCTCTTCAGAATGCGGCGCGCCGGCAGGCACCCAGAAGGAGGAGTCCGGCCTTGTGCCATCCGACCCTGAACGCCGGCGACGGCCAGCCGGCGGTCTTCGTCCCCCGTATCGCATCCCGCTCCTCCGTGGCGCGGTCCGCATGAAGCCGGACCGGCGCTTCTTCGTTGCGCTCGCGCTGCTCGGCGGTCTGCTGGCGCTGACACTGTGCGCCGCCGGCGGGCTTGTCGTCGCCTCGCTTGACCCGACACAGCGGGCGCAGCTGCTAGTGCTGGTCGGCGACCGTCTTCCACTCGTGTTCATGGTGTGGGCGCTCGTGCTGGCACTGGCCGTGCCGCCCCTGCGCGTGCTGCATGGCTGGCTGTTCGGCGCGCCGGCGCGGCTGGCGGAAGCAGCGCACGCCGTGGTCGAGACCGGCGCGGCGCCGCTGGTGACTGACCAGGGCAGCGCGGAAACCCGTGAGCTTGCACGCGCGATCGCCGGCCTGGCCTCGCAGCGCGACAGCCTGCGCGCCGGCATTGATGAACAGGTACGCGCCGGCAGCCGCCGGCTCGAACACGAGCGCGGCCGCCTTGCAGCGCTGATGTCGGAACTGGCGCAGAGCGTGGTCGTGTGCAATCTCGATGGCTGCATCCTGCTGTACAACCGGCGCGCCCGGTTGCAGTTCCGCGCACTGTCCGACGCGCCGGACGGCCTCGGCGGCAGCGAGCTGCTGGGGCTCGGGCGCTCCATCTACCCGGTGCTCGACCGCCCGCTGGTCGAACACGCGCTCGACACCGTGCGCAGTCGTATGCGCGGCGGCGACGAGCACCCGGGCGCTCAGTTCGTCACCGCCACGCGCGGCGGCCAGCTGCTGCGCGTGCAGATGGCGCCGGTGCCGGCGGCTGACGACGGCCCGCAGACGGACCTCGCCGGCTTCGTGCTGGTGTTCGACAACATCACCCGCGAGTACGAGGAAGACAGCGCGCGCGACCGCCAGCTGCTCGATTTCGACGAAACCTGCCGCGCCACGCTGGCAGGCATGCAGGGTGCGCTCGACCAGCTCGTCCGCACGGGCGACGACATGTCCACCAGGGGCAGGCTGGTCGCGCTCGTCCGCGACGGCATCGCGGCGCTCGACGGCCGGCTGCGTGCGCTGTCCGACACCGCACTGCGCAGCGTCAAGACGCGCTGGCCGCTGGAGGACATGCGCGGTGCCGACCTCGTCACCGCGGCCGTCCGTCGTGTTGCGGTACCGCGTATGCAGGCGGAGCAGGTGGACGCCGCGCTGTGGCTGCGCGTCGACAGCTTCGCGCTGCTGCAGGCGGTGGAGTGGCTGGCGCGGCGGCTGGCCGACGAGTACGAGGTGCGCGTGTTGGCGCTGTCGCTGCAGGCGGAGCCGGGCGGCGCGCAGGCGAGCCTCGACCTGATCTGGCAGGGGCGCAGCATGAGCACCGACACCGTCATGAGCTGGCAGATGGAGGCGATGAACAGCGGTGACGACCGCACGCCGCTGTCGATCCGTGATGTGGTCGAGCGGCACGGCGGGCAGTTCGGCGTCGAGCGCGAGCGGGCCAGCCATCGCACGCGCTTCCGCTTCCTTCTGCCGCTGGCCGGTGCGCCGGCGCAGGCGCCCGCCGCGAGCCGCGTCACAGGCCGTCCGGAGTTCTACGACTTCGACCTGTTCCGCACTGGCGACCCGGCGCGCGCGCTGGCCGAACGGCCGCTGAGCGAACTGACCTACACCGTGTTCGACACCGAAACGACCGGGCTGGACCCCTCCGGCGGCGACGAAATCATCCAGATCGGCGCCACCCGCATCGTCAATGGCCGGCTGCTGCGCAGCGAAAGTTTCGAGCAGTGCGTGGACCCGCAGCGTCCGGTGCCGGCGGCCAGCACGGCAGTGCATGGCCTGCGCGCCGAAGACCTGCGCGGCCAGCCGCTGATCGACGCGGTGCTGCCGGCCTTTCACGCATTTGCGCGCGACACCGTGCTGGTGGCGCACAACGCCGCCTTCGACATGCGCTTCCTCGAACTCAAGCAGGCGCGTGCCGGCGTGCGCTTCGAACAACCGGTGCTCGACACGCTGCTGCTGTCGGCGCTGGTGCAGCCGGGGCAGGCATCGCACCGGCTGGAGGACATCGCGGGGCGCTTCGGCATCGCGGTCAGTGGCCGCCATACCGCGCTCGGTGATGCGCTGGTCACCGCCGAAATATTCCAGAAGCTGCTGCCGCTGCTGGCTGCGCGCGGCATCCATACGCTGGGCGATGCGCTGGCTGCGTCACGGAACACCTACCATGCCCGCATTGCCTACTGAACGGGGCCGCGTGCGGGCACATTTGACCCGGCGCAAACCTCCTGCCGCGCGACCGTCGCATGCTGTCTTGCAGGCCGCCGGATTCTTCAGCACAGCGAGCGGCCGCATCGTCCGGTCCGGCCGCATCGACGACGGAGCACCCTGCAGATGAAACTGGCACTGATTACCGATATCCACGCCAACCGCGAAGCCTTCGAAGCCTGCCTCGACGACGCCGAGCGACAGGGCGCCGAAACCTATGCGCTGCTCGGCGATTTCGTCGGCTACGGCGCCGACCCCGCCTGGGTGGTGGATCGGGCGCGCGAGCTGGTGGCGGCCGGCGCGATTGCCGTCATGGGCAATCACGACAAGGCGGTGGTCGACGGCCCGCGCGATTCGATGAACAGCGACGCGCGACGTGCCATCGAATGGACGCGCACCCAGCTCGATGCCGCGCAGATCGACTTTCTTGCCAGGCTGCCCTACTCGGTAGAGCGCAACGGCTGCCTGTTCGTGCACGCCAACGCCTACGCGCCGCAGGAGTGGGAGTACGTCACCGGTCGTTCCGAGGCGGTGCGCAGCCTGAATTCGACGCACGCGCGCTATACCTTTGCTGGCCATGTGCACGACCCGCAGCTGTTCAACCTGTCCGGCCTGGGCAAGATCGCCGACTTCACGCCCACCCCCGGCGTCGCCATCCCGGTGCCGCCGCACCGCCAGTGGTTCGTGCTGCCCGGGTCCGCCGGCCAGCCGCGCGACGGCAACCCGGCGGCCTGCTGGGCGATGTTCGATTCGCTGCGCGCCGAGCTCACCTTTCACCGCGTGCCTTATCACCACGAGGAAGCGGCGCGCAAGATCGCGGCCGCTGGCCTGCCAGCCCGCCTGGGCGAACGTCTGATGGAGGGCAGCTAGTGCAGCAGGACGACACGCCACAGGACACACCGGCACCGCGCGTGCCGCTCGAAGTCGGTCAGGTGATCGATGGCTTCCGCCTCGAAGAACACCTGCACCGTGGCGGCATGGCCAATCTGTGGCGGGTGACGCATCCGGACCACGTGATGCCGATGATCATGAAGATCCCGCGCATCATGGGCGGCGAGGACCCGGCCACCATCGTCGGCTTCGAGGTCGAGCAGATGATCCTGCCGATGCTGCGCGGCGTGCACGTGCCGCAGTTCATCGCCAAGGGCGATTTCACGATGCAGCCCTACATCGTGATGGAACACATCGCCGGTGATTCGCTGCGTCCGCGGCTCGACCACGCGCCGCTGCCGGCCGACGAGGTTGCCAGCATCGGTGCGCGCGTCGCTGCAGCGCTGCACGATCTGCACCTGCAGCACGTGATCCATCTCGACGTGAAGCCGAGCAACATCATGTTCCGCCCGGACGGCACGGCGGTGCTCGTCGACTTCGGCCTGTCGCGCCACGATCACCTGCCGGATCTGCTGGACGAGGAATTCACGCTGCCCATGGGCACCGGCCCCTACATGTCGCCGGAGCAGGTGCAGTTCGTGCGCGACGAGCCGCGCAGCGACCTGTTCGCCCTCGGCGTCATGCTCTACCACCTGCTGACCGGTGAGCGTCCGTTCGGCAAGCCGAACACCGTGCGTGGGCTTCGTGAGCGGCTGTACCGTGAGCCGGTGCCGCCACGTGTGCTCCGCCCCGACTGCCCGCCCTGGCTGCAGGAAATCATCCTGCGCTGCCTCGAAGTCGATCCGGCCAATCGCCACCAGACTGCCGCGCTGCTGGCATTCGATCTCAGCCATCCGCACCAGGTCGCGTTGACGGCGCGGGCGGAACGCAACTCGACCGGTGGCCGCATCGACACGCTCAAGCGCTGGTTCGCCGCCGTCGGCAATGAGCCGAAGGAGCGTGGTAGTGCTGGATCGCACGTTGCACGACACGGCATCATCATGGTCGCCGTCGACGTGGCGGGTGCCTCACCCGGCCTGATGCAGAGCATGCGCCACACGCTGGAGCGCATGCTGCAGACGGAGCGCTCGGTCCGCCTGGCCTGTGTCACGGTCATGAAGACGCGACGCGTCGGCATGGACGAACTGACCGACAAGGATGGCGAAAGCATTCATGTGAAGCGGCTGGTGCAGCTGAAGCACTGGGCTCGCCCGCTTGTGCTGGCGCAGAAGCTCGAAGATCCGGCGCGCGGCGCCGGCATCACCTATCAGGTGCTGGAGGCGCCCGACCCGGCCAATGCCATCGTCGATTTCGCGCGGCGCAACGCGGTCGATCACATTGTCATGGGGGCGCGCAGCAGCTCGGTCATGCGCCGCTTCCTCGGCAGCGTGTCGGCGCGCGTCGTCGCCGAATCGGACTGCACGGTCACTGTCGTACGCGAGACGGCCGGGCGCGATGCCGGCCGAGACGAGCGCGCTTAGGCAGCGCTTCATTTGCGTCGCGCACTACGCCGCAGCGACAGCACCACCGAACCGCCGATGATGACCGCCACCACGCCGAGCGACAGCAGGACCGGAATCTTCACGAGGTCGATCAGCAGCATCTTCGTGCCGACGAACGCCAGCACCAGCGCCAGTCCGTACTTCAGCAGCGAGAACCGGTCGGCCATGTCGGCCAGCAGGAAGTACATCGAGCGCAGGCCAAGAATGGCGAAAACATTGGACGTGAGCACGATGAATGGATCGGTGGTGATGGCGAAGATGGCCGGAATCGAATCCACGGCGAAGATGAGGTCGGTCAGCTCAACCAGTACGAGTACGAGGAACAGCGGCGTGACGTAGCGCACCAGTCGGCCGCCTTCCTCCTTCATCACGAAAAAGCGTTCGCCGTCGAGCCGGTCGGTCACCTTCATGTGGCCGCGTATCCAGCGGATGACTGGATTCTTTTCCAGGTCCGGCGTGTGTTCGGCCATGAACCACATCTTCACGCCAGTGATCAGCAGGAAGGCGCCAAATACATAGAGCAGCCAGTGAAACTGCTGGATCAGCCAGACGCCCGCGAAGATCATGCCGGTGCGCATGACGATGGCGCCGAGCACGCCGTATACCAGCACGCGCTTCTGCAGTTCGAGCGGAATGTGAAAGAAGCTGAACAGCATCAGCCAGACGAACACGTTGTCGATGGCCAGTGATTTCTCGATCAGATAGCCGGTGACGTATTCCAGCGCTTTCTCGTCCGCCACCTCGCGCCCAACGGTGTTGGCCAGATAGGCCCACAGCAGGCCCGCGAAGGTCATCGATACGAGGACCCAGATGCCCGACCAGACGGCCGCTTCCTTCACGCCTACGCGATGCTGCTTGCCGCCGCCGACCACGAAGAGGTCGATCGCCAACATGACGAGGACGGTGCCGAAAAAGCCCGCCCACATCCACCAGGTGCCGATTGTTTCCATGAAAAGGGAGTTCCTGTGTCGTTTCGCCCTGCGCCGCGGCTGCGACGCGCCATCCACGCGCTGGCGCGGACGGTCCGGCTGAACGGAACGACCTTTGCCATTGCGGCAAAGGTCTCGCTCGCGGACGGTCGCATCGCGCGAACGTCCGCCCGGCGTGCCGGGCTCGCCACGTACTCGGGCGGGCCGGAATGACGACACGGCGGTTGGAGCTACTCCCCTTTGGGATGGGCGGAATATAGAGGGCAGGCCGCCGGAGGGCTGTCAGCGGAATCCTACTCGCCGAGCCGGCTAGAACACCTCCACCCGGGTGCCCGGCTCCAGCGTTCCGCCGGCCACCACTTCCAGATACACCCCCAACTCGCGATGCCCGTAGCGCTCCATCATGGTCGCCGGCAGGGTCATGTCACGCACCGCGGTGAGCGGGTTCACGCTGGTGGCGGCGCAGCGCGGGGTGCGCATGACCGCCTTCAGACGCACGTTGCCGATCGTCAGTTCTCGGTCGAGCCAGTTCGCTTCCGCCCACGGCTCGGCGCCGTCGATATAGAGGTTGGCGCGAAAGCGCATGGGGTCGATGTCCACGCCCCATTCCTCGCCGATGCGGCGCACCGTAGCGAGGTTGATCAGTGACACCGCATTCATCATGCCGTGCGACAGCACGCTCACGTCGGTGAAGCGGAAGCCTTCGCCAGCGACAAGCGTGGGCGGGCCTTCGAAGCGGGCGCCGAGGTGGCGGGCGACGAAATCGGCGAAGCGGGCGCAAGCGGCGCTGTCGTCGAGGTCGACCTGCAGTGTGCGATCGTCCGGCGTGCGCACGGTGAGGCGGCGCGCATCGTCGTCGAGGTGAGTGGTGAGGGCGGCCAGTGCCGGGTGGTCCATCAGCGCGATGAAGTCAGTCTTCGGGCGTGGCTGATAGCTGCCGGCATCGAAGTCCCAGCTGCCGTTGGTGAGCGCGTACAGGCGGTCGAGCGGCATGCCCTCGCCTGCGCGCAGCTCGACGCGGTCGAGCGGTTCGGCGGACAGGCCCTTTACGGGGTAGCGGTAGAGCTGACGGAGCGTGATCATGGCGGCGCCCGGGGAAGTGAGAAATGAGCGGATGCTCGGGGCGCCGGCCGACGTCGGCAATAAGTCGTTCACCGGATGCGCCGGTCTTGTCGATTCCTGCGCGGCTGCTTCGTCGTCCGGACGTACCCCTCAATCACCCACTTGAAGGAGAGACCGACATGCGATTCATGGTGCTGATCAAGGCCGACGCGAACAGCGAGGCGGGCGTAATGCCGGACGAGGCGCTGCTCACCGAGATGGGCCGCTTCAACGAGGAACTGGTCAAGGCCGGCGTCATGCTGGGCGGCGAAGGGCTGCACCCAAGTTCGCGCGGGGCCCGCGTAAGGTTTTTCGGCTCCGCGCGCGAGGTGACCGACGGCCCGTTCGCCGAGACCAAGGAGCTGATCGCCGGCTACTGGGTGTGGCAATGCGCGTCGCTTCAGGAAGCCATCGACTGGGTGAAGCGGTGCCCCAACCCGATGCCGGGCGAGTCGGAAATCGAGATCCGGCAGATTTTCGAATCCGACGACTTCGGCGATGCGATGACGCCCGAACTGCGCGCGCAGGAGGATCGGCTGCGCGAGCAGATCGAGCGCAATCTGCCCGGCGGCTGAGCACACCGGCAGGGTCGAATCTGACGCTCTATTGAAAAACAATATATCAACCGATATATTGTTAGCCATGGACACACCCACGCTCGACGATCTGCGCATCTCCGCTTCGCGTGCCTGCGCGCTGCTGCGCGTGCTGGCGCACGAGGACCGGCTGGTGCTGCTGTGCCGGCTGGCCGAGCGCGAGCACACGGTGGGGGAGCTGGAACAGACGCTGGGCATCGTCCAGCCCACGCTGTCGCAGCAGCTGGGTGTGCTGCGCCGCGAGGGCCTGGTCGATACGCGGCGTGACGGCAAGTACATCCATTACCGCATTGCCAGTGACGACGCGCTGGCAGTCATGCAGACCCTGCACGCGCGCTTCTGCGCCGACACCGATAAGCACGGAGACACACGATGAACATTGCCTGGGACGCCTTCACGCCCTGGAGTTCGCTGGCCGGCGGCGTACTGATCGGCCTGTCGGCCGCCTTGCTGATACTGGGCAGCGGGCGGGTGGCCGGCATCAGCGGCATCGTCGGCGGTCTGCTCAAGCCGGGTGGCCCGGATACGACCTGGCGGCTGGCCTTCCTCGGCGGGCTGCTGGCTGCGCCCTTGCTGTGGCGGCTGTTTGCCGCGCTGCCCGAGGCGCAGCCGGTGGCCGGCGGCGGCCTGCTGGTCGTCGCCGGACTGCTGGTCGGCATCGGCACGCGTTACGGCTCGGGCTGCACCAGCGGCCATGGCGTGTGCGGCCTGTCGCGCCTTTCACCACGGTCGCTGGTGGCCACGCTGGCCTTCATGGGCGCCGGTTTTGCCACCGTCTATATCGTCCGTCACCTGCTCGGAGCATGAACATGCAAGCGCTGATCGCACTCGTCGCCGGCCTCCTGTTTGGCCTCGGCCTGTTGCTGTCCGGCATGGCCAACCCGACCAAGGTGGTCGGCTTTCTCGACCTGGCCGGCAGCTGGGACCCGTCGCTGGCGCTGGTCATGGCCGGGGCGATCGGTGCCGCGTTGCCGGCATTCACGCTGGCAAAGGCGCGCCGGCAGTGCTGGGCCGGCTGCGATGTGGCGCTGCCGACAGCGACGCGCATCGACGCGCCGCTGGTACTGGGCAGCCTCGCATTCGGCGTCGGCTGGGGGCTGGCAGGTTACTGTCCGGGGCCGGCGCTGGTGTCGCTGACTATGGGGTCGATGACGGCGGTGGTGTTCGTGGCCGCGATGATCGCCGGCATGGCGATCCACGCCTGGCTCACGCGGCCGCGGGCGTAAGCAGGTAGTCGAACAGCGCGCGCACGCTGCGGATCTGGTTGCCGAAGGGCAGGGCGCCGCGGCCGCGGAAGAAGAGGCCGGTCTTCAGGTCACCCTTCAGCGCGGCGGCCAGCTGGTGATCGATGCAGAACTGGCCCCAGCCGATCAGGCCGTCGCGCAGCCCGCACTGGGCGAGGCAGTCGAAGCTCTTGGCGCAGCGCGACTTGGCGTGTGCCACCGCCTGCGTCTTGTCGATCAGCGACAGGTATTTCTGCAGCCAGGGCGTGCGCACCGCGCGCGCCGGCAGACCGGCCACGCTGGTGAATTCCACCAGGTCCTCGTCGCGCGCCTCTGCCAGCACGTGCTTGAAGGCGTCGTCTGCGTCGCATTCCTCGGTCACCGCGAACGAGGTGCCGAACTGCACCGCCGACGCGCCCAGCGCCTGCATGCGACGGATGTCCTCGTGCGTGCGCAGGCCGCCGGCGACGATGACCGGCACCTGTCCGTCGAGCCCGGCCTTGTGCAGCACTTCCAGCGTTTCCGGCACCACGCGTTCGAAATCGAAGCGCGGGTCGCTGGTGTCTTCGACCTTGGCCGCGCCGAGGTGGCCGGCGGCCCAGCCCGGGTGTTCGAGCACGACGGCATCGGGTGCGCGCTGCTTGCGCTCCCATTTGCGGACGATGAGCTGCACGCCGCGCGCGTCGGACAGGATGGGGATCAGCGCCGCCTTCGGGTGTTCGCGCGCCAGTTCCGGCAGATCCAGCGGCAGGCCGGCGCCGACGACGATGGCGTCGATGCCCGCCTGCAGTGCGGTCTTCACGTGTTCGGCGTAGGCGCTGACGGCACGCATCACGTTCACCGCAAGCATGCCGCGACCGCCCGAAATTTCCTTCGCTGCCGCGATCTCGCGCTGCAGGGCTTCGACGTTGGCGGCGTTGATCTGCTGTTTGGCGTCTTCACCGCGCAGGCCGCGTGTGCGTTCCATCAGGTCCGGGTGATGACGGCGCAGGTCGACCGATGAAAGGGTGCCGACGCCGCCCTGCTGGGCCACGGTGCCTGCCAGCCGGTGTGCCGACACGCCGACGCCCATGCCGCCCTGCACGATGGGCAGCAGTGTGCGGCCGCCCAGCTTCAGCGGCTGCAGGCCGCTGCGGGCGAACTGCTCGGCATGCGGACTGACCGCCGACGTGACGGCGGAAACTTCGGAAGGGGACTGCATCATGGTGTACGGACCGACGGAGTGTGGGCGACACCATAGCCGCCCGACGGCAGAGCCGGCTTGAGCAAGGTCAAGCCGGTCCCCCGTCACGATGCACGCGTCACCCGCCCGGGCCGGGGTCTGTGGGAGGGGTCTTCTGACCCCGTCAGCAACCCGCATCGAAGCCTGCGGGCCGCGACGTCCGCGCCGCGCCCACAGGCATCGACCCACCGGCCGCTCAGCGCATGCGCCGCTTCACGGCCAGGCCGATCATGCCGAGGCCGGCCAGCAGCATGGCGTAGGTTTCCGGTTCCGGTACCGCGCTGATCGAGAACATCGAGGTTGTGCCGGACACTTCGTTGGCCACCGCGAGGAAGAGCTTGCCGTCGTATTCGAAGGCGCTCAGGCCTTCCGGCGACAGCGAGTCGGCGTCGACGATGAAGTCGAGGAAGGTGGCGGCGGTCGGGTCGGTCACGTCGTAGATCGCGATCACGCTCTGCAGCGAACGTTCGAAGCCGATGAAGGCCAGCGTGCGCTCGCCCACTTCGAGCAGCGTCACGCCTTCCGGTTCGATGCCCTTGTTGTCGCTGCGACCGTCGTCGATCAGCGCCGGGAACTGCGCCAGCAACAGCGCTTCGAGCTGGTTGCCGCTGTCGAAGACCTGATTGCCGTTCTCGTCCAGGATGGAGAAGGAGCGGCCGCCGAAGGTGTGGATTTCGTCGTAGTCGCCGTCGCCGTCGAGGTCGCCGCCGGAGGTCGTGACCGTCAGGCGGCCGAGGTTGGCATTCTTCTTCAGGTCGGCCGCGTTCGGAAACACGGTCGGGTCGAGCACGTAGCTGCCGGAACCGACGCGGATCTCCTCGTTGAAGGCGCCGGGGACCGCGTCGGCGAGGTTGCGCGAGTCGCCTTCGTTGGCGGTGACGTAATAGGTCTTGCCGCCGCTGCTGTAGGCGGCGATGGCATCCGGCATGTACATGCCCTTGACCGGCACCGTGCGGTAATTGCCGGTCAGTGCCGTATTGGCCGGGCCGTCGCGGTCGGAGGTGTCGATCGCGTTCTGCGGCAGGCTGAAGTCCTTCAGGCCGAGCGACTTCACGCTGGTGATCGAATTCGTCGTCAGATCGATCATCGCCACCGCGTTCGCTTCCTGCAGCGTCACCATCGCGCTCTTGCCGTCCTTCGCCACTGCGATGTATTCGGGTTCCCAGTCGAGCGAGGGCTTGCTGCCCGGCGTGACGATGCGGCCGAGACCGCTGGTGCCGTCGTAGGCGCTGAAGCCCAGCGTGGTGACGGCATCGCGCGTGGTGTCGATGATGCTGATCGAGCCGCGTGCCTCCTGCGTGGTGGAGGCGGTCAGCGGCAGCGGTTCGCCTTCGTTGGCGGTCATGATGCGACCGTCCGGCGTGAAGGTGACCATGTCCGGCAGGGCGCCGACCGAGTAGCTGTTCAGCATGCTGCGGCTGGTCGTGTCGAAGGTGAGCACGGTGCCGGCGGCGGTCTTGACCGGTGCCGCGATGGCGAAGGCGGCCACGCCGTTGCGGACGGCGACGCTGTTCAGCTCACCCCAGGCGGTGGTGTCGATGTGCTGCACGAAGCTGCCGGTCGCTGCGCTCAGGATGTCGATGCCTTTCAGGCCCGCCACCCACAGTTCGTTGTTGAGGCTGTCGAAGGCGACGATTTCCGAGGTCTGCCCGGCGACGCTGGTGCCGGCGCCGTGGGTGAAGGTCCACAGCTTTTCCCAGCTGACGGCATCGGCTGCCTGGACGACCGGAACGAACAGCGCGGCGATGGCCGCGGCGGTGATTTTTCTGACCATGACGAACTCCTGTTGTTGTTGGGCGATACGCGTCTTGCAGACGCGCAATCACAGCAACAGGATGTTTCGACTAGGTTACGCCGCGATGACATGACACAGTTTTGCAATCGGGTGCCGCCCCGCAGGGCCGGGCGGCACCCGATCGACTGCCCCGTCGCGGACGAGGACTAGCGGTACTCCGACAGCGGCGGGCAGGTGCACACCAGGTTGCGGTCGCCGGCGACGTTGTCGACGCGCGCGACCGGCGGC